>DBVX01000077.1:5987-26906 GCA_002308815.1 Bacteroidales bacterium UBA1253
TCAATGTTGCGCGCCGCGCCGAAGAAGCGTTTGGGCTTGTGGAGAGCCTGTGCCTCCACACCGCCTGACAGCACCTTTCCGCTGGCGGGCGCGACCGTGTTGTAGGCACGCGCGAGACGTGTGATGGAATCGAGCAGGATGACCACATCGTGTCCGCTCTCCACCAGGCGTTTGGCTTTCTCATGGACGATATTAGCCACCTTGACGTGGTTCTCGGCAGGCTCGTCAAACGTGGAGGCGATGACCTCGGCGTTCACCGAACGCGCCATATCCGTCACCTCCTCGGGACGCTCGTCAATGAGCAGCACAATCATGTAAACTTCGGGGTGGTTGGCGGCAATGGCGTTGGCTATCTCCTTCAGCAGAACCGTCTTACCTGTTTTCGGCTGCGCGACAATCAGCCCGCGCTGTCCTTTACCGATGGGTGCGAAAAGGTCGATGATACGGATGCTCAACGGGTCGCTCCTGTCGCCCTTGCAAAGCCGGAACTTCTCATCGGGGAACAACGGGGTCAGGTTCTCGAAGGCCGTCCGTGACTTGGCTCTCTCGGGAGCCAGGCCGTTGATGCGAATCACCTTGTCCATCGGGAAATACTTGTCGGCATCGCGGTTGGCGCGTATGGTACATTCCACCGTGTCGCCGGGTTTGAGTCCGTACTGCCGTATCTGTTGTCCGCTGACATACACGTCATCCGGCGAAGACAGATAGTTGTAATCCGCCGAGCGCAGGAAGCCGTAGCCATCGGGAGCGCACTCAAGCGTTCCCATCGCCACCACTTTCTCGCCGAAATCCACCATCTGGTTCTGATTCTGGTTGGGCTGGTTGGACTGATTCCGATCCTTCTTCTGCTGTTGCTTCTGATTCTGGTCAGGATTGGGCTGTGCAGCGTTCTCCTTCGTCTCAAGCACTTCCACTTTTTCCTTCGGTGTATCCTGTTTCTTCTTCTCCTGTTTTATTTCCACAGGCGGTACAACGGGAGCCGCCTCGCCAAGAGGAAGGTCAAGGATCAACTCGTTCGTCTGCTTGTCCGTCTCTTTCGACTTGGTCCTGCGTTTCCTCGTCGGCTTGGCTTCGGGTACCACAGGCTGCGGTTCCTCTTTCGCCGTCTCCTCAAGCGAGGTGGTATTGACCGCCGCCAGCACCTGGTCGGCCTTGGTGTTCTGGATATCCACTTTCTCAGGATCGCGTTTGACGCGTTTGCGCTCCCGCTTTTCCTGTTTTGGAACTTGTCCGTTCTTTTTACGTTGGTCAGGCATAGCAGCCTGCAGCTCCGCCTGTGCGTCCAGAATATCATATACAAGGGTCATCGGATCTTTCGTCAGACCGACACGCACATCCATCTGACGTGCAATCTCTTTCAGTTCATCAAATGACAACGACTCTAATGTCTTCTTTTCGTATAACATACTGTAAAATCCATTTCATTAAGTTGCTTATCTGTATTTCTTTGCCTGCTGTTTGGCTTGTTCGCGCGCGAGACGCTGCTGCTCCTGCTGCATCTTCTCCAATCGTGCCATCAGACCGGACTTTGGCTTGGAGGCGCGTTTCTTGGCGTTCTCCTCCATCTGCGCGAGCAGTTTCTTGTCGTCAACCGACCAGCGGAAAATCATCGTCTGCAAAATGGTGATGCCCAGCGAGATGGTGTAGTAGAAACTCAGACCCGCCGCATAGTCGTTGAAGATGAAAAGGAACATCAGCGGCATGAGGTACATCATCCATTTCATAAATTTCATATTCGGGTCAGTGTTCTGCTGCTGCATCGTGATGAACGTGTAACCGAAGTTAGCCACAGTCATAATCAGGCAGAAGAGCGACAGGTGGTCACCAAAGAGCGGAATGGGCGTTGACCAAGTGAGGATGGCATCGTAGGTGGAGAGATCCTCCGCCCACCAGAGCGACTGTCCGCGCAGCTCGATGGCGGTCGGGAAGAACCAGAACATAGCCATCAGCACGGGGAACTGGAAGAGCATCGGCAGACAGCCCGACATCGGACTCACTCCCGCACGGCTGTAAAGAGCCATTACCGCCTGCTGGCGCTCCTGCATCTTCTCCGCCGGGTACTTGGCGTTGATCTCGTCAATCTGCGGCTTGAGAACGCGCATCTTGGCGGACGAGCGGTAGGACGCGAACACAAACGGCAGGATGATAATCTTGATAACCAGTGTGAGCAACAAGATGACGATACCTATATGCAGTTTCCACCCCATAAAGATGTCGAACATCGGAATGACCAGAATCTTGTTGATCCACGACACGATTTTCCATCCTAACGGCACCAGTTCCTTGAGGTGCAGTTTCTGCTCGTCGGGCAGATCGTTGTCGTATGCCTTGAGCGTGTTGTAGTGGTTCGGACCAAAATACCAGCGGAAAGCGGTAGTGTTCTGTCCCGTGAGATCAAAATCCACAGACGCCTTGGTGTCGTACTGCTTGACATAGCCCGAATAGGAGTCCATCGGCGCGGACTCGAACTCGGCGGAGGTGAGGGCGTTGTCAGCAATGAGGACGGTGGAGAAGAACTGATCCTTGTAGCCGATCCAGCGGATGCGTGCCGTCTCACGCTTTGTGTCGTGTTTCTGCTCGCTCAATTCCTCCATATCGCCGCCCGTGAGCATATACTGCAGGCGTGCGTACCGCTCCTCGAACTTGCGTCCGCGCTCCTGCTGGGGTATCAGCTGCCGCCATCTCATCTCGAGCGAGTTGACATTCTGCGCAAGCACCATCTGCGCGTTGTGAGGCACGATGACGAAATCCACCAGATAGTCATCCTGCATCAGCGTATAGATGAAATCGATATACGCATCCTCCCCGGTTGTGAGCAGACGCATCGTAACTGTCTGCTTTTCCTCCGTTTGTCCCTCCGCAACGGGTACGAAATAGAGCTGGTCGGTGGAGAGGATGCGGTTGTTCGCCGTGATGAGCGTGAAGGCGAGCGATGCCTCGTCCGAACGGAAGAGACAGAGGGGGTTCACGGTGTCGCCGTAAGCCTTGTACTCTTTGAGTTCGGCTCGTTCGATACGTCCGCCCCGGTTGGCGATGTGAAGGCGTATCTTGCTGTTCTCCAGTACGGTGGTTCGTTCCTCGCCCTGTGCGGCGGGGGCGAACGCTCCGTAGGTGGCGGCGATGCGATCCTGCAGAGCCTGCTGTGTTTCCACCACCGACCCGGCGGACTGATTCTCCTCTTGTACCTGCGCGCTGATTTCGGCGGAGAGTTGCTGCGCCTCCGCCTCCAACTGTTGGGCGACACGGATACTGTCCTGAATACGCTGCCGCTCCGCCATCTCCTCGGCGGACGGACGGTTCAGCATCGAGAATCCTACGATAATTGCGGCTATCAACAGAAAGCCGATCCAAGTGTTCTTATCCATTGTGGGAGTATTATGTTTGCGATGATATTTTCTTTGACATAGTGCTTGTTACCCGGCAGCAAGCAGTGTACTGGAATCATTTACCCCTTCTGTATTCTTCAAACGAGTAGTCATACCGGTTCTTGTCATCAGCGGGGAAGGTTTCACGGGAAACGAGTTGCCATTGGGAATAATCAATGGCGGGAAAGAAGGTGTCCGCATCGGGGAAAGTATGGTGGATTCGGGTGATGTACAAGCGGTTCGTGTAAGGTAACAATTGTTCGTAAACCTGACCGCCTCCAATGATGAAGATTTCGTTGTCGGGGATTATCGGAGTGGTCGGAACAGTCGGAGAGTTAGGAGAGTTAGGAGAGGTTGGAGAGTTCGGAGTATTCGGAGTATTCAGAGCATTCGGATTATTCAAATTGAGGATTTCATCCACACTTCTCACCACTTCCGCGCCTTCAAACAATGCCGCATCCTGACGGGTAAGGACTATATTGCGGCGGTTAGGCAGCGGGCGGCGCGGCAGGGACAGATAGGTACGGCTTCCCATCACGACCGTATGACCGGTGGTGAGTGCCTTGAAATGCCGTAAATCAGCCGACAAATGGCAGAGGAGGTTACCTTCTTTGCCGATGGCATTCTGGTCGTCTATTGCAACGATTAGATTCAAGAAACAGTGTTATTTAAGGATTTATGGATTGGAAGATTCAAAGATTATTACACAGACACCACTCCGGCTATATGCGGATGCGGGTCATAGTTAATAAGATGAAAATCTTCGTATTCAAACGAAAAAAGGTCTTTCTTTTCGGGGTTAATCTGCATTGTTGGCAGCGGACGCGGTTCGCGGGTGAGCTGGAGGCGCACTTGGTCAAGGTGGTTGAGGTAGATATGCGCGTCACCTAACGTATGGACAAAGTCGCCTGTCTGCAAACCTGTCACCTGCGCCATCATCTGAAGCAGCAGCGCGTATGAGGCTATGTTAAAAGGCACTCCGAGGAACACATCCGCACTGCGCTGGTAGAGTTGGAGGCTCAATCTGCCGTCCGCCACATAGAACTGGAACAGGCAGTGGCAGGGCGGCAATGCCATCGCATCCACCTGCGCGGGATTCCACGCGCTGACCATCATACGCCGCGAATCAGGGTTATTCCTGATTTGCTCCAGCACATTCTTTATCTGGTCAATCGTGCCGCCGTCATAGTCTTTCCATCTGCGCCATTGCTCGCCATAGACGGGTCCCAGTTCACCGTCCGCGTCCGCCCATTCGTTCCATATCCGCACCCCGTGTTCCTGCAGGTAACGCACATTGGTGTTTCCTTGCAGAAACCACAGCAGTTCGTAGATGATGCTCTTGAGGTGCAGTTTCTTGGTCGTCAAAAGCGGAAAACCGTCCGCCATCGGAAAACGCATCTGCCAACCGAAAACAGACACAGTACCTGTTCCCGTCCGGTCATGCTTGACGGTTCCGTGGTCAAGGATATGTTGGCAAAGGTCTAAATACTGACGCATAGTAACACTTTCTATAAGACTGCTATCCGTTTTGAAAAGTCTGGCAGAATGTTCCAAAACGAGAATTGTTGCTGCCTGTTTGCTTTTCTTACCATACCATTTGCTGTTCGGATAACTTCTTCAGCCGAAATAGGCTCTTGGTTAACAACTTCTATATCATTAAACAACCTTATCAGGGATCTGCCGACAGCGTGTGCTAAATTCACGGGAACAGCATTGCCTATTTGTTTGTATTGGTCTGACATACTGCCGGAAAACCGCCAATCATCAGGGAACGTTTGGATTCGTGCATATTCGCGTATGGTCAGGGGTCTTGTTTCTAACGGATGACAACGTTCAGTTTGTTTTTGTGCAGGTGCGCAAGTAAGCGTAAGCGATGGTTCGTCCAGACTGAGTCTCCTTGCCATCCCTGTCTTTCCGCCTTCAAGGAGGAAACTGCCCCCAAGGTATTCCTTTTGAACATTAAAAGGCAGATTGCGCCAATCACCGCCTTGGGGAACCAAATCCAAAACCTTTCGCTTTTTGTCCGGATAGGTTTGCCCCTCTGACGAAGGGACATCTGTTTCATACAAAACTCCTTGATAAAAAGCATCATGCAGGGTCATTATCCGACTATATGGGGCCGGATAACTGAAATGTACTTTAGGAGCGATGTCATTACGGACAGCCACCATAATCAGTCTTTCTCTTTTCTGCGGAACCTGATACATAATGGCTTTCAGGATACGAGGCGTGATAAGCGTATAACCCAATTCATCAATTGCTTGTTTGATTATTTCGATTGTCTTTCCTCCGTCATGCGAAAGCAAGCCCTTCACATTTTCGCACATAAAGACTTTGGGTTGTATCTCCTTTACTGCCCTGGCTAATTCAAAGAATAGCGTGCCTCGTGTATCTTCCAGTCCTTTCCCTTTTCCTGCGTAAGAAAATGCCTGACAAGGGAATCCGCCGGATAAAAAATCAACTTCCCCTTTTAACGGAGAAAAATCAACTTGGCGAATGTCTTTTTCCAATACATTCCAATCGGGACGATTCAATCGAAGTGTTTGCGCGGCTTGATGGTCAATTTCATTGAGTAGTACGTGCTTGAATCCGGCTTTTTCCATACCTAATGCCAAGCCGCCTGCGCCTGCAAACAACTCAACCGATGTAAATTCCCGAACCGGGATTACTTGATTTTCTTCTTCCCATTTTCCTGACTGCATCGCCGCTATTTCAGGAATATCAATGATGTCTTGCGCGGCAAAGTATGCATGTCCGTTTTCCTGTTTGGTAGGTTTATATACACCTCCGGCTATCCATTTTTGGATAGTTGCGTTACTGACAGAAAGAATGTCCGCCAAATGTGTATCCTTAATAAATTCCTGCATTGTCAGAATTCGGAAAAACCGTCATATTTCTTAAACGCCAGAAGATACAGACTTCTCATCGTTTCGGGAGACAACTGTTTCAGTTCGTCATACACTTTATTTTCAAGTTGTCCGCAATGTAATTCCTCTACTACATCATCCAATATATCTGGTAAAGCTTTGCATAAACGGAAAAACGCCGTTTCATCTCCAAATACTATCCCATAAAACTTATCCATTGAAACCCGTCGGATGCGATTGTGTTCAAAAGGAACACCATCCACCCGGGCGTGCCACGGTTCATTACCTGATTTTTTAGCAATTGTCTCAACCAACATACAGACAGCCTTATCATCCTTCAACAATTGATCCTGCATCTTCATGTATGTCTTTTGGGAAGACGCATCATTCATTGTATTGTGCTTGTTCTTCAATTCACAATAAATGTGTTGTTGTCGGTTGACCACATCAAAACCCTTTTCTGGGACTTCCCAGCCGTTGCCTGCATAACGGAATATGTTTTGATGGAAATAACCGATATGATTTGTATTCCCCTTGTCAATTTGTCTGATACATTCCGCTTCGATAATATCCTCAAAAGACTTGCCATAAACCTTGGTATCGAAAGTCAGTTTGATAGGATCAATGACATTCTGATTGAATTGCTTAAGGTCAATAAAAGTCTTGTACTTTGCCACGGTTTCCCGAACATGATTGTATATGTCCTGATCGGATATAAAACCTAAATTGTAGTTTCTCATTACGCGTATAATTTAATAAAGATTGTACGTGGTCTTGAGGACTTTGAACTCCGTACGGCGGTTAATCTGGTTGCACACCTCCTGCTGTTCTTTCGGTAGCGACGAGACAAATATCTCATCCAAAACCTGCCCTTCGGGGATGAACGAATACTCTCTGTGCATCGCCTCGGTGGCGACTACGGGCATGTTCTTGCCATAACCGACGGGGGTCAGCCGAGCCGCCTCTATCCCGTTGCTGATAAGGAAATCCACACAAGCCTGCGCGCGTTTCTCGCTGAGGGTCAGGTTGGTAACCGAGTCGCCCACCATATCGGTATGCGCGCTCAATTCGATGGTGATGTTCGGGTTGTCCCGAAGCAGTCTGACCAGTCCCATCAGTTCCTGCGAAGATGCCTCCGTTAGTTCCCACTTGCCGAACTCATAGAACACATTGTTCATCTTGACCGGTTTGGAAACGGATGCCAGCAAGAAATCCTGCTTGTAAGTCCGGCTGTCGCTGATGCCGGTGGTGACAACCTCCTCTTTCCGGTTGAGGTATCCCCGCGAGGTGGCGAGCATCACATATTTGGCATTAGGTTGCAACTTCATTCGGTAGGTGCCATCACGCCGTACGGGCACTTTCTGGTTCGTTCCGTCCGTACCCACCAACCGCAGCACGCCGTCCGACATCGGCTCGCCCTGCTCGTCACGCAACACACCCTCAACCGTCAGAACGATTTCGGGCAGAACGAAGTGGAAGATGCGGTCGTTTTTACTCTTTTGTTCGCGGTTGGACGAGAAAAAGCCGTTTTCCGTATTCCCCTCAAACGTGATGCCAAAATCATCCTCTTTGCTATTGAATGGCACGCCCATATTAAGGAGCGTATAAACAGGCATGTGGGTTGCACCGTAGGTAGTATCGCGTCCTACCGGTTTAGCCTTAAAAATGTCTAATCCGCCGTAGCCAGGATGACCTTTGGAGGAGAAATAAAGCGTTCCATCGCGGCGAACGGATGGGAATAACTCATCATCCGACGTGTTGATCTGCGGACCGAGGTTCTGCACATCCGTCCACGTGGTGTTCTCACCCACAGCGCGGTAGATATCCTTACCACCGTAACCTCCGGGGGCATCACTGACGAAATAGAGTGTGTCGCCGTTGGCACTGATCGCGGGATGTCCCACAGATATGCTGCTGTCTTGAAACAGTTTGACCTGCTGGGGTTCGCCCCACTCTCCTCCCGTGCGGACGGAAAGATAAATCTGCGTTCCCAAGTCCTGTCCGTTGACAGGTTGCGAGGCGGTAAAGTACATCATCGTGCCGTCTGCCGTGAACGAGCATACACCTGCCTCCAGCGTGCCGGCTTTCTCCGCCGTCTGTGTGGAGTCAGACTGCTGATTCTCCTCCGCACCGACCTCTTCGCCACCCGCTCCGAACAGCCCCTCGGCGGGACTGATGTCCGTCCATTTGCCGTTGGCATCCTTGCGCGCGGAGAAGAGGTTGAATGTCTTCTTGCCGGTCACGGGACTGGGACGGACAGTGGTCTTTTTCTTGGAGAGTGGGCGGTTGGTGGTGAACATCAGTGCGTCCCCGTCCTCACCGATAAAGACCGGTGCCAGATTGCTCGTGTTCTTGCGGTTGAATTCCTTGGCGGGGATGACTTTGTGTCTTGTAGGCGACTGTTTCCACGTGTTCACCTGCTCGCAGGCGTACTTGCCCGCCTGCGCCACATACGAACCAGGCGCGTTCTGCAGGTAGATGGCGTAGTTCTTCGCCGCGTCCGTGTATTTGCCCGCGTACTGCTGACATTGGGCAAGTCGCAAATAGACAGTAGAATCCTGATATTTGAGTTTGACGGCGTTCTTGTAGCAGGTGATGGCTGACGCGCTGTTCAGCACACGGTAGCACTCGCCCTGCCGGAACGCGATACCGGCTTTCTGCGCCTTGTCCTTCTTGCTGTCCAACTTCGGATAAATCTGCTTGTACTGCTTCGCCGCCTCGTAGTATTCGCCAATGGCGTAGTGGCGATCCGCCTTGCGGATGCGCGACTGCAGACTGCACGAGGTTATGCCGCCCATAAGGACGGCACAACCTATGCATAGTACGATATGCTTAATCCAGTTCATGAATGACCAGACCGCTGCGCAGTTTGGGTTCAAACCATGTGGTCTTGGGAGGCATAATGTTGCCCGTGTCGGCGATGTCTATGATCTGCTGCATCGTAACGGGATAGAGAGCGAGTGCCACTTTCATCTCGCCTGAATCCACACGGCGTTTGAGTTCGCCCAGACCGCGAATACCGCCCACGAAGTCAATGCGCTTGTCGCTGCGCAGATCCTTGATGCCCAGTATCTTGTCGAGGATGAGGTTCGATGAGATGGTAACGTCCAATACGCCGATGGGGTCCTGATCGTTGTAACGTCCAGCCTTGGCGGTCAGGCTGTACCAGTTGCCGCCGAGGTACAGTGAGAAGTTGTGCAGGCGGTCGGGTTTGTAGATGTCCGCGCCTTTCTTCTCCACCGTGAAGTCTTCTTCCAGAGCCTTGAGGAACTGCTCCTCGGTCAAGCCGTTAAGGTCTTTGACCACGCGGTTGTAGTCAATGATATTGAGCTGGTTGTCAGGGAAGCAGACGGCAAGGAAATAGTTGTATTCCTCGTTGCCCGTATGGTTGGGGTTCTGCTGCTTGCGCTCGTTGCCCACGAGTGCGGCGGCGGCGCTGCGATGGTGACCATCGGCGATGTACATGGCGGGAATCTGCGCCACCAGTTCTGTGATGCGTTGGATGTCCTTGTCGTCATCAATCACCCAGAACTTGTGTCCGAAGCCGTCAATCTGCGCAACAAAATCGTATTCAGGTGTCTTGGCGGTGTATTTGGCGATGATTTGATCAAGTTCGTCAACGTGTTTGTAGGCGAAGAACACGGGTTCGATGTTGGCGTTGTTCACGCGCACGTGTTTCATGCGGTCTTCTTCCTTGTCGCGGCGGGTCAGTTCGTGTTTCTTGATGCGTCCGGCCATGTAGTCTTCAAAGTTGGCGGCTACCACCAGACCGTACTGTGTGCGGTCGCCCATCGTCTGCGCATACACGTAATAGCACTCCTTCTGATCCTGCACGAGCCAGCCGTTCTTTTTGAACAGGTCGAAATGTTCGCGTGCGGACTGATACACTTTCGGGTCATGTTCGTCGGTACCGGGTTCGAAGTTGATTTCCGGCTTGATGATGTGATACAGCGACTTCTCGTTACCCTCGGCTTCCTTGCGGGCCTCTTCTGAATTCAACACATCGTAAGGACGACTGTTCACTTGCAGCACATACTGCTTCGGCGGACGAACACCGCGAAAAGGTTTGATTTTCATAGCGAAAATGGTTTAGAATATTTTTGGTTGTTATTATTTTGGCTTGTCTGCCTGTTTGCCCATCGCACACGTGCCGTTGAATTGCGCGTTGGGCTCGACAATCAGTGTCTGCGTGTGCACATCGCCTTTCATACGGCTGGTCGCACGAAGAGCAAGGGTCTGTTGGACATTGACCTTGCCTTCTACCAGCCCCATTATCTCGGCGTTCTGGCAGTCGATGGTACCGTTCAGGTGACCTTTCTCACCGATTACCACTTTGCCGCTGCACTGCAGGTCACCTTCCACGTGACCGTCTATACGGATATCCGAATCGGCTATGATAGTGCCGATTATCTTGCTGCCGGACGTCAATGCATTATAAAGCGTCCCGGCCTGTTGTTGTGTCGTTGCCATAGAGAAATATGATTTGGAAAAGCGCACAAAGATACGGCATAATACCGTATCGTACAAAAAAAATCGCATTTTTTCGCAATTAAGGGGAATTATGTGGGGAAAACTGCTCTATACGGTTGCACCAAGCCTGTTCGTACTATCGGGTCAGAATCTTCAAATCCTGCGCGATGTACGCCTCATTGCCCGCGGCATCGGTGCAATAGACAAGCAAGTGGTAGTTGCCCGGTGTGGCATCCTCCGGGATGTCAATATCAATATCACGGAAACACTCGCGTCCTGTCAGCGGGTCATTCTGCGAGGCGGAGGTCAGCGTGATTTCAAAACCTGTTGCCTGCGGCGTCAGAACTACCGCCGGTAGCCTGCGTTCCGGCTGTCTTGCGGGCGCATGTGAGTGTCCGTTGAAATTGGGATGGATGTTGATTTTGTACGCGCTGAGTGCCACATCATCGGTGAATGTTACCTGAATGCACAGCACCTCACCCGCTTCCACAACCGCATCATTGACAGGCGAGGAAAGGACAATAGTCGGTGCGGCAGTGTCCGCGTGTTCGCACGAAACCAGTCCGGAAAGCAGCAACGGGTACAAAGCGATATGTGAAAAAAAACGATTGGTTTTCATTATATTGTTTTTAACAGGTAGTATATAGAATCATTTTGAAGCGTCACGCGGGTTGTAGGAGTAATGCAAATATATCACATTTTCGATACGCTTCTCTATATCGTTGGTCTGCCGACTGCGGACATGGTCAAAAGTCTGTCAATGTTACAGTATCAAATTTTTGTATGATGTCTCAAATGTATTGACCCGCTGACGGTCATACGGGCGGGAATGGCGGATGTAGTTCTCCGAGAATCCATACATCACCCCGTGGTCGTTCTTTCCCTCCCACAGGACAGTCTGCGGCATACCCTCACAAGCGGCATAGAAAGCCTTCAGTTTGTCATTGCTGACCCGATGCAGAACCTGACTGCGGCGATGACGTTCCTTAATCGGCACAACTGGCAGATCCATCGTCAGCATACGCGTACCCTCGCGCTCCGAATAAGTGAAGACGTGCAACTGACTGACCGGCAATGACTCAACGAACTGAAGATAAGCTTCCCACCGTTCCTCCGTCTCGCCTCGGACACCCACCATACAGTCCACGCCGATGAACGCATGGGGCAGCACCTCACGGATACAGTCCACCCGCCCACGGAAAAGGGACGTATCGTAATGGCGGTTCATAATGCGCAGCACCTCGTCCGAACCGGACTGCAAAGGAATATGAAAATGAGGAGCGATATGTGCCGACTGTGCCACCAAATCAATAATCTCTTCGGATAGCAGGTTAGGCTCCACGCTGCCGATGCGCACACGATAGGGCGCGTCGATGGGAAGCGCGTCCAAAGCCCGGAGCAAGTCAATGAAGGTCTCGCCGGTGCTGCGTCCGAAATCGCCGATATTGACACCGGTCAGGACAATCTCTTTTGCGCCGTCGGCGAGCGCTTTGGTTGCTTGTTCGCACACAAAATCAATGGAAGGATTGCGGCTTCTGCCACGAGCGTAAGGAATGGCGCAATAGGTGCAGAAATAGTTGCATCCATCCTGCACTTTCAGGAAACAACGTGTGCGGTCGTCTTTGGAGTATGCGGGCAGGAAGATATCCTCACGTTTTGTTACAACGCGGTTTACCTCGACCATATCGGCAATCTCCTTCGGATGCAGCCGTGCGTAGCAACCCGTCACCACAACGCGCGCGCCGGGGTTCTCACGCCTGACGCGGTGGATGGCCTGCCGGTCTTTCTGGTCGGCGGTGTCGGTTACGGTGCAAGTGTTCACTATCACCAGATCCGCCGCCTCACCTTGTTTGGCACGCTCGTGACCGCGCCGGATGAGTTCATTCATCAGCGCGCTCGACTCAGCAAAATTCAGTTTGCAGCCTAATGTGACGATACGAACTTTCAACTTTCAGTTATTCCAAACAGCGTTTCAAACTCTTGGGGAGCGGGGGCTGTGATGGTCAACGGTTCCTTGCGGACGGGATGAATCAGGGTTATTGAGCGTGCATGGAGCGATATGCCGCCGTCCGGATTGCTCCGCTTCGCGCCGTACTTCAGGTCGCCCTTGATAGGACATCCAATCGCCGCCAGTTGGCAGCGGATCTGATGATGCCGCCCCGTTTCCAAGCGAATCTCCAAAAGGTGATAACGGTCACTATGTGCAATCACACGGTAATGCAGCACCGACTCCTGCGCTTTCTGATGCTCCGGCAGCCTTGTTCCGGGCGACATCACAAACGACTTGTTCATCTTCTCGTTGCGCACCAACAGGTGACGGAGCGTGCCTTCCGACTCGGAAGGGCATTGCGCCGTGACTGCCCAATACACCTTCCGCATATCCGTATGCCCCTTGAACATCTCGCACAGCCTTGCCAGAGCCTTGCTCGTGCGAGCGAATAGCACCACACCGCTGGTCGGACGGTCAATACGGTGGGGTACACCGAGAAAGACTTCTCCCTGCTTATTGTACTTGTTCTTGATATATGTTTTCAGATCGTCAATGAGCGTCTTGTCGCCTGTCTTATCGCCCTGCACAAGTTCGCCGCAAGACTTGTTGACAGCTATCAGGTGGTTGTCCTCGTAAAGAATGGTCATTGCTGCACTGTGTTATTGACAATCACGCGGGAATGCGGAGGAACCGAATGGGTCAGCCACTGGTTGCCGCCTATCACGGAGTGGTGTCCGATAGTGATGCGTCCGAGCAGGGTGGCGTTGGAATAGACTGTCACGTAATCCTCCAGAATAGGGTGACGCGGCTGGTTGATCATATTGCCGTGCTCGTCTGTCTGGAAATTTTTAGCTCCTAACGTAACTCCTTGATAGAGTGTAACATGATTACCAATAATGCAGGTCTCGCCGATGACCACGCCCGTGCCATGNNTGGTCAATGGCGAAATACTCGCCGATTTGCGCGCCGGGGTGGATGTCAATACCCGTGAGCGTGTGCGCTCGTTCGGTCAGTATGCGGGGGATAATTTTCACCCCGAGCCGGTGAAGGCAGTGGGCGACACGGTAGTTGATAATCGCTTGAATGAACGGGTAGCAGTAGATAACCTCATCGCGGTTGTCAACCGCTGCGGGATCATTGGCTATCATCGCATCCACATCGGTGTTGAGCAGCCGTTCCATCTCCGGCAGTTCCGAGAGAAAGGCATCCGCCTGCTCCACCGTTATCTGGTCGCACAGCACCAGTCGCAACTGTTGCTTACGCACCNNCCACAGCACCAGCCGCAACTGCTGCTTGCGGACGTTCATGTAGTTGACCAGCAGATGTTCCTCCGTGGGACACGGCTCGAAATATCCGGGGAAGAATATGTTTTTAGATAGCAGGGCAATCTGCTTGATGGATTGTATGTCAGGACATTTCATTGTCTATATGGTTTAGGTTTGTCAGTCGGGCGGAGGCAGATGTCTCGCCTTTGGCATTCAGCAGCTGCCATTGGCAGGNNGGCAGGCATCGTCTGTGTCCGAATACTTGACGGAGTAGGTGTCGCCCTCCACGATTTCGCGCGAATAGTTGATGGTGAGCCTGAAAGGCGTTGGGGCGTTCATGAAACTCGGACGGTGGATATTGAGCATGTGCTCGAGATACTTACAAGAGTTGCAGTGGCCGTTGTAGTCCAGATCCGAATACATCACCTGTGAGGTAAATGCTTCTTTCTCTTCACAAAGGGGCAACATACGCAACTGACGGGGAAGTACAAGCGGCTCGCCGTCCACACAGCCATCGAACATCGGCATATCAAAGGCATTGACAATCTGACGTGTTTTCAGATCCAGTACAGCCCAGACGCTTGACACCCTTCCTATCAGTTCTCCTTGCGTGCTGTCGCCATTGTAAATACGGAAATTACGTACGGAAAGCATGTGCGCGTTGCGCTCGATCCACGTCTGGACTGTCACCGTATCGCCGTGCATCGGCAGTTCCCGCATCTCTATGTCCATCCGTGTCAGAATCCACGTATAGCCGTAAGGGAGCAGCTGCCTGATGCCGAACCCAAGTTCATTCGCCACGTCTGCCGCCACCTGCAACAGGGTGTTCTCCAGACTGTACAGACGCCAGCGGCGTGTTGTATCCGTTTCCTGATACGGAACACGCAGGGTATATGCGTATTTCATCGCACAAACAGCAGGTCTGTTACCGGTTCAGCAGCAGGTAATTCCATGCGGGCACCGTAAAGGTGGTCGTGGGAACGGTGACGGTGATTGCGGAGCCGTTGATGTCTGTCCATTCACCGCATAGCGACTCGCAGGGCATGGTGACGGTGAAGGTCTGCTCCTCGTCGGACATATTCATAATCGCAATCACCTCGCTCCTGCGGCAGCATTTGTCCTTTGTGCCGCAATCCTTCTTGCAGCACTTGTCTTTCCTGTCACATTCTTTCTTTCCGTCACACTCTTTCCTGCCTTCGCACTCTTGTTTGCAGCATTCCTTTTTTCCTGCAAACGTGCGGATGGCGGCGAAGATTTTGTCATTATCGCTCTCAAGACGCATCATAGGCGCGCCTTTCTCATTGCTGTACAGTACGGGATTGGCTTTTCGGAAAGCGTTGAGACGCTGGTACATACCGTATTCGGGAGCATTCTCCTCACGGTCAATCACATCCTTCTCGAAGAACTGAAGGCGATGGTGGTTGCCCGACAGCTGCCCCGTGTAAATCATCGGCATACCGGGGACGAAATAGGTGAAGGCAGCCATCATGTACGCGGCATCGCCCATACGCTCGAACTCGGTGCCGTTCCACGAGTTCTCATCGTGGTTGCTGGTGAAGTTCATACGGATGGCATCAGCGCGCAGGGTGGTGTCTACTTTCTGGAAATACTGCCACAAGTCCTCCACAGTTCTCTTTCCCTGTGCCACCTCGTTCATCAGGTGGTGGAGCGTCCAGCCGTAGTACATATCGAACGCCTGCTCGGTCAGTTCCTGCGCCTTGCCCTCATCTTCCGCCAGTGTGAACATATCGGGGTGGGTCTGACGCAGGTCAGCCATCGCCCAGTTCCAGAAGTCGGTCGGCACCTCGCCCGCCACGTCGCAGCGGAAACCGTCGATGCCGATGGTGTCCATCCACCAGTGCATGGCTTCGAGCATAGCCTGACGCATATCCTGATTCTCGTAGTTCAGTTTGCTGATGTCCGTCCAGTCGTACTGCACCATCAGGTTGCCAAGGCTGTCGCGGTAGTGCCAGCCCTCGTTCTTCGTCCATTCGCTGTCGGGAGCCGTATGGTTGGCTACCCAGTCGAGAATGACCTTGAAGCCTAGATCGTGGGCGGTCTTGAGAAAATGCTCGAAGTCAGCGCGGGTACCGAACTCGGGGTTGATCTGACANNTCGATGATGGAGTAGTAACTGCCGAGCGTCCCCTTGCGGGTCAGCTTGCCGATAGGCTGACAAGGCATCACCCAGATGATGTCAATGCCGTTCTCGCGCAGTTCGGGCAACAGAGCCTCGGCGGCGGCAAACGTGCCCTCTTCGGTCAGCTGGCGGGTGTTCAACTCGTAGATGGTCGCGTTGTAGGCATACACGGGATGGCGGCCGTCTGTCGGACATTGGTTGTCGCCACATTGTTTCTTGCAGCAGCCGGTTGCAAGAAGAACGGTTGCACAGAGTGCGATAATCAGTTTTTTCATTGTATTTTTGATTTTTCTGTTAGTTCTATCTACTTAATACTTATCAACTCTCAACATAACAACTTCTCTCAACTTTAACTTTTTAACTGTGAATGGTGAAGGTCTGGATGGTATAGGACAGGTTCTTGCGGTTGATACTTACACGCACGGTCTGTCCCATATAGGTGCGGTCGAAAGTGAATACATCCTTGTCGCATGTTATGGGCAGGAAATCGCCGTACTGCAGCGCAATCAGCGACCGGCGCAGACGAACCAGTTCGCTGACGCGGCGTTTCATGTCCATCTCCTCTTCGTTCAACTCGCTGTCGAAACGCATCATATGGCGGTTGTCGGGGTCGCCTCCGCCCACTTCGCCGTACTCATCGCCTTGATAGATACAAGGCACGCCGGGAAGGGTGAGGTTCAACACCTCCTGAAGCAACGCGCGGCGGTAACCGACCTGCGCGTTGCCGATACCGACCGTACGGGTCCAGCCCTCCTCCTTGCCGTTGTCCCACGAACGGATGTCGCCACCCGCCAGTGAGGCGTAGCGCACCTGATCATGGTTGCCGGAGATGTTACCCATCGTATGGTGGCTGCCGTAAGCCGCAGCCGATTCCGCCACCACCTGACCGATTTTCTCCATCGAGCCGCCGTTGCACAGCACGTCAATAAGCGTGAAATAGACGTTGAAGTCAAACTGCGCGTTCAGCATACCGGTCTTCACGTAACTGCCTATCAGTTCTGGACTTCCGTAAGTCTCGCCAATCATCCAAACCGGACGATCGGGGAACCGCTTTACCATCTTGCTGGTCAGCATCCGCCAATAGCCCTCCGGAATATGCTTGCACGCATCGTGACGGAAACCGTCCAGATCGAAACGTGAAAGCCAGTAGAGAGCGGTATCCGTCATGTTGTCGCATATCTCCTCTCGCTCCAAATCGAGCGTTGGGATGTGCGTGTCGAACCACGTGGTAAGTCTTGCCTCGTCCCACAACTCGAAATTCCGCCTCCCGTCAGGAAGAATGCTGTCCGTATGCCAGTCCGGGTGCTGCCGGTAGGTAGGCGACTGGATATGCAGATGGTTCGCCACATAGTCCAGAATAACATTGATATTGTGCGCATGAGCTTTCATCAAAAGAGTATCCAGTTCTCCCTCCGTGCCGAAACGTTTGTCCACTTGGGTCTGAATGGTGGGCCAGTAGCCGTGGTAGGCGGAGAACTTCGTATACTTGCGGCTGTTGTCGTACTTGTTGCCGTGCACGAACGGGTAACGTCCCCATGCGTCCCACGGATTCTGTGATATGGGAGAAATCCACAGCGTGTTTACGCCAAGCGAATCGAAGAAACCCGCCTCAATCTTTTCAGTGATGCCAGCCAGATCGCCGCCTTGGTAATCCACTATGTCAAGAATTTCCGGCGAATTCAGTTTCCAGTCGTTAGTCTTGTTTCCGTTGTGGAAACGATCCACCAGAATGGAGTAAAGCACCTGCGTGTGCGGGTCGTGGCGTGTCAGACCTTTCACCGATGTCACGGGTACGCCATCCTGCAGGGGTATGAGCAGGTCATTGTACAGATGGCTTGCCGACTGGGCATAGACACGCAGCCACGATCTTCCTTTCGGCATAGTGAACGGAAGGGTCAGCGTATAGACCATCTGGTCGTTGTCATACCCAATTCGCGATGAATCCAACCGCTCGTTGCCAACTAAAGCATACATTTTAAGGAACTCGCTGTGCCGCTTGCCGTCCTTGAACAGGGCGAACTCCACTTGGTCGCGGCGGGGCTGACCGATGGTCGCCAGTCCGAAACGGAACGGCTTGTCGGGAAGCACCACGATGTCGCAGCCGTTCAGGTGAATGAGTTGGAGACGGTTCGACAGCGGCATACGGACGATACTGTCCTCCAGCCACGGCATATAGTCAGTGCGGTGGAACACCACCGTGTCGCCCGTACGATGAACAGGCATAATGGGAGTCTGGGGCTGTGTGGGTACAACTGTGCGGACGCAGCCTGTTACGGCAAGTAACAAAGGCATGATGCAATACAGAAACTTCATACAAGGGGATATGTTTTTGACAATGACAAGCGGAATTTTCAAAATATATTATTCGGCGCGCAAAGATAACGCATAACTCTGTCTGCCGCAAATGTTTTTCCTATAAATTTTCAGTTAGTTACAAAAAAACGCCCGCTACACAGTTCCGGATTCCTTCCGGCAAGTGTAACAGGCGTACATACGCTTTTACAATCAATAGCTTATTCTTTACTATCCGTATTCTTTTCCGGCTCTTCGGAAACAGGAAGAACATTTCCTTTGCCGTCTCTGAAACGCATCTCGAGCATCCCGATGCTTTGGTTCTCCCTCACCTGAACTCCGTACTGCCACTGCCAACGGCGTCGGAGATTGTTAATCAGTCCTCTGCTGGCATAGGCGTACACATACGGGTGGAGTTCCAATCGCAGTCTTTTCCCGTATCGTGCAGTCATACGTGCAATCTCGTTTTCCACCGTATCTGTGAACAGAAGCGTGGGCTGCACCCTGCCTTTCCCAAGACACGTCGGACACACTTCCGTCACATTCATCTCCACAGCGGGACGCACCCTCTGGCGGGTTATCTGCATCAGTCCGAACTTGCTCAAGGGCAGGATATTGTGACGCGCGCGGTCATGTTTCATCAGTTCACGCATGTAATCGTACAGAGCCTGTTGGTTGTCCTTGGAGTCCATATCAATGAAGTCGATGATGATGATGCCGCCTATATCACGCAGCCGCAACTGGTGGGCTATCTCCTCCGCAGCCAGTTTGTTGAACTGGAACGCGTTCTCCTCCTGGTCGTCGAACAGTTTCCGGGAACCCGAATTGACATCAATCGAGAACAGAGCCTCCGTCTTGTCCATCGTCAGATAACCGCCGTTTTTGAATCCGACTATTCTGCCAAGTCCTGTCTTTATCTGGCGGGTGATGTCATAATGGTCGAATATCGGCTGCTCTTTGTCGTAGAATCTGACAATGTCAGCGCATTCGGGGGCTATCAGCCTGACGTACTGGAGTACTTCGTTGTAAATCTGGCGGTCATTCACTTGTATGGCGGTGAATTCCGGCGTGAACACGTCACGGATGGTACCTATCGTTCTGCCCAATTCCTCGCTTACCAGCCTTACATCCGCGTCCTTGTTTTTCTTTTGCGCGGATACCTGTTCGGGGTGCTGAAGAACGTGAACGGTGTCCTCCCATCGCTGGAGCAGGATTTTAAGTTCGTTGTCCAGTTCCTGAGAGCGTTTGCCTTCCGCCACAGTTCGAATGATGATGCCGAATCCTGCGGGCAGGATGGCGCGCAGCAACTGCGTAAGCCGCTTGCGTTCACTCTCGCGGTGTATCTTCTGGCTGACCATTACCTTGTCGGCAAAGGGGATGAGCACCATATTACGTCCCGCGATGTTGATTTCCGCCGTAACGCGGGGACCTTTGGTGTTAATAGGCTCTTTTGTTACCTGCACGAGCAACATATCACCGATCTTCAGATAGTCGCCTATCCGACCTTCCTTGCCCAACTCCGACTTGCGTTCCGTCTGTTCCATCAGGGGCATGCGCTTGCGGTTCGATACGGCTTGCGTCAGATAGTCACGCAGAGTCAGGAATGACTCTCCCAAATCCGGATAGTGAAGAAAAGCTTCCCTCTCATAACCCACATCCACAAAGGCGGCGTTCAGAGCCGGCATCACTTTTTTCACACGGCCATAATAGATATTGCCGACCGCGTAGCTGTCCTCGTCCCGTTTCTCCCTGCTGATTTCCTGCAGACGGCCGTCCTCGGTGAATGCTATGGCTATCTCTGTGGGCTGAACGTCCACAATCAGTTCGCTTTTCATTCTTCTTCAGTATTTCAATTAATTAAAAAAAGACTTTGTGGCGCTTCACCTGCGCCCAAGTGAACGCTTGCCACAAAGCCGTTATTGATAGCTCGTCGCGGCTATCGGTAATCACTCCCATTGAGGGGAGGCTTACTTGTGCTTATGACGATTCTTACGCAGACGTTTCTTACGCTTGTGCGTGGCCATCTTGTGTCTCTTGTGTTTCTTACCGTTAGGCATAGTGTTGTGCTTGATTTAATTTGTTCGGTTACTTAATCTGCAAAACGATGCTCGGTTATTTCTTCATCGCGCCGGAAAACTCCTTCGATGCCTTGAATGCTGGAATCTTATGCTCCGGGACAACGATGGACTCTTTCTTGGTGATGTTGCGAGCGATTTTCTGTTTGCGCACTTTTGTGATGAAACTTCCGAAACCGCGCAGATACACGTTCTCACCGTTGATAACGTTCTTCTTCACTTCCTCCATTGCCGTCTCGACAATGTTCATAATCGTAACGCGGTCATATCCTGTACGGATGGCAATTGCGTTAACTAACTCAGCTTTTGTCATAATTTTTTGATTTTTATAGATTTATTTTTACATGATTTTTGTCGAAAATCGGCGCAAAAGTACTGCTATTTTTTTGTTACACAAATAATTCGTCATTTTTTCAAAAAAAAATGTTTCCTATACTGTCCAACAGCAAATGCAAT
>DBVX01000063.1:0-6277 GCA_002308815.1 Bacteroidales bacterium UBA1253
AGCGCCACGCTGCACCATTTGGAGTATTCTCGTTTCATAAAGTCCGTTGTCCGGCTAATTTAATGTGTGTACTCGTAGTATATTTCCTTTATCGCATCTGAAAATCCCCAACCGCAGTCTTTTGAATATTTCAAAATGTTGTCAAGATTAGGCTGGAACCGTTCAATAAGATTGTTTTTCTGCAGAAACTTCATTGTTGCCTCGAAGTTGCGCTCAAACACATCGTAGAATTGTTCCCACATATCACCGTAATCGTATGTGAAACGGCAGCCGGTTTCAACATAGAAGACCATCAGCTCCGCCAAATACTCATCACGCGGCTGGAGTTTCTTGAAGTCAGAAATGGCTTTTCTGCACACCGCAAAACGAGTTTTTGGACTCCAAGTGCTTCTTGTTGACGGATAAAACTCTTCATGTATGATTTTCTTGTATTTTTCCAGTTTGGTTATTTCATCAGGCTGTAAATAGTAATCAAGCCATTCCTTTGCTTCTTTCTTGGCATCATATAACTGCAAGACAATATCAATAACTTGCTTTTGCGTTATTGATTGAAGATGTTGCTTCAGTTGTAGTTTTCCCATAATATTTGTGTTGGTTATGTGAACGTGTTGTTATTTTTTTTTGTTGCAGACGGAGAAAATTTGCGTTCAACGCAACGGCGACTTGCTGCATGGTGTTCTCCATGTTTGGTTTTGTCAGTTGGCACTCCCAAAGGACAATCACCTGCCAGCCATTGTGCAGGAGAATGTCATAGTTACGCCGGTCGCGCTCCCGGTTGCGGGTTATCTTCGCCTGCCAGAACGCGGTATTGCTCTGCGGCATCCTGAACTTGCCGCATTCTTCGTGCCCGTGCCAGAAGCAGCCGTTGACGAAGATGGCCGTCCTGTACCGCCGCATCACTATGTCCGGCTTGCCGGGCACGCTCTTGACATTGAGCCTGTATCGGTATCCGTGCGCCCACAGCCATTTCCTAACCAGTATCTCCGGCTTCGTCGCCTGGCTGCGGATGCGGGACATGCAGCGGTGGCGTTGGGTAGGGGTGAGGATGTCGGGCATAAAGGTTATAACAATTTCTCCAACTCATCCACAGGCGGAAGGAGTTTCTTCAGTTTATCATCCATATCGGCAGATGTCTTGTAGGTCGCTACGCCCATAGGACGATTGTAGTCTTGAATGACGTATTCCACATACTTCTTATTGGCACTCTTGCAAAGTATGATGCCGATAGACGGGTTCTCGTTGGGCTTGCGGACCTCATCATCCAGGATGCGCAGATAGCCTGCCAATTGCCCGAGATAGGACGTCTGGAACGGACCATCTTTGAGTTCCACGCAGACCAGACAAGCCAACTCACGATTGAAGAACAGCAAGTCAGGGAATTGCTCGATACCAAATTTCTCCAGATGATATTGGTTTCCGACAAAGGCAAAGTCTTTGCCGAATGTCATAATGAAGTTCTTGACGTTATTGATAATACCCTGCTCAATGACTTTTTCATCACGGTCTTTATCGCGGACAAATAATTCCTCTGTGTTGATATAATCCAAGAGGTATTCGTCCTTGAACATCGAGATAGCACGGAAGGCCTGCAACTGATCAGGGATAGTGCGTTTGAAATTATTAGGCAGGTTGCCTTGGTGATGGTATAAATCGGACTTGATTAGTGCCTCCAAATCCTCCACCTTCACTTTATAGTCCGCAGCAAACTGAATATAAAAGATGCGCTCTTCATAAGTCTTTGCTTGTGATAGGATGGATACATGATGTGAGAAGCCGATGCTCATAAATGCCGCAATAGGAAAATCCGCATCAATGGAAAATTGAATGCTCAGCGATTTGTTCGTTGAAACGAACGAATTATCAATGACATTTGCCAATTCGGCAGACGAATCTGCCGAATTTGATGAATCCAGTTGTTTCCATTGCTCATAAAACATGCGTATGTACTTCAAGTTACGCGCTGAGAATCCTTTCAGCCCCGGCATCTCCTTGCGCAGCAGCTCGCTGATAGCAGCAATAAAACCCGTACCCCAGTTCTGAGTGCGCGTATTGGCAGAGATATATCTGCCGACACCGTAATAGAGTGCCAGTTGTTCTTGGTTTACCGCTTTCAACGCACGTTGCTGGCTTTGAAGGATGGCATCTTTAATAACCTGAACAGCATTGTTCAGTTCACTGTTCGCAGATGATATGATGATGTTTTCGTCCATATCTTGTTATTCTTTAATTTCTATTCTTTCTTTCTTCCTCTTCTGCTATTTCCATACGGTGAAAAGAGGATAGGGGGTGGTTCAAGGGTGCAAGAGGGTGCGTAACTGGTTCAGGGCGCGGCGGTGGAGATTGTAGAAACAGTGAAGCGGATTCAGCGTTCAACAAGCCATGCGGATGCGGGTATTACTGTAATTGTGTAACCATCTGTCGTTATTGTTTCACTTTGTGCAAACGTGATGACGGTGAGATTACTGCATCGGAATTTCCGTGCGCCTTGCAGCAGGCTGTTGATTTCGCGCCTGCGCGTCTTCTCATTGGTCATATCATAGCATACCTGGTATAATTCCTCCACCACACCGCCTTTGGCAACGATGAAATCAACTTCGAATGTGCGGTCACGGTAATAAAACACGTCGGCATAACGCCTTCCGGCACGATGCAACAAGTCAACGAGAACCACATTCTCCAGCCGCCAGCCCAGATTGTCTGTGGAAAACGTATTGTCGCGGTTGCTGATGAAAGCGTTATCAACCACATACAGTTTTTCCCCCCGGAGCCGTTCTCTGCTTTTATATGAAAATTTATGAACAGAGAGCAGCAGAAAAGCCTCTTGCAGATAGCCGCAGTAAGTATCTATCGTATGGTCGGACACTCCGAAATGTGCTGCTAATCCGGTAGCGTTATACTCTTGCGCGAAATTGTCGATCAGGTACGTAGCCAGTTGCAGCAGCACTTCCGGGTAATGCACCTTGAAACGCCTGGTTACATCGCGTCTGATGATGGCATCCAGCAGTCCGGTTATGTAGTCGTGGCTGTCTTTTTCAGTGAGCAGTTCGGGGAATCCGCCCTGCATCAGATAACTGTTCAGTCCGCTTTTTGCCAATGCCTGCGCTCTTGTGGTGTAGGAAGATGTGTCTATCTGCTTGAAGGAGGCATATTCCTTGAAGGAGAAGGGATAGAGTTCTATCTTGTGATGGCGTCCCGTGAGGTGTGTGGTGAGTTCGTTGGAGAGCAGTTTGGCATTGCTTCCAGTGACAATCAGGTGCAAGTTTTGTCGCAACAGCCTGTTGACGAACAATGGCCATCCTTCCACATTCTGCACTTCGTCAAGAAGCAGATAGTCAAAGTCGCCGCACACGATGTAGAGCGCTTCCAATAATCCTGTTCAGGTCTTCACGATGCAAGCCTTCCAGGCGCTCGTCGTCGAAATTGATGTAGGCAGTCTTTACGCCCGCTTCACGCAGCACTTTCCGGCATAATGTGGACTTGCCGCTACGCCGCACACCTATAACTACTTGTGCCAGTTTGCTGTTGAGGTCAATCTGCTGTTCTTCCTCACGCTTGCACAGACCTGTTATATCCTCGTTCCGGAACTCCTGCTGCAACTCTGCCACAACCGGTAAAAACTCCTGCGTAGTCATAATTCCATCAGTTTGATTTTCGGTTGCAAAGATACGGCAATTTCGATAAATTGCAAAATATTTCTTATGCTATTTCGATATTTTACAAATTATGCGCTTGAAAACTTCGATATTTTACACGGCAGACAGTCGCAGACATCAATACTTTCCGCATTTTTCCGTTTCCAGTCGTTTCACGGCACAAAGAGACGATGGCGGGGATTGCTTATGATTTATCAAGGGTTCAAGAGGGTGCGTAACTGGTTCAGGGCGCGGCGGTGGAGATTGTAGAAATTGGGAAGCGATACCCCCATCTCCGCAGCCAATAACTCGGGCGAACGCCTCTCGCAATACAACCCTGTCAGCACCTGCCTGTAACGAGCATTCGGCATACGCTCAATGGCATCCCAAACGGCAATCTGCCGCTGCTCCGGCTGCCCGGCAAAAAGACTGTCCTCCGCGGAAAAGCGGTCCATCTTTTCCGGCTCCATACTAACAGTATGCCAGTCAATAAAAATATTCTCCAATGATGATTTCTTCATACATAAACCCCTCCATAAATAACAGATACATAAAACTGGCAAAATCTATCGTCGCGTTCGGCAACAAGTTCGCAATGGTCAATATCGCTATGCTAAATTGACAGGTGACTTGTGCCTCCGCTCTCCCCATGCGAAAATAATCTGTTCTTCGCTGCGCTCTGTTGATTATTTTCTGTGGGGACCCCAGTTTTCAAAAAAAATGCATTTTCTTTGTAACCGGCTAATTGTCAAATGCCATATTCAGCAAAACATGATTTCCTATTCTTTCTTCTCGGTCAGGTCTGTCCATGTGGCGAACCAGGGGGAGGTGGTTTGCTTGCCGCGGGCGAGGGAGGGGAGATTAGGATAATTCTGGCTTCGGGCGGTGTCGAACTCATAGACCAGGTAATAGTCATGCGCCAAGGCGGTGAAGCCTTTCTTCTCCAAGTCGGCTCTTGACCAGAAACGCGGGCCTTTGCCCTTCAGCTTGTACAGCGTGCCGCCCGTGCCGTTGTGCAGCAGCACATAGCGCGCACTGACCGCATCGCGCGTCAGTTCAATCGCGCCCTTGTCCTCTCCGGTACGCAGATAGCACAAGCCCGTGCGCTCCATCACACTGCGTTTGGCGGCTTTGGCGAAGTTGACCAACACGACCGCATCCGGGTTCTCGTATGCCAGTCCGTGCTGCGGGATAGATTTCTTGTACAAGTCCGCAAGCATGTGCCTGCTGCGCAGCCATTTCTCTATCTGCCCGCGCAATGCCAGTTCGCTGCTTGCGGGACGGACAAGCAGACTGCCGTCCTCCGCTGTTTCCTCTGCTTCAGGCCGCAACGGGAACGCACCTATGCCCACTTTCTCCGCCGACTGATGGTAATACGACTGCTCGTATTCCTCTTTGGTGTAGTTGCCGGGGAACAGCACATATCCGCCAATCACCTCACGCTTGGGCTTGTTGTTCTCCCTGTCCACATAATAGATGGCATCGCGGTAGCGGTGCATCTGGTCGATGGCATCCACAGGCGGCACATCCTGACCGTCTTTCTGTCTGTCATCAATCCGGTATTTGGCATCAAACAGGAATGTATATTGAATATCCCGCTGCTTTTTAGTCAGCCGCAGCACTATGTCGGGCCGCTGGTTCGTCGTGAAAGAGGTTGTGCCGCGTATAGCCGATTCCGCGCGTGCCTCGTCTTCCGCAACAGGCGCATTGTACATGACAGACGCCAGTTCCACGCCGTCCTCCGTCCGCACGAACGTCACTTCCGACTGCGTGCCCCAACTCAGGTCGCGCACAAACTGCGGTGTCAGTTTCTTGCCGTAATAGCGTGCCTCGGCTTTTTCGCCGAGAATATCCTCCACTATGTTCTTCACTTTGAGGAAACACCATATCTCGTACAGCACGGAAATATCCTTGGTCTCCAGTTGGTTGACACCTTCTTCCAGTTCATAGCCGCACAGCAGTTCAATCCATTTCTGATACACAGTGCGGTAACCGTTGGCACGCTTCATCACCAGCGAATCCTGCGCAAAACCTCTGAACTGCCCTATATTGCGGAAGAACGGATGCCGCACTATCCGTTGCAGGTTCTCCTCCATCTCCTGCAGTTCTTTCTCCAGACGCGCCGAGCGTGACGTGTTGCGTATATGTCCGCTCACCACCAGGAAACGGCTCAGCAGCTCGTTCATCACAAACTTCAGAAAACGGTTCTCCACCGTATCGTTGGTATGGCATAACTCGGTCGTGCGGTACAGATGATTGGGTTCGTTGCGGAAGGAAGCATATTCGTTCTCCATGTCCGGTGTCAGCAGCCGCAACCGCTCCGCACGCTCGAAACGCACTTGAGGATGCAGACGGTGACGCGGTGCCTGTATGATCTGACGGCAGGCATTGAGTATGTCCTGATAGCACGCACGGAATATCTGCCACCATATCAGGTCGGTGGACCGCCCTTGCTGCGTGCGGAAATTCAGATATGTCTCGCGCATGAACGCGAAGGACAGCATACTGTATTCCTGCTCGATGTCGCGGATGATGCTCTTCATATCAGAGCGGTAGTCCATCTTGTAACTCAGTACCTCGGTGGTGAACCGCAGTGTCTGATGCCGCTTGTCCTTGTCGTACGACAGACAGATGTCCGCCTTGCC
>DBVX01000063.1:6312-7112 GCA_002308815.1 Bacteroidales bacterium UBA1253
CGCGGCGAGTTGGAGAACCATAGCTTGAGATTGGTCACACCGGGCTGCGCCTCTATCAGCGTCGGGTAAGACGTATTCTCGAAGAACACCGCCTCGCGTGTCACGCTGCCGCTTTGCTCATCGCCGTCAAAACGAAAACGCACATCCGCCTGCGGAGAGGAGAACTCCGCCTGCAAACGGCTGTCATCCCCGCCGATGCGCATGTTCTTCATCGCACGGCTGATACGGTCAGACGCGGACAGACAGGAAAAACGGATGCGCACATCGTCATTCGTCACCTCGAACATATTCAGGCTGCCGGTTGCCATGCACGCTTATCCCCAGTACGAAACGAAATGTTCACGCACAAGCGTGTTGTACATGCTGTTTATTTTCTTCTCGGTCGCTGTGTCCTGACCGATATGCTGCCGCACGATGGCACGCAGGCAGTTGAGCAGGTTGATGCTCTGCTCTCCGTTGTCCGTGATAGTACCGATTATACCTGCCGCCGCTATGCGTGCATCTTTCTCGTCTATGCTCAGACGGTTGTCGTCGCCTTCTATACGCGACAGTATCTTCATCAGCGTGAACTCGTCCAGTGCTTTTTCGATAGTGAACTGCTCTCCCGCCAAGTCCTTGCAGGCGGACACATAGAGCATCGCCTCGTTAGCGGCACGGTAGCCCAATTTGAACGGCGTACCGTCCAACAGCGCATTCACGGCTTTCAGATAAGCAATCACCTTGCCGCCGTCTATCCGGTCTTGCACCTCCGACGCTTTCTGCGGACGGTTGACCAATAATGCGTTCTGCTCTGTCAGCAA
>DBVX01000100.1:0-281 GCA_002308815.1 Bacteroidales bacterium UBA1253
GTCCGCTACGGATACACCTTCCTCGGACAGCGGGAGGCGTTCCTTTACAAACTTGTTCCGCAATTGGTGGCGGACATGGGCGGCTCGTACCCCGAACTCAAGCAGCAGGAGCAGCAGATTACCCCCGTCATACAAGCCGAGGAGCAGGCGTTCCTGCGCACGCTGGACAAAGGCATCACCCTGCTCGACAAGTTGATAGCAGATGCGGAGAAAGAAGGAAGAAAAGAAATCAGCGGCAACGATGTCTTTGTTCTGAAAGACACCTACGGATTCCCGCTTGA
>DBVX01000100.1:298-519 GCA_002308815.1 Bacteroidales bacterium UBA1253
TACAACCGCGCGTTGGAGCATCAGAAGGAGATGGGACGATCCGCCAACAAGCAGGACTTGGGTGACTGGATTGCGTTGCAGGACGGCGACACGGAGTTCATCGGTTACGATGAACTGGAAACGGAAACGCGTGTGCTGCGCTACCGCAAAGTGTCCCAGAAAGGGAAAGACTTCTATCAGATTGTTTTGGCTAAAACACCGTTCTACGCCGAGATGGGCGG
>DBVX01000100.1:582-761 GCA_002308815.1 Bacteroidales bacterium UBA1253
GACACCAAACGCGAGAACGGACTGCCCGTACATATCGTCAGCGAACTGCCCAATGACATGTCAGGTACGGTTCGCGCCGCAGTGGATGCCGGTCGCCGTCAGGCAATTGCCTGCAACCACTCCGCCACACACATTGTGCACTATGCGCTCCGTCAGGTGCTCGGCACGCATGTGGAGCA
>DBVX01000100.1:888-4464 GCA_002308815.1 Bacteroidales bacterium UBA1253
GGCGAGAAGTACGGCGACGACGTGCGCGTCATCAAGTACGGTCCCTCCATCGAACTGTGCGGCGGTTGCCATGTGAGCCGGCTGGGACAGATTGGCTCGGTGCGCATCCTGATGGAAACATCCGTGGCGGCGGGCATNNGGTCACCGCAGCCGCAGCCGACCAGGTCTATTACGACCAGGCCGACCTGCTCGTTTCGCTGCGCGGACTGTTCAACAACGCGCCCGACCTCATGGCGGCGATCCAACGCTCGATGGACGAGAACGCCGGACTGAAGAAGCAGGTGGAGGACTTCATGGCGGAGCGTATGGCGCAGTTCCGCGACCGGCTCATTGAGAAGGCCGAGGACTTCGGCGGCATACGGCTGGTGCGCCTGAACGAGACCTGCGATCCTGCTTTTATCCGCAATGTGTTCCCGATGCTGCGCGGACGGTTTACAGACATTCGTTTCGCCGTGGTGGGCGCAACCCTTTGGGATGGCAAGCCCACGCTCTCCGTCTTCCTCTCGCAGCCGTTGGTGGATGCCGGACTGAACGCCGGTCAGATGATCAAGTCGGCTTCGCGGCACATACAGGGCGGTGGTGGCGGTCAGCCGTGGATGGCGACTGCCGGAGGACGCAACGCCGAGGGGCTGGATGACGCTATGGAAGAGATGCTTGCCACGCTTTCCGCCAAACAGTAACGACTCATGCGGCTTCTCACTTCCCGTTTGAACGATACAGCCCGTTCCGCAGTCCGGTTCACGATTGTCGGACTGCTTGGAACGGTTATCCAGTACGTACTCTACGATGCGTTGCTGTGGCTGTTTGCCAAGTGGACGGGAGACGTAAACAACTGGCTGACCAACATCGCTTTCATCACGGCTTTCTTTATCGAGATGACCATCAACTACTTCTTTACGACGTACTACACATTCCGTTCGCATCCTTCGTGGAAGAACGTAGGCGGTTTTGCCGCATCGCGGGTGGTCAATTTCCTGATTCAGATGGCTCTTCTCAACTTCCTTCTGTTTGTCCTCCGTCCTTTGGAGGACGTGATTGATATTGACCGTTGGGCGGGACTCACAGCCATTCTCGCCGCAGGGGTTGCCAACTACTTTCTGCTGCGCGTCATCTTCCGCAAGAAGAAGGAGATACAGACGCAGCAACAGGAGCGCGCCGCCGCATATCCTACCAAAAACCTGTCCCGCACCGCACGATGATAGCGATCATTGCAAACCTCTGAAAAAACTGTCCGATAATTCATCTTTTTTCCCGATCAGCAATTTTGAGGCGCAGTGTCGAAAAAAATGAAGAAATGGCGAATACCTACAATTGGCGATTTGCATGACGGATCAATCAGCGTATATTTGTGCGTTTTTTGATACAAAGACATGACACGTGAGATAGCGATAGTGGGAAGTCCGAAAAGCGGCAAATCGTCGCTGATACACGATCTGGAAAAGGCGCAGGAACGACTGCGTGTTCAAGACGGATGTAACGGTATTGAAGGAGGAACGGAACTGTGTTTTGACGAGCATCACTCGCACGAAGACATGGACTGTGAGCGGCACGATGCCGTTCTGCAGGTGGTGGACGCGATGAACCTTGAGGAGAGTCTGATGCTCACACCTTCACTGGTGGATGACCGGCATCCGCTGGTGATCGCCGTAAGCAGGTATGACCTGTTGGAAAAAACAGGACACCGGATAGACCTTGCGCGTATGCAGGAACTGATTGGAGTGCCGGTGGTGGTTGTGTCTGCCCTGACTGGCGAGGGAGTTGAGTCCCTGCTTCGACTCTTGTGGAAAGTGGCGTCTCAGCCTCATTCATACGCTCGTCCGGTAGTGCACGGTTGGGAACAGGAGGACAAGGATGCTTACCGCGCGTATGTGGAAGGTGTGCTGGCTGAGGTACTTCTTCACCCGAAATGCGACCAATCGACCTGGACGGAGCGCGTAAACCGTCTTTTGACCCGTCCTCTGACAGGTTTTCCTGTTCTTGTGCTTATCCTCTGTATGGTCTTCTGGGCGACATTCGCCATCGGAGGACCGTTGCAGGATCTGCTACAGAAGGGTGTGGATGCCCTGCACGATTGGCTGAGTGCCGTTTTGTCTGTCGCGTGGCTCCGCAGCCTGTTGGCAGACGGCATTGTACAAGGGGTCGGGTCACTGTTGACCGCCCTGCCGAATATCATCGTCCTGTTCTTCTTTCTTTCGTTGATGGAGGATACGGGTTATATGGCCCGCGTGGCGTATTTGATGGACGGCGTAATGCACTGTGTGGGACTGCACGGACGCAGTTTTGTCCCGATGCTGATGGGCTTTGACTGCAACGTACCCGCCATCATTGCCGCACGGGACATCCGTTCCCCGCAGGACAGGGTTTTGACCATGCTGATGATTCCCTTTATGAGCTGCTCCGCACGCCTGCCGGTCTATATCCTGTTCATCTCCATCTTCTTCCCTGATCATAAAGCCCTCGTGTTGGGGTCGCTGTATCTGCTGGGCATACTGCTCAGTTTCGCTTTCGCGTTTGTGATGCGCCGCACGCGATGGTTCAACCGTCCGTCGGACATCATCATCAACGAGTTGCCCGCTTTCCATCTGCCTACAGCAAGGAGTATAGGCAGGCATATATGGTATCGCGTGAGCGATTTCCTCAAGAAGATATCCACGGTGGTACTCATCGCATCCATTGTGATATGGGTGCTGCAGTACTTCCCCACGCAGGATTTGTCGCAGATTGAGGCATCATGGTTGGCATCCATCGGCAAGGTGATGGAACCCCTGATGCGCCCGTTGGGGTTCGACTGGAAACTGTCGGTATGCCTGCTGACAGGTCTTCCAGCCAAGGAGGCGGTCGCCGCCACGTTCGCCATCCTGTACAACGGCGAACTGAACGTAGCGGCTCTGTCGCCAGTGAGCGCATATGCCTTTATGGTTTTTGTGCTGCTCTATTTCCCGTGTGTGGCGACCATCACCACACTCCGCTGCGAAACTAATTGGAGATGGAGTGCCTTTACTGTCGCCAATTCCTTGTGTGTGGCATGGCTGGCGGCGTTCGTTGTCCATGCGCTCGGCGCGTGGTGGTTTGCTTGCCCTTGAATTGCCCAAGGTGTGCGCGGGTGTGTATCAATGGGAAATGCGATTAGATGGGATTGACCGACGGGGAATAATTGGCATGTGGTTCGTCCGGGTCGCTGCCGGGTATCATAAGTGCATAAGATCCAATGCGTATTGTGTGCGCTTGCGGTTCCAAATAGTGACGTTTCATAAGATATCAATTCTCAAATTTATTTAACCTTTTTACCCTGCGCATCATAGATATGTCTTTTCCTAAATTTAGTAGACAGTTTTTTGTTTAGTTTCCTAAGTCGGTAGACATACGTCCTAAAATCCGTAGACACTTTCCTAACTTAGTTGACATCTTCCTAAATTTATTGGCATGTTCCTAAAAACATAGACATTCGTCCTAAACGTTAGACACCTATGGTTGGTGGCCTTTCCAGAGTCGTTCCTGAGGACCGGATTGCTCATGTACCTGTGAGGGTGTCTGATACCCGATACTCATATGCGGACGTTTCTCGTTATAGAAACA
>DBVX01000098.1:0-897 GCA_002308815.1 Bacteroidales bacterium UBA1253
CACCTCCACGGCGACCACTGCTTCGGACTGCTCGGACTGCTGACCACGTTCGATATGATGGGGCGCACGCAGCCGTTGCATATATATGCCCATTCCGACTTGGAGAAACTGCTCCGCCCGCAGATGGACTACCATCTCAAGGGGGTGAAATACGAGGTGGTTTTTCATCCGATCAACCCCCGCCGCAAGGCGGTCATCTTCTCCGACCGCACGGTCACAGTGGAGACCATACCCCTCAAGCACAAGGTGCCGGCCTGCGGATTCCTGTTCTATGAGCATCACCGCCGGTTCAACGAACAGACGCGTGAGTTCTACTACGAGACGCGCAAACGCTACGCCTATTGTTCCGACACGCAGTACAAGGAAACCATTGTCCCGCAGATAGAGGGTGTGGACACGCTCTTCCACGAGTCCACATACATTGAGCAGGATGCTTTCCGCTGCAAAAAGACGATGCATTCGACGGCACGGCAGGCAGCCACTATCGCCCTCAAGGCAAACGCCCGGCAGCTCATCATAGGTCACTATTCGTCGCGGGTCAGCAACCACTCGCTCTTCCTGCAGGAGGCTCAGGAGGTGTTTCCGAACACCCTGCTCGGAGTGGAAAGGGAGATGTATATGCTTCCGTGATTGATGTTCCAAAACGATGAAAGTAAAAACCGAATATACGTGCAACTCCTGCGGTGCCAAAGTGCCGCAGATGTTAGGACGCTGCCCCGTGTGCGGCGAATGGGGAACCATTGAGGAAGATACCGTTGCGGTTTCTTCCAAGACGGGTCAGGCATCGCGTTCGCTTCGCGGCGGACAGTCGCCCCAGCGCCTGCAGGATATTACGGCGCAGCACGAACCGCGTATTGATATGCGTTCATCCGAACTCAACCGCGTGCTGGGCGGCGG
>DBVX01000098.1:946-1308 GCA_002308815.1 Bacteroidales bacterium UBA1253
GGCAAATCGACACTCGCCCTGCAGGTACTGATGCAGATGGGGGGGCGCAAGACCCTGTACGCCAGCGGGGAAGAGAGTCTCAACCAGCTCAGACTGCGTTCCGAGCGGCTGGCGGGCAAACCGGAGAATCTCTATCTCCTTGCGGAGACATCGCTCGAAGCCATCCTTCAGCACGTCCGCGACATGCAGCCGGATATGGTGGTGATTGACTCCATCCAGACCATCGCCACCGAGGCTTCCGACTCCGCCATCGGCTCTCTCAGCCAGGTACGCGAGTGCGCCAACCGCATCCTCCAGTTCGCCAAAGAGCGGAACATCCCTTTCCTTATCGTGGGGCATATCAACAAGGAAGGCTCGCTGGC
>DBVX01000098.1:1327-2056 GCA_002308815.1 Bacteroidales bacterium UBA1253
GAGGGCGACCAGCACTACATGTACCGCATCCTGCGCGCGCAGAAGAACCGTTTCGGCAGCACAAGCGAACTGGGTATCTTCGAAATGCGCGAGGACGGTCTGCGCGAGGTTCCCAACCCCAGCGAATTGCTGCTCTCGTCCTCTGTGGACGGTCTGAGCGGTATAGCCGTGGCTGCGGCGGTCGAAGGTATCCGTCCGCTGCTGATTGAGGTGCAGGCTTTGGTGTCCTCCGCCGCATACGGCACGCCGCAGCGTTCATCCACGGGATTTGACGTGCGGCGGCTCAATATGCTTCTTGCCGTTCTGGAGAAGAGAGTCGGATTCAAACTGCTTCAGAAGGATGTCTTTCTCAATATCGCGGGCGGCATCCGCGTGAACGACCCCGCCATTGACCTTGCCGTGATGGCGGCAGTCCTATCGTCCAATATGGACATACCATTGGAAAAAGGCACATGCCTCGCGGGAGAGGTGGGACTGGCTGGCGAGATACGCCCCGTCAACCGTCTCGACCAGCGCGTACATGAGGCGCAGAAACTGGGATTCGCCCGGATCCTCATACCCGCCGGACAACAATACAACTCCAAGGGGCTGACCCTTGAAGTTGTTCCTGTCAGGCGTGTCGCCGACGCTTTCCGCCTGCTTGTCGGGAAATAATGAAGGTTTTCCGCGAAAGGCGTTTCCCCTTGGTCAGTCGAGTTTGAGGACGGCGAGGAAGGCTTTCTGCGGCAC
>DBVX01000098.1:2122-2904 GCA_002308815.1 Bacteroidales bacterium UBA1253
CCGTAGCACTTGGCAAGCACGTCCTTGCGGACCTGCTTCACCGTCTCACGCGCGATGATTTTGGCTCCGATGGCCGCCTGAATGGCTATGTCGAACTGCTGACGGGGCAGCAACTCTTTCAGCTTCTCGCACATACGTCTGCCGAAGTCAAGCGCGTTGTCGCGGTGGGTGAGCGTGGAAAGCGCGTCCACCTGTTCGCCGTTGAGCAGGATGTCCAGTTTGACCAGATTGGAAGGCCGGAAACCGTTCATGTGCCAGTCGAAAGAGGCGTAGCCCTTGGAGATGCTCTTCAGTTTGTCGTAGAAGTCAATCACTATCTCACCGAGCGGCATATCGAAAAGCAACTCCATACGGTTGCCGGAAATATACTCCTGCTTGACCAGTTCGGCGCGCTTGCCGAGGCACAGCGTCATAATAGGACCGATAAAGGCACTCGTGGTAATGACCGACGCACGAATATAAGGCTCCTCGATGCGGTCTATCTCTGTCAGGTCGGGCATGCCTGCAGGGTTGTGCACCTCTTTCATCGTTCCGTCCTTGAGATAGACGTTGTAACTGACGTTGGGCACGGTGGTGATGACGTTCATGTCGAACTCGCGGTCCAGACGCTCCTGAATGATTTCCATGTGGAGCAGTCCGAGGAACCCGCAGCGGAATCCGAATCCGAGCGCGACTGAACTTTCTGGCTGGAAGGACAGGGCTGCATCGTTGAGCTGGAGCTTCTCCAAGGATGCGCGCAGATCCTCATAGTCCTCCGCCTCGATGGGATAGACACCGGCAAA
>DBVX01000098.1:2938-3126 GCA_002308815.1 Bacteroidales bacterium UBA1253
TGATGGTGTCGCCCACCTTGACCTCCACGCTTGTCTTGATGCCGGATACGATGTAGCCTACGTTGCCTGCCGTCAGTTCCTCCCTCGGCAGCAGACCGTCGCCCGTTGCCGCCATCGCTCCTGTCGAGCCGCTGGTACGGGGCCGGAGCACGCCAATCTCGTCGGCGTCGTACTCCTTGCCTGTCTGC
>DBVX01000011.1:0-4904 GCA_002308815.1 Bacteroidales bacterium UBA1253
GGCGGTCGGAACACTCGCGTTGCTGTTTGTGGTGCCTGCGTTCTTCATTGTCTTCCAGAACCTGCATGAGAAGTTCCAGGGCGCACCCGCCAAAGAGAATCCGACAGACGAAGCCGCTCAGACAGCAAAGCGGTCCAGCGTTAGCGCTCTGACAGTGCTAATCCTGGTTGGCACGCTCACACTCTCCTCTTGCGGCATTTATGGCAAGTACAACCCGCAGCACGAGACACCTGCCAACCTCTTTGGTGACACAACGGCGTTACTGCAACAAGAAGATTCCTTTCACCTTTCAACTTTCACCTCGCAACTTTCCTGGCGCGAGGTCTTCGTTGACCCGCAGTTGCAGGGCCTCATAGAGAAGGCGCTGGAGAGCAATACGGATTTGAAGTCGGCGCGCATCGCCATCGAGCAGTCCCAGGCGTCACTGAAAGCCGCCAAACTCGGCTATCTGCCGTCGTTCTCGCTCGCTCCGCAGGCGGGGTACAACGGCAACATCACCGGCAACGCATGGGTGCCTGTCTACAACGTGCCCGTGCAGATGAACTGGGACCTCGACATCTTCGGCACCAACCTCAATCAGGTGCGCAAGTCCAAGGCCATCGCCGCGCAAGCCGAGTACAGGAGGCAGGCGGTGCAGGCGAACCTCATCTCCACCATCGCGCAGCAGTATTTCATGCTGCAGCTGCTCGACCGTCAGTTGGAGATTCTCACCCACACTGACAGCCTGTGGAACATATCGCTTGAGACGCAGCGCGCGCTCTTCGAGAACGGCAAGTCCTACNNCTCCACCGCGGTCAACCAGATGGAGAACTCCTACCTGAACGTCAAGCGCCAGATTATCGAGGTGCAGCGCAGTATACGCAGCACGGAGAACAGCATCTGCCGCCTGCTCTGCATCACGCCGCAGCATATCGCCCGCAGCGCATGGAGTGACTTCACGCTGCCCGAGCGCATCAGCACCGGTGTGCCCGCCCAACTGCTCGAGAACAGGCCCGACATCAGGATTGCCGACCAGGTGCTCGCCGAGGCGTTCTACAACACCAACGCGGCGCGCGCGGCGTTCTTCCCCAAGATATCCTTGCAGGGCATTCTCGGCTGGGGCAACAGCGGCGGCTCGATTGCCAATCCCGGCGCGTTGCTCTTCAATGCGCTCGCGTCCCTCACGCAGCCCATCTTCGCGCAGGGAAGGCTCATAGCGCAACTCAAAATCAGCAAACTGTCGCAACAGGACATGCAGCAGAAGTACGTCCAGACGGTCATCGACGCAGGCAACCAGGTCAACGAGGCGCTTGCTGACTGCCAGGCTGCCAAGCAGAAGGACATCCTCTACAAGCGGCAGGTCGAAGTGCTGACCGACGCTTATGCGGGCACGCACGAACTGATGGATGCCGGCAAGGCGAACTACCTCGAGGTGCTTACCGCACAGGAGACGCTCCTGTCCGCGCAAATCAATGAGGCGGCGAACCTCTACGACGGCTCGCGTGCCCTCATCACCCTTTACATCGCCCTCGGCGGAGGAGGCAAATAAACGGCTGACTATGGAACTTTCCGAACTATCCTGGAGCATACGCGGCACCCTCGGTCGCAAGCTCCTTATGAAGGCACAGCAGTATGACGATGTGGTGGATTTCACCCTCGGCGACCCGGACATACCTACTCCGGACGGCATCTGCGAAGCGGCGGTAAGGGCCATCCGTGAGCATAAGACGCGCTACACGCCTGCAGGAGGCATTGCGCCGTTGCGCGAGGCGGTGGCGGCGGACATAGCAATCCAGACGGAACTCCCGCTGACGGCGGAGAATGTGGCAATCACCATCGGGGCGACCGAAGCCATTCATCTGGCGTTCCGCATGCTGCTTAATCCCGACGACGAGGTCATCATCATCGGTCCCTCGTGGGCGCAGTGTCCGAACAACGTGCTTCTCTGCGGTGCCAAACCGGTGCTGGCGGATCGCTTCACCGAAGGCTTCCTGCCCGACATCGGCTATCTGCGCTCGTTGATAACCGACCGCACGAAGATTATCGTGGTCAATTCGCCCAACAACCCCACAGGCACGATTTATCCGATGGAGACATTGCAGGCGATAGCCCAATTGGCGCACGAGAAAGGTATCTGCCTTTTCTCCGATGAGGTCTATTCCACGCTTGCTTTCGACAAGCCCTACGTGTCGGTTGGCAACTGGTGTGACCGGGACAACGTGGTCGTTTTCGGCAGTTCGTCCAAGATTTTCTGCATGACCGGATGGCGTGTGGGCTGCGTCATCAGCGAACCGCATTTCATCAAGCGGCTCATCAAGATGCAGGAGAACATGGTCATCTGTGCCTCGGCTCCGGCCCAGTGGGCGGCGTTGGAGGCCGTCACGCATACGGTGCAGTACGCCTTGCCCATACGTGAGACGTTCCGTGCGCGCAGGGAGGTGCTGCTGGATGCGCTCAAGGACACGCCCAAAATGCGTTTCCGCCGTCCAGAGGCGACTTTCTATCTCTTTGCGGACATCAGCGAGACGGGGCTGGACTCGCGTACGTTCTGCGACCGCTTGCTGGAGAAGGAGCATGTGGCGGTCACGCCCGGACTTTCTTTCGGCGATGCTTTCGACGGATATATACGTCTGGCGTTCACCTTGAACGACGACGTGCTGCACGACGGTGCCGCACGTATCCGCCGTTTCATAGAATCATTATGATGAAATAAGTAAAACTGGTTCGGTGACGAAAGCCATCCGGACTATAAAGGTGAAAAGTTAAAGGTGAAAGGTGAAAGGAGCAATGAAGATTGGCAAGCCAATCGCCTGATTCTCCACGATGCGATGGAGCGTCACGGCTTTGTCGGTATCGACAGCGAGTGGTGGCACTTCACCCTTTCCAACGAACCCTATCCTGACACTTATTTTGATTTCCCGATAGAATAAGATGGAAATAACGCTTCTGCTGGAATATACCGACCGCGCTCAACTACGGGAGTGGTTTATAGCGAACCATGCAACGGCGAAGGAGTGCTGGGTGACGATGTATCGTACAAAGATACAACGTACAGATTGCATACCGTATTTGGACGTGGTAGAAGAAGCACTCTGTTTCGGCTGGATAGACAGCACGGTCAAACGGTTGCCGGATGGACGAAATGCACAACGGCTATCACCTCGCCGCAAAGGGAGCCACTGGACAGAATTGAATAAACAACGCTGCGCCGACTTGGAACAACGGGGTCTCATGACCGCTGCGGGCCGAGCCGCTATGCCGATAAACTAAATATTATGACAACACCGGAATATATTACACGATTGGAACCGAATGAGATTTTTGTGTTCGGAAGTAACCTTGCTGGCATGCACGGCGGAGGTGCCGCACGTATTGCGTACGAGCAGTTCGGTGCAGAATGGGGTGTGGGTGTCGGTCGCACTGGACAATGTTATGCCATCCCGACGATGCAAGGCGGTGTAGAGACTATTCGTCCGTACGTGGATGAGTTTATTCGCTATGCCGAGCCACATCCGGAACTGACATTCCTCGTAACGCGTATCGGCTGCGGTATCGCCGGTTTTACGGATGAGCAGATAGCACCTTTGTTCACCGCCGCACGCAATTTGCAGAACGTGGCTCTGCCGGAAGGGTGGAGATGAATATGAGATATGTCTGCTGCATGAGAAGATCTTCGTCTCTGCCGGTCAGCGCGGTATGCAACTCCGCCTCGCCCCGCAAGACCTGATTAACTATGTACCTTTAACAATAAGTGATTTGATATGAAACCTACAAAATTGCTATCGGTCATTGCGACTGCAACAATGATGCTGACTGCCGTGTCGTGTGGTCAGAAGAAAGATGCCAAGGTGCTGGTGCTCTATTACTCTCAGACTTCCAACACCGAGCAAGTAGCCAACGAGATTGCTTCGCGGCTGAATGCAGACAAAGAGGCTATCGTGGCAGTCAATCCATACGATGGTGACTTCCATGCCACTATCGAACGCTGCCTACAGGAACGCGAGCAAGGTATCCTGCCGGAGATTCATCCTGTTGCCGCCAACTTGGACGATTACGATGTGATCTTCCTTGGCTATCCGGTGTGGTTCGGCACATTCGCACCGCCAGTGATTACTTGGCTGAACAGCGTAGATTTGAGTGGTAAGACCATCGTGCCTTTCTGCACTTTCGGTAGCGGTGGCTTGGACTCCAGCACGCGTGACTTGGCTACCAAACAACCGAATGCGAACATCCTGCCCGGCTATGGTGTCCGTGCGGCACGTTTGGCTGCTATGCCGAAAGAGGTTGACCAGTTCTTGAAAGCGAATGGTTTCCTCGAAGGTGAATATGCCGTCCTGCCGGAGTTCCCGGAACTACAAGAAGTGAGTGCGGAAGAATCAGCTATCTTTGATGCCGCTGTCGATGGTTATCCAATGCTCCATGCCAAGGCAACTAAAGTGGCGGTACGCGCTATTCCCGATGGCATAGAGTATCTCTTTACTGCTGTTGACCTGCCACGTGAGGGCGCACCGGAAATGCCCGCCCACGAATTGCAGGTGTATGTAACCGTTGCCGATGGCGAAGCACCTGTCTTCACGCAAGTAATACGGTAAGGATTAAATACCAAGCGAAAGATGTTGTTCCTGTCTTTTTCGCCTAAAAAGTATAATGTCCGTTTTTTCATAGTGTATCTCAGGCAAAAGCAGAACCTTTGCACTCGATTTCGAAAAACAAAGTTAATTGTGAGTTTTGCAACAAACTATATGTCGTTATTATATGGAATATAGAAAAGAGGCTATTGAATGCGTCAAGGATCATGTCCTCCCGTTACATAAGCAAATCTATGCCAAATATGATGGGGATTTTGACAGGATTTACTCGGAAGGGTACAATAGCAAGTCGTATAAAGGTGGAGTTATTGAGCCGGGGAAGGTTTATGAACTGAG
>DBVX01000011.1:4945-10466 GCA_002308815.1 Bacteroidales bacterium UBA1253
CTCAGGAGCAATCCGGAACAATGCGAGTGCTCCAGGCAAAGCATTTTATATATTTTGTCGCAGCTTGAACCTGATAGCCAGTTTGATGTCCAGATTGAGAATACGATTATAAGAGGAGGTAATCGTTGTACTTTCAAGATAATAAGGCATGCCGTTATGAAGTGATTGATTACAACGAGCAATACATCCTTGTTTTTTTACTACCATAGCATTCACAAGCAAATAATCACAATGAACTGGACAATAATCATCATTGAAACAGTTGTACTGACGGCGGCATTCACGGCGATGATCTTGATACCGCTTGTTAAGAACCCCGTGTGGTGGATAGCTGACTATCCCGAAGATATTCAGGAAGAGTATTTCAAGACGCACGAACGTATTCCTGCGAAGTTCTTCACTCCGACCGTACTCCTCAAGAAAGGCATGGCGATACTCATCGCTTTGGCTTTGCTGCTACTGGTGGTATGGCTTGCAGGCGCGTACGATTTCTGGTCGGCTCTTGGCGTCGGCTATGGTATGTGGCTGTTTATCGACTGGTATGATTGTTTCTTCTTGGACTGGGTGCTATTCGCCAACATGAAATCTGTTCGCTTGCCCGGCACCGAACACATGGACGCCGCGTACCATCAAAAGAAATACCACTTTATTCAGTCCTGCTGGGGCATGCTTATCGGCCTCATCCCCTGTCTCATTGGAGCTGGTTTATATACATGGCTGATTTGTTGATGCGATCATTGAATTGGCTCCATATTGCCCTTATCCACCTTGCCATCATTAACATGGTAACATTCCTCTTGTATGGTATAGATAAGTGGAAAGCGAAGCGGGACAAATGGAGAGTTTCGGAAGAGGCACTTATATGGATGGCTGATAACCTCATCCTGCTGACGTACGTGGGGCTGACTAAAATACAGGGGCTATATTAAAATCAAAATAGAATGAGACACAATTTCTTCTTAATTATCTGTTTGTCAGTAAGCATCACTGTTTCGGCAACGGAAGGGACTCTATCCGGGCGGTTTACCATCAATGCACAGGGTAAAAAGATTGTCTTCTCACAGGGCAATTTACAATATCAAGCCAGTACGCAGACATGGCAGTTCGCGGCTCAGCAGAATGAGTTTCTGAGAACGGCGAATGAGCAAATATCAACAACTAACAGCGGTTGGATAGATCTCTTTGGTTGGGGGACAGGCAACAAACCGACGACGAACAGTATAGAAAACTCGTCTGACTATTCGTCTTTTACAGATTGGGGTGTGAACGCAATAAGCAATGGAGGTAACGTGGCCAATCTATGGCGTACACTTAAAAAAGAGGAATGGGTGTATCTAATTCAGACCCGCGCCAAGGCAGATGCTCTGTTCGGGCTGGGCAGCGTGGACGGCGTGAATGGGATGATTCTGTTGCCGGACGATTGGGAAACGCCTGACGATATCACGTTTGTGCCCAGCACACAACAAGGCTTGCAGAACCTGGGTATCCATTACCAGAACGAAGGCAAAGATAATTTTTCGCACAACACTTATACGCCGGAACAGTGGGCGGTCATGGAGTCAGCTGGTGCGGTCTTTCTACCTGCTGCAGGCGGCCGCTTTGGTACGGAGGTGTACATGGTGGGAGAGGACGGTTATTACTGGTCAGCCACGGCCGATGAATATACGGATTACTTTTCGCACTTGTTATTTTTTGATTCGAAAAACCTTTTTCCGCAGGGATATACGGGCGCATACCGAGGTCTCGCGGTTCGTCTGGTCAAGCCGGCGGAGACAGAAGGATGGACGGACACCGAAGATAATGCTTCAGGTCGTTCTTGCAAAACGCTCCGTGACGGTCAAGTGCTCATCTATCGTAACGGTGAAACCTACAACGTAGAAGGGAAGAAGTTGTGAGATGACCGCATCGGAAAGAGTACGAACCCGAACGCAAAACATAGATGAATACACAATTATGAGCAATCCTGATTTAGTACAATAAATTGTTGAAGTACCGGTTAAACGAAAATAAAATGAAGGAACATTTCACTACTCGTGGTGGTATTTCTCGCCACGGATGATGGTCATAGCACGGTAGAGCTGCTCCACGAAGAGAAGCCTGACCATCTGGTGCGAGAAAGTCATACGGCTCAGCGACAGCAGCCCGTCGGCACGGTCATACACCTCCTGCGAGAAACCGAACGGTCCGCCTATAACGAAGACAAGGTCTCGTGAGGCGGACTGTTTCTTTTCCATCCAACGGGCGAACTCCACACTGCGCCACTCCTGTCCCTTCTCGTCCAAAAGGATGACCTCCTGACGGCTGCCGCCGCCATCGATGGCGCGGAGAATCATCTCCCCTTCCGCCTGTTTCTGCTGGTCAGTCGTCAGACTGCGGGCGTTGCGCAGTTCGGGCAGCACCTTGGTCTCGAAGGACACGTAATGCCCCACCCTGCCCGCATAACCGGCTATCATCGTGTCAAGATTCTTGTCGGTGGTCTTTCCCACCAGAAGTAATGTTATTCTCATATCTGTCTGCCGGATAGGAATATCTGATAAGCGACCTCGCAGTTGACGCATTTCTCCTGCTGACAGAAAGTGAGAAAGAGATGGAGCAACGCCTGCGTGTCGGCGGCGTTCTCCACTTTCTGTCCGAGCATCTTCCACTGGCGGATTACGCGGTTGTTCTCCGCCGGAATCCGCTCTAACAGCGCAAGCGCCTGCTCCTGCTGGTTGTGGGCGTACTTCATCGGAACCACCACATTGACAAGCAGCACATCTACCGACTCTTTCCCCATACCCGCAAGCGAGAACAGCCGTCGCAGGTCGTCTATATCGGTCATTTCGAGAATTTGGGAGAGGAGGAAATCCTGCTGACAAAGTATCCGCGCGAACTGCCTTAAGCGTACCGTCGGCTGGTTGGGCGGACGCATACGCGCGCGTTTCCAGACGGTTCCGTCAATGGGCGTGAGGTTGAACTTCGCCTGCATGAAGCGGTACTCGCGCAGCAGTACGGGGTCATCGGTTTCGTCAAGCAGTCCCGCCTGTCCGAGCAGCAAAGCATCAATCTGCCGGATGTCATTGCGGTGCTTGCGGATGACGTACAGGGGGGTAGCGAGCGCGAGCATCTCCATCGGCACGCCGTTGACGTGGAACCCCATCTGGTGGGCGAGCGTAATGTAGAGAGCCTGCTCCCAGTCGTTCCGCGAGAGGGCAAGCACGCGGTGTACGGACTCGGTCTTGCAACGCAGGCGGAGGTTCAGGAGCGTCTGTTTCCATCCGTCGGTGAGGAGCGAGGGATGATCCAGCAGCTGCCGCGCGCACGGATGGGTGGCAGCGGGCGAGTCCATCTGCCGCGCCGCCTGAAGCATCCGCGTGATGTAGTCATCGGACTGAGGGTAGTTGAGTTCCAGTTGGAGGATGGGTTTGCCGGTTGTAGTAAAGACGGGTTTATCAGCGTGCCGGACCACGTGCAGCAGCACCGTGTCGTAGGCTTTGTCCTCGTGATGGCGGTGGCGGTACCAGTCGCCACTCTCCACGTGCATCTCCACGTTGCCCGCCATCTCCACATAGTCCTGCGGGAAGAGCGACGGCTCATCTTCACGGTTGTAGATACGCAGACGCACGTTGGTGAAGTCGGGTCCGGCTTGCAGGTTGTGCCGGCCTGTGTCAAGCACCTCCACGCGGTGCCCGTCGGTCGTCACCTGCGGGTAAGGCATAAACAGACGGCTCTGCCAGATATAGTGAAGAATGGCTTCGGGCATACGGTCAATGCTGTTGCGCACAAAAGTAGGCGCAATTTTCCGCATGGGCAAAATTTTGCCACGGGCACTTTCGATAATTTTCGCAGAGATTGCATATTTTTTTGCACGATTGAGAATGTTGCCGTAACTTTGCGCGCTTTTTTAGCGAGAAAAAAGCATAACATGTTTAACATTAAAAAAGATTTTCTCCATTATGACAGAGAATCCTTCCCTCCAGAACTTCGACTGGGATGCCTATGAACTTGAGAAACAGGGCAAACAAAACGAAGAAACCAAACAGAGATACGACCAGACCCTTAATGCCGTCAAGACCAATGAGGTGGTGATGGGTACGGTAACGAACATCAACAAGCGCGAGGTTGTGGTGAACATCGGCTACAAGTCTGACGGAGTGGTACCCGCAACAGAGTTCCGTTACAACCCCGACCTGAAAGTCGGCGACCAGGTGGAAGTCTATATCGAGAGCCAGGAAGACCGCGACGGCCAGCTCGTTCTGTCGCACAAAGAGGCACGTGCAGCCCGCAGTTGGGACCGCGTGAACGAGGCATACGACAAGCAGGAGATCGTGAACGGCTATATCAAGTGCCGCACCAAGGGCGGTATGATTGTGGACGTATTCGGAATGGAATCGTTCCTGCCGGGTTCGCAGATTGACGTGAAACCCATCCGCGACTACGACATCTTCGTAGGCAAAACGATGGAGTTCAAGATAGTGAAGATCAACCCCGAGTTCCGCAACGTAGTGGTATCGCACAAGGCTTTGATCGAGGCCGAACTGGAAGCCCAGAAGCGCGAGATCGTATCGCATCTGGAGAAAGGTCAGGTGCTTGAAGGTACTGTCAAGAACATCACTTCCTATGGTGTGTTCATCGACTTGGGTGGTGTGGACGGTCTCATTCATATCACCGACCTCAGCTGGGGCCGCGTGAACGACCCGCACGAACTGGTTGAGCTTGACCAGAAGATCAATGTGGTTATCCTTGACTTCGACGAGGAGAAGAAGCGTATAGCACTCGGTCTGAAGCAGCTGACCCCGCATCCGTGGGACGCTCTTGACCCGAATCTGAAAGTGGGCGACAAGGTTCACGGCAAGGTGGTGGTAATGACCGACTACGGAGCATTCGTGGAGATAGCCGAAGGCATCGAAGGTCTGGTACACGTCAGCGAGATGTCCTGGAGCCAGCACCTGCGCAGCGCCAACGACTTCCTGAAAGTGGGTGACGAGATTGACGCCGTTATCCTGACCCTCGACCGCGAGGAAAGAAAGATGTCGCTCGGTATCAAGCAGCTCAAGGCTGACCCGTGGGAGAACATAGAGCAGAAGTACGCTGTTGGCAGCCGTCACTTCGCACGTGTTCGCAACTTCACCAACTTCGGCGTGTTCGTTGAGATTGAAGAGGGCGTTGAAGGTCTTATCCACATCAGCGACCTGAGCTGGATCAAGAAGATCAAACACCCCAACGAGTTCACCAGTATCGGTGCTGAAATCGAGGTTGTGGTTCTCGAAATCGACAAGGACAACCGCCGCTTGAGCCTCGGTCACAAGCAGATTGAGGAGAATCCGTGGGAGGAACTGGAAGCCAAGTACGGATTGGACACCATCGTCAGCGGCAAGATTGTCGAGATGAACGACAAGGGTGCCGTTATCGCCCTTGAGGACGGTGTGGAAGGTTTCTGCACGACCCGTCACCTACAGAAAGAGGACAAGTCGCAGTGTGCCGTAGGCGACACGATGGACTTCCGCGTGATTGAATTCAACCGCGACGCGAAACGCATTCT
>DBVX01000011.1:10474-15382 GCA_002308815.1 Bacteroidales bacterium UBA1253
AGCCACCTCCGCACATGGGAGGAGCGTAAGGAGGCTCCCGCCAAGGAGAAAGCCCCAAAGAAAGAGGCGCAACCCGAACTGCCGAAGGCGGAGAAGACTACCACGCTGGGTGACATTGACGCGCTTGCGTCCCTTAAGGCAAGCATGGAAGCAGGAACAGACAAATAAAACCGCTTCCCCGAATAAGGCAAAAAGAGGCGTGCCGGAAAGCACGCCTCTTTTTGCCTTATTCGATAATTTCTTTGGGAGTTGTCGTGTATAAGTGGCGTATGGCTGACAAGACGGTCAGGGCATGGAATCGCTGCTGACAGTCTCGAGTCTGACAGTACTGGTCGCGCACGTGGCTCTGAAGGCGGGGTATAGCGTCCAGCAGACCGATATTCGCCTTAAAATAACCGTCCCAGCATTGTCTTAATTCCGCGTTTTCGGAAAGCCATTGTTCAGTAGGGTTGGGCGACTTGCTGGCATCGGGTCTCTGTACAAGCGGGATACCAGCCTTGCGCAGTACAAACGAAAGGGCACGGCGTATCACATCACGGACGGGCACGCTCCTTCCCAGTATCTCAACGACTGGCTNNCCTGCCGATCCGATGATTGTTATGCAGGATGCGGGCGGCATCGGGGTAGAACGTAAGCACCCAGCGGTCGTAGAATCGGTAGTTCTTCCGCTCCCGTTCGGGAATGGTCAGCACATATTCCATCAGATCCGTATCCATAAACACCGAGTAACTCTCCGCCTCGCACTGGAAGGTCAGCGGCGCGCCGAAATTGTGGCAGTAGAAGATGCGCGTGTAGAGCGAGTGGATATTGCGGTTCTCAAACCGTTGCGTGTAGTCAGCAGGTATGAATCCTTTCTGCTCGGGATAGGAGCAGCCGGAAAGGGAGAAGTCGCCGTAGCTGTATCGCTCGTGCGTCCGGTGGAACAGCGATAGGAACAAGTTGTCGCCGCCCACGCCTGTCGGTATGATGCCTGTCCGGTCGGGCGGGAGTTCGAGCAGGGCGTTGTAACTCTCCGCCGGACCGGCGTAACTGAGCTGCATGTCGCTGCGCAGCACCGCCTCGTCAATGCGTTTGAGGAAGTTGCCTCCCGCCTGCGACTGAAACGTCCATTCCGTACCGAACGCCTCCGCCACCTCCCGTGCCAGCCGCTCGTCGGGCGAACCGGCGGTGCCGTAGGTGAAACTGTGAATCGTGTCCTGTGTAACCTCCTTCGCCACGCGGGTGATCATACGCGAGTCCAACCCGCCGCTCAGGGGGATAAACTGCCCGTAGCCGTATTCCGTGTTCTTGTCTGTCACCCGTCTGACCGCCTGTCGGAACAGGTTGTCCGTCATCCGAAGCGTCTCTTCGGTGGTATGGCGGCTGTGACGGTTGGTAAAGCGGTGGTAGGTCCGCTCCTCAATCTGTCCCCGTTCGATGCGCAGGTAGTTGCCCGCCCCGACCCGCAGAATGCCGTCCAATACGGTGCGGCATGAGGGCGAGTAACCGAACGTGAGCAGTTCCAGCAGTCCCGCCTCGCTCCATTCCCTGTGACCGCACTGCGCTGCTAACCACGGCAGCGACGAACTGATGCGGATACCTCCGCTCCGTGTGTCGTAGAAAAGCAGTTTGCTGCCCTGCTGGTCGGCGAACACAAGCAGCAGGTCCTTGCGCTTGTCATACAGCACGCCGCTGAACGACCCGCGCAGCGCGTTGAAGAACGTCTCGCCCTCACTCCGATAGAGTCCGGCAAGCAGTTCCGCCGTATCGTCAGTCTGGTATTGGCTTTTCAGCTCGGCAAGGTTGAGCAGCACGCCTTCCGTAGCAACAAAGCAGTCGCCGGTGTCGGCAAAGGCTTTGTCGCCTGCGAACTTGTCCAAAGTCACCTGCCTGATGTGCAGGTTCGCGGTGTCCCATTGCCTGTCAAGGGTGAGGACACGACCGCCATATTCGGGGAATGCGGCGTATGAGGGCTGGCTGGAAATAAGGAATCCGTACATGATTACAGGGATATGGAATCATTTGATTCGTTGATTCTGACGGCGTGTATCTCCTCCGCAGAGGCGATGAACACGCCTATCACGTCCTCTGAGAAATTGCCATAGACCTGCACTTTCTCCTCCTGTCCGAGTCCGAGTACGGAGCCTGACGAGGACTGTTTCCCGATGGTGGTGCGATAGAGCCATGCGTCGTGCGTCATGACGCGGACGGTCAGCAACAGACTGTCAGGCAGTTCCGTATCCGAAGGGGTAAAGACTGTAACAGCGGCTTTTTTCCCCTGACGCACAGCCGACACTGGAAAATAGAGTGCCTCATAACGGCTTTTCCCATCTCCGAAGAGCGAGGACAGGTCATCTATTATCCCCATATCCATTTCATCGGTCCGGCTGCGGAACAGGGGATCCGTACCGTCCAGATAGGCATTGAGACAATAAACAGAATCTTCTTCCGAATGATATACCATACAGGCACTTATTTCCGCGACATCATCGTCGCCTGTCGCGAACGCCGGAAATACAAGGTCAAGGGATATTTTCTGCCAAGCATACACGACGGAAACAAGGCTGTCCTCTGTCTGCCTGCTGTAATCGTACAGGGTGTCCGTTGCGGTTTCTATGCAGATGTTTTCGGTTCTTACGGACGGCAGGCATGGAATGGTCTGCGTGGCAGAGGTGGTTCCGTACAGGGGGTGCGAGACACGGAAAGTAACAAGATCGCCTGCTGCCGCTCCCGGAAGAGAGGAGGAAGGAAGATAGGCACAATTGTCGGGAACGAAGGCGAATGGATGGAAAGCTCCGTCATTCAACTGCCATTCCACCACAGCGTCATTTAGAAAACTCCCCTCTACAGGTTCGTCTTCCAGAAAGAAAGTGCTATGCTGTACATAGCAGATGTGGCTCTGGACTGCAGAACTGATGTCTGTTCGGGCGAACACAACGAGTTTTGGTTCTGTGATTTCGCCGGTATATTCCACCTCCGTCTGACAGGATATGAGAACGGACAGCAGAATGACAGGGAGAATATATCGTGTTTTCATGATTGAGACGGTTGGAAAAAAACAATGTCAGAACTTGAATGTATAGCTTACGGACGGCAGAATGGGAAAGACGGACACCTTGTACATTTTGCCTGAGTCCTGGTAGAGCAGGAAGGGGTTCATATTGTTATACACGTTATAGACGCTCACGTTCCATACGGACTGCCACTCGGGATGCTTCCGGAGCGGATAGTGGAAACTTGCACCGATGTCCAGCCGGTGGTAGTCGGGCATACGGTAGTTGTTGCGTTCGGGGATGTGGGTCAGTGTCCGGCCTGACAGCGGGTCATAGTAGGTCTGCGTGCCGAGTGTGGCACGCGTGCCAGTGCCATAAACGAAGGTGGCACTCAAGTCAATGTTCTTCGTTACGGCATATTGCAAGGTGACGCTCAGGTCGTGCTCGCGGTCATACTTGGCGGGGAAGGGTCTGCCGAAATTGATGGTCTGTCCCTCGCGGTCGAACTGCCGCATGGAGCGCGACCAAGTGTAGCCCAGCCAACCGGTCAGTCTGCCCGCTTTGCGCTGCGCAAGGAACTCCACCCCGTAACTCCATCCGTCACCCATGCAGACTTTCTGCTCCCATCCTTCGGTCGTACCGATGAACGATGCCCCGTCGCGGTATTCGATGAGGTTGGTCATACGTTTGTAGTACCCCTCCACGGAGAGTTCCACATATCCGAACGCGTCATAAGTGAGCCCCGCCGCCACCTGCATACTGCGCATCGGGAGAATCTGCTTGGTGACAGGCACCCACAGGTCGGTGGGCAGCGACACACTGGTGGTGCTCAGCAGATGAACATATTGAGTCATATAGGCATAGCCCAATTTCACCGACACGTCATCGCTCAGCATCAGCCTTCCGCTTACTCGCGGCTGNNACCCACAGGTCGGTGGGCAGCGACACGGACGAGTTGGAGAGCAGGTGCACATACTGGGACATGTACGAATAGCCCGCCTTGACGGCGAACCCTCTGAAAGCGATGGCGCGCAGTCCTATCCGTGGTTCAAGAGAAGGATAAACCTTGTCCTGCGTGGCGTAGAGGCTGCCGCGCAGACCGATATTCAGGCGAAGCCACGACAAGGGCGTGTAGGTGTCCTCCACGAAGAGGGATGCCTCGTGTGCGGGTATCCGTCCGTCGGTGAGCAGGGTGTCAATGGCAAACGAGCTGTTGCTATTATCCGATTCGAGATTGAAGGACGTAACCTGCGGACGAAACTGATGGAAGACGTAGTTGCCGCCCCAGTGCAGGTCATGCCGGACGGATGGGACATAGGAAAACTGCGTCTGCAGCATCACATCGCTCACACGCGAGTTATAATCCATTTTCTCGTCAAAAGAGGATGTTCCAACCGCATCAGTCTGCGCCAGATTGAGCGACTGACGGAGGTCGTAACGGTAGCGGGTGTAGGACAGTTGGGTGGTGGAGAACACTTTGGAACTGAACCGGTGTTCCCAGTTAAGGGCGGAGAGGAGGTTGCCCCAGTTCCAGTCGATGCGCATCTGCACGTCCGGGTCGTCCGCATAGGAGCTTTTGTTGGTATTGTAGCGCACATAAACGCCGTCATCGCCCATATAGAACGATGCGGACAGTTTGTCGTTCTCATTGAAACGATGGGTGAGTTTGGCATTGACATCGTAGAAGAAATATCCCGCCGTGGCACTCTGCCCGTCCGTCTCCTTGCGGACCAATGCCTCCATAATGGGAGCCATAAAAAGATCGTAATAGGTTCGCCGCGCCGACACGCTGAACGTGGTGGCGTTACGGGTGATGATTTCCTTGTTCCGTATCATCTCCGCCTGCTTTTTATTCCAAGGTATGGGTCCCTCCACGTTGAGTTTGGCGGAGATGAGTCCCACCATAGCCGTTCCGTGCCAGCCGGTCTGGCTGCCG
>DBVX01000011.1:15412-17537 GCA_002308815.1 Bacteroidales bacterium UBA1253
GGAAAACTGCCCTTGTAGAGTGTCACGTTCTTGATGGCCTCGGCGTTGAACACGGAGAAGAAGCCGAGCATGTGGTTGACGTTGTAGAGCGGCACGTCGTCCAGAATGATCAGGTTCTCGTCCGCTCCGCCGCCGCGCACGTACAGACCTGCGCTGCCCTCCGTACCCGACTGAACGCCGGGGAGCAGCTGGATGGCCTTGAGTACGTCCACCTCGCCTGCCAGAGCCGGTATGCCCTTGATCTGCTGCACGGGTACCTCCACAACCGACATCTGCACCGATTCGGGTCCCGATAGCGACTGCTCCGCCACCACTGTCACCTCTTCCAACTGCATATTCTCCCTGAGTCTGATTTGAACCAGCGTATCAGAGCGCAGTGTCAGGTGCAGAACTCCGCTTGGCGCATATCCGACGTATGACACACGGACAGCCGCCTCCGGACGGAAGAGTGTGAGCGAGAAATATCCGCTCGGATTGGTGGCGGTCCCCTGCAGCGAAATCGTGTCAATGACGGAAGCGCCTATCAGACGCTCACCCGAAGATGCATCCGTCACGTAGCCGCATACAGTAAATGGACCGATGGCACGGATATAGGCTACAAACAGCAGCAGGAATATGAGAACAATTGACTTGCGCACAGGCTTTCTGTGTATCAAAATTCAGACAGCATTACGGAGACGGTCGGTGTCGGCGCGGCTGATTTTCTCCTCCGCCAGCACGCGGGTTACTGTGAACTCACTGATATGCCGCGTGGGAATCTCGTACATCAGGTCCATCATTACCGTCTCGGTCAGGCTCCGCAGTCCGCGCGCACCGAGTTTGTACTCAATTGCCTTATCGACAATGTAATCCAACGCCTCCGGTTCAAACGTCAGTTGCACGCCATCCATTGCCAGCAGTTTCTGATACTGCCGTGTGATGGCGTTCTTCGGTTCGGTCAGGATGGAGCGCAGCGAGGCACGGTCAAGCGGCTTGAGGTAGGTGAGGATGGGCAGCCGCCCGATGATTTCGGGAATCAGTCCGAACGCCTTGAGATCCTGCGGGGCAATGTACTGAAGGAGGTTGTCCTTGTCAATCGCTTTCGCCTGCTGCGATGCCTCGAAACCAACGACCTGCGTGTTCAACCGTTGCGCTATTTTCTTTTCGATGCCGTCGAACGCGCCTCCGCAAATGAAAAGGATGTTCTGCGTATTGATATGCACGAACTCCTGTTCGGGGTGCTTGCGCCCGCCTTTCGGGGGTACGTTCACCACCGACCCTTCAAGCAGTTTGAGCAACGCCTGCTGGACTCCCTCACCCGACACATCGCGGGTGATGCTCGGATTGTCGGACTTGCGGGCGATCTTGTCTATCTCGTCAATAAAGACGATACCACGTTCGGTCTTCTTCAGGTCACAATCCGCCTCTTGGTAAAGGCGCGTGAGGATGCTCTCCACGTCCTCGCCCACATAGCCCGCCTCGGTGATGACCGTGGCATCCACGATGGTGAACGGGACGGTCAGCATCCTTGCTATTGTGCGCGCAATCAGCGTCTTGCCCGTACCCGTCGGACCGACCATGATGATGTTCGACTTCTCTATCTCGACGTCCTTGTACGCCTTCGCCTCTGCCGGCACGTCCACTCCCTGCGCAAGGGCAAGACGCTTGTAGTGGTTATAGACAGCCACACTCAAGTACCGCTTGGCTTCGTCCTGACCGATAACGTACTGATCAAGAAATTCCTTGATCTGCTGCGGCTTGGGAAGGTTGTTCAAAGAGAAATCGTTGCCGGTCGCCTTGCCCGCAGCCTTGTCTCTTTTGGCATTCTCCTCCAAGATAATCTGATGTCCGCGCTCAATGCATTCGGGACAAATATACGCGCCGTTAATACCCTCGAACAACTGAATGTCATCCCGTCCGCAGAACGAACAGCAGTCTTTTCGCTTGCTCATACAATCAATCGGCTGACGGGTTATTTCTTGGTATAAACCTTGTCAATCATACCGTAGGCGAGAGCCTCGTTGGCGGTCATCCAGTAGTCGCGGTCGGCATCCTGACGAATCTTGTCCGTGTTCTGTCCGCTGTGATCGGCTATGATCTGATAGAGTTCGTCCTTGAGTTTGAGAATCTCTTTGGCGGTAATCTC
>DBVX01000011.1:17685-19147 GCA_002308815.1 Bacteroidales bacterium UBA1253
ACTGCATCGTGTCGTAAATGCCCAGTCCGGCATACACCGAACCGCCCGGCGTGTTGAGGTAAATGCTGATGTCGCGCGACGAGTCGGCGGAGTCCAGATACAACAACTGCGCTTGGATGACATTGGCAGTATAGTCGTTCACCTCCGTGCCAAGGAAGATGATACGATCCATCATCAGACGGGAGAAAACGTCCATCTGCGTCACATTCAATTGGCGTTCCTCAAGGATGGAGGGGGAAATATACGAGTAAGAGGCGGAGTCGCTCATCACTTTTTCCACGTGCATGGTGTTGAGTCCCTGACTCTTGGCGAATTTCAGAAAATCGTTTGTCATAGTATAATTCTTTGGTTTTATCTTTCAACTTAAAAAGTCCCCTCTCCCCCAATGACGGAGAAGAGGGAACCTTTTTCGTTTTCCTTTATGCGGAGATTATTTGTTCTGTTCCTTTTTGGCTTTTCTTCTCTCCTGCGCCTGCTGGATCTCAAGGGCGATCTGCGGGGCGATGCACATAGACGAGTACGTACCAACCAGCACACCGATGAGCAGGGCGAAGACGAATCCGCGGATACTCTCGCCGCCGAAGAAGAAGATGGCGAGCAGCACAACCAGCGTGGACATGGAGGTCGAGAACGTACGGCTCAACGTGGCGTTGATGGCGGCGTTGATGTTCGCGCCGCGCTCACGCTTCGGATACAGGGTGTTGTACTCGCGGATACGGTCGAAGATGACCACCGTGTCGTTGATGGAGTAACCGATAACCGTCAGGATGGCGGCGATGAATGCCTGATCTATCTCCATAGAGAAAGGCATCACCTTCCACAGGAGGGCGTAAGCACCCAGTACGATGGTGGCATCGTGCGCCAGCGCGGCAACGGCACCCGTCGAGTAGGCGAAGTTGCGGAAGCGGAGCAGGATGTAGAGGAAGATACCAATCAGCGCGCAGATGATGGCGATAAAAGCGGCGGACTTGATGTCGTCGGCAATGGCGGGACCCACTTTCTGCGACTGCATGATACCGATGGTCGGATTGATTTCCGTCGATTTGAACTGCTCGGCGGTGATGCTCTCGTCCAGATAGGGTTTGCAACCCTCATAGAGGAGCGTCTCAATCTCGTCATCCAGCGTCTCGCTGTTCTCGTTGATCTTGAAGTTGGTCGAAACGCGGATCTGGTTGGCGTCACCGATGGTGATGACGCGCATGGACAGGTTCTCGCCTTCAGGGTTCTGTGCCATAAACACGTCGGTCAAGGTCTTCTCCACGTCCTGCGTGTTCACAGGCTGCGCGAAGCGTACCACGTAGTTGCGACCGCCGGAGAAGTCGATACCCAGATTCAGTTTGCCGAAGATATGGGGTTCCAGACCCAGTATGGAGATAATCAGCACAACGCCCGAGCAGATATAGAACGTCTTGCGGTTCTCTACGAAGCGGAGCTGGATGTTCTGCAGGAAGTTCTTCATCAG
>DBVX01000011.1:19200-32931 GCA_002308815.1 Bacteroidales bacterium UBA1253
AAGAAGCTGACGCAGATACCGATGAGCAACGTGGTGGCAAAGCCCTTGATGGGACCCGTACCGAAAACAGCCAGAATCAAACCAGTCAGGAAAGAGGTCACGTTGGCATCAACGATGGCGGAGATAGCACCCTTGAAACCGTCCTCGATGGCTTTGCGCAACTGCTTGCCGTTGCGCATCTCCTCACGGATACGCTCATATATAAGCACGTTGGCATCCACCGCCATACCCATCGTGAGTACGATACCGGCGATACCCGGCAGCGTCAGCACGGCGGAGAAGGATACCAGCACACCCATCAGCAGGAAGATGTTGCACAGCAGGGCGGCATCGGCTATCAGACCGGGAACTACACCATAGTAGAAAAGCATATAGAGCAGAATCAGCACGAAGCCCAGCACGAACGACCATAGACCGGCGGTGATGGCTTCCTGACCCAGCGAGGGACCAACCACATCCTCTTGGATGATATGGGCAGGAGCGGGCATCTTACCCGACTTGAGCGTGTTCGCCAAGTCTTTCGCCTCGTCCACGGTGAAATTACCCGTAATCTGGCTGTTGCCGCCGGCAATCTCGTTCTGCACGGTCGGGAAACTATATACATAACCGTCCAACACGATAGCCACCGACTTGCCGATGTTGTCTTTCGTGATACGCTGCCATGCCTTCGCGCCCTCGGCGTTCATCGACATGCTCACGTTGGCGTAGGCGGTCAGTTGTCCGAAATCCGCGCGGGCATCGGTGATTACGTCGCCTTCCAGCGAGGCACGGCCGTCACGCTGCGCTTTGAGGGCAATAAGCTGGTACAGGGTGTTAGCCTCGTCAATCGCCTTGACCGTCCATTTAAGACGCAGGTCACGGGGCAGCACCTGTTTGGCGATGGTTGAAGCGAGCATAGCGTTCACGTGCGCGGTATCCGTATAATGTACGGTACCCACCACCGGACCACGATACGCCTGACCCGACTGGCTGATGCTCGGATTCAGAATGTAGAACAGCGGGTTCTGCTTCTTGTAGTTTTCCACCGCCTGTTCCTGGTCCGCCTCGGCTTGCGCGGCACTGTCGGCTGCCACCTCGTCAATCAGACCGGCAAGGTCTTCGCCTTCTGTTGCAGTCTGTTTGTCGGTTTCGGCAACGGCTTCCGTATCAGTTTTCTTCTCCTCTGTGGCTTCGGTTGTGTTCTCCGTAGCCTCGTTCATACGGGCATACTCGTTGTTGATCTGCGCCAGTTGGGGAAGAATCTCGCTCAGTTCATACGTCTCCCAGAACTCCAGATTGGCACTTCCCTGAAGCAGTTTGCGCACGCGCTCTGGTTCCTTGATGCCCGGCAGCTCAATCAGGATGCGACCCGCCTGTGCCAGACGCTGGATATTGGGCTGAACCACGCCGAAACGGTCAATACGGGTGCGCAGCACGTTAAACGAGTTGTCAATGGCACCGTTCACCTCCTCGCGCAGCACGTTCTCCACCTCTTTGTTGGGGGTGGTGGTCGTCACTTTCTCCTTCAGTTCGAATGTGGAGAAAACGCTTGCCAGCTGGGCATCGGGATCCACCTCGTAGAACGACTCAAGGAACAGCGTCAGGAAGTCCGCGTCGCTCGCGCGCTGTTTCTGCAACGCCATGTCCATCGCACGGGTGAATGTTTCAGATGTGTTGTAACCGCTCAGCGCGCGGAGAATGTCAGGCACCGACACCTCCATAATAACGTTCATACCGCCCTTTAGATCCAGACCCAGATTGAGCTGTTTCTCACGGCATTCCTTGAGCGTGTAGCCGAACCACACTTTCTGTGTGGCAATCGAATCCACATAGAAATACTCTTTGGCGGCATCGCCTGCTGCGTACTCTTTCGCCTGTTTGTCGTAATGAGCCACTACAAGGCTGAACGACAGATAGAAGACGCATATCAGCGCCAGCAGGATTGCCAAAGTCTTAACAAGTCCTTTGTTTTGCATAATAAATTATTGTGTTAAAATGTTGTTTCCGTTATGTCTATGCGGAGAATCCTCCGAAAAAAACCTCAAAAAAGCGGGCAAAGGTACGTTAAGTTTCGCAAACTGACAAAACATTTGTGTATTTTTTGTTTTTCCCGCGCTATTTGCCCGGTTCCACCGCCTTTTCTGGGCTTTCATACCTTGTCTGTCCTATCTTTGCCGCAAGAAAAAATCACACATGCTCACACTTCTTGCCCCTGCCGGGAATATCGACATAGCCAAAGCAGCCATTCAGGCTGGTGCGGATGCTGTCTATATCGGTCCTCCCGCTTTCGGCGCGCGGAAGGCTGCAAACAACAGCATAGAGGATATAGCCACACTTGTCCGGCACGCCCGTCCGTATGGTGTGAAGGTTCTGGTCACGCTCAACACGCTCCTCCAAGACAGTGAACTTCCCCAAGCCGTCAGGATGGCGTGGCAGCTCTACGAAGCGGGGGTTGATGCCCTTATCATTCAGGATCTCCGCCTTCTTGACGAACATCTGCCTCCTGTCCGGCTGCACGCCTCCACCCAGTGCGACAACCGCACCCCCGAGCAGATTGTCCGTCTGCAGCGGATGGGATTCAGTCGGGCTGTCCTGGCACGCGAGCTCTCCATTGACGAGATAAAGCGCATCCGGCATGCGACCTTGCAAGAAAACCCCGACAACCCCATCGAACTGGAGGCGTTCGTCCACGGCGCGCTGTGCGTCAGCTATTCGGGACGATGCTATATGTCCGAAAGGCTGATGAACCGCTCCGCCAACCGGGGCGAGTGCGCCCAGATGTGCAGGATGGCGTACGACCTTTTAGACGGGCAGGGAAATGAGATACGGGACGACAACGGCCGCCCTATTCACCAGCGTTTCATTCTGTCGCTCAAAGATATGGACCGCTCCGCATACCTCGGAGAACTCATTGACGCGGGTGTTACCACGTTCAAGATTGAGGGACGGCTCAAGAACGCGGATTACGTGACCAATGTCGTGGCGTACTACAGGCAGAAACTGGACCAATTGGCGGAACAGTATCCGACCGTTACATCCGCGCGTTATACCTTTTCGTTCACTCCTGATCCCGCCCGAACTTTCCATCGCTCGCAGACTGACTATTTCCTGCACGGACGCACACCCGCAATGGCTTCGTGGCAGTCGCCCAAATCCACCGGACAACCCGTCGGAACGTACCTGCGGACAGAACGCAATTGGCTTGTTCTCAATCTTCTGCCCGGCATAGCACTTCATGCGGGCGACGGGATAGGATACGGCAACGAAGGCTTTCTGGTGAATGGTGTGGAGGGCTGCCGCATTCTACCCAACCGACCCGTCCGTCTGCGGGCGGGCGAACCGCTGACCCGCAATTCCGACAAGGCTTTCACCGACTCGCTTCGCGCCGAAAGACGCGTACCCGTCCGCATTGCCCTCACAGAGACAGCAGACGGTTTCAATCTGCATATGGAGGCGCAACCCGTTCCATCCGCCCCCGTCGCGCGGGTGTCCAAGTCATTCATCTGTCCGCATCAGCCGGTGGAAAACAGCGGACTGGCTTCCGACAGCCAACGCCGCCAGCTTACCAAACTGGGCGGCACACCATATATATGTGAGGACATCACCCTTCCCGACAAGCCGTTCTTCATACCCGCAAGCGTGCTGAACGACTGGCGCAGGCAGGTGGTGGATGAATTGATGAACACGCCCGTCGTGACAAGCGAGACAACGGAAGCCAAAGTCTCAACAGGTAAATCCGTAATGAACGGCAGTCAGACCGCCGACCCGCCGCTGATGACCTGCCGTTATTGCATCCTGCACGAGATGGGGCATTGCCGCAAGACCGATCCGCTCCGCAACGAGCCGCGTTATCTCCGTCTTGCCAACGGCACGCGGCTCCTCTTGCATTTCGACTGCACCCGCTGCGAGATGCTCGTCACAAAATAAAAAACAAAGCACCCAATTTTTTTTTGACAATACGGAAGGAAAAAGTACTTTTGTGCGCTTTGTGCGTTTTTTCAAACCGATACACATTCATTATGCCGAGGAAAACCAACCGAGTTGATACGAACGTCCCTGAACAGGAGCAGGACAGGAGAAAGATTGATATCCAGCTGACTCCTCCGGACGGGGAGTCCTTTTTTGTCAGGATGAAAAACATTCTGCTGCATGAGCGGACACGCCAGGTGTGCGGCATCGTGCTGCTCCTGCTGTCACTGTTCGCCGCTATCGCCTGCGCCAGTTTCTTTATCACGGGTGCGGACGACCAGTCGCTGATTGACCAGCCGCGCGCTGAGCGTCTCCAGTCAAGGCAACAGATACAGAACATATTGGGACTGCCGGGCGCGATGCTGTCAGACTGGTTGATTGACGATTTGTTCGGCATTCCCGGGCTGGTTCTGATAGTCCTGACGGTATATGCCGGACTGCGCCTTCTGCGCGTGAATGTCCGTACGGGCGGCACGCGTATGGTGCTTTGCAGCCTGTTCTGGCTGGTATGGGGTGCTGTGACCATCGCTTATCTCCGGCAGATGGCGGGTGTGGATCTGTTCTTCCGTCCCGGCGGGGCGTTCGGCAAGAAACTGGCAGAAACCTCCCTCTCATATATATACGGGCTTGGAACGGGACTGGTACTGCTCGGAAGTCTTGTCATTTTCCTTGTGCTCAGCAGCAAAGGCTTCGTCGCCGCCGTACAGCGGCTGTGGGATCGAATGACCACGAGGAAAGAGCGCAAACCCGATGACAATCAGGAGGAAAAAACACCTGACACTCCCGACCCGCAGCCGGATGAGGACGAAAGTATCGTCATCACGCTCACCCCTTCAGACAGAGACCCACAGGAACCGGACAACGATTCAACGGACAACCGGATCAACGTGGAGATAGAGCCTTTCCGCAATGAGGACAAAAATGAGGACGGACAGCCGCAGACAGACTCCAGAGAGGAAGACGAAGAGGGACAGGAGGACGGACAAAACATTGATATTGTCATCGACTCGGAGGATGTGGAGTTGGTGGAGCAACTGCCCGATTACGACCCGCATCTGGACTTGTCCACCTACAAATACCCCACCCTTGACCTGCTGAAGACCTACGACAATGAGACCGCCCCGATAGTGGATCCCGATGAGCAGCAGGCGAACGCGGACAAGATTGTCACCACGCTGCGCAACTACGGAATAGAGATCGTTCGTATCCATGCGACGGTGGGTCCGACGGTGACGCTGTACGAGGTGGTGCCGCAGGCGGGCATCCGCATCGCGAAGATCCAGTCATTGGAGAACGACATCATGCTTTCCTTGTCAGCCATCGGCATCCGTATCATCGCCCCGATGCCGGGCAAGGGAACAGTCGGTATCGAAGTGCCGAACGAGAAGCCGCAGGTGGTGTCAATGCACTCGGTGATAGCGTCCAAACGATTCCAAGAGGAGCAGAAGATGCGCCTGCCGGTGGCATTGGGACGCACCATCACCAACGAGGTGTTCTGCTTTGACCTGGCGAAGACCCCTCACCTGATTGTTGCGGGTGCCACGGGACAAGGTAAGTCCGTGGGACTGAACGCTATCATCACATCGCTGCTGTACAAGAAACACCCGTCGGAGCTGAAGTTCGTATTAGTGGATCCGAAGATGGTGGAGTTCTCCGTCTATAAGCCTTTGCTGAAGCACTTTATGGCGGCTATGCCCGATCAGGAGGATCGCGACATCATCATCACGGACAGCCAGAAGGTCATCAATTCGCTCAACTCGCTGGTCATTGAGATGGAGGACCGCTACTCGCTGCTGGCGGACGCGGGCGTGAGGAATCTGGAGGACTACAACGAGAAGTTCATCCACCGCCGTCTCAATCCCGAGAAGGACGTGGAGAACCTCGTGACCCACAAGATCCTGCACCACCGCTATATGCCCTATATCGTGATCATCATCGATGAGTACGGCGACTTCATCATGCAGTCGGGCAAGGAGGTGGAGCGTCCCATCCAGCGTCTGACGCAGAAAGCGCGCGCCGTGGGCATGCACATGATTCTCGCCACGCAGCGTCCTGACGTGAAGGTGGTTACGGGTATTATCAAAGCGAACGTGCCGACGCGCATCGCTTTCCGCACGCAATCCGTAGTGGACAGCCGCACGGTACTGGATACGAAGGGTGCGGAGCACCTTGTGGGCAAGGGCGACCTGCTGTACAGCGGCGGTGGCAACATATCCCGCATCCAATGCGCGTTTGTCGATACGCCCGAGGTGGAGGCTATAGTGAACCACATCCACGACCAACAGGGCTACAGCGAGCCTTACCAACTGCCCGAATACGTGCCGGAAGGCGCATCGGAGGACGATACTGTTCATTCCGGAGAGGTGGATATGAAACGCCTTGATCCGATGTTCGCTGATGTGGCCCGTTATGTCGTCAACAAGCAGGAAGGCTCCACATCAAGATTGCAGCGCGCCTTCGAGATAGGCTACAACCGTGCGGGCAAACTGAGCGACCAGTTGGAGAAAGCGGGCATCGTGGGACCGAACAAGGGTCCGAAAGGACGGGATGTCCTCATTCAGGATATGGAGAGCCTCGAGCTGCTGCTGCAACGGTTGGGAGTGGGGTAATGAATATACCCAAGCAAGTTACTGAAAACTAATTATAACAACCTCAATAATCTTTTTCACGATGAAAAGATTTTCACTGTTTTTCATTTGCGTCACGAGCGTTCTGCCGGTGCTCCTGGCTGACATCCGCACGCCGGAGCAGGCTGCGGCGATTGCATCGAGTCAATTGCGGGAAGCCGCTACGAGCGACCAGAACAAAATGCCCGCAGCCAATCAGGAGATGCGGCTGTTCCGCACCCTCTACAAGGTGGATCTGGAACTGGACGGAAACATACCCGCCCCGCAGAACGCACCCGCACGCAGAACGCACATCGACAACGATGAGACCGAACCCGCCCTGTACATGTTCAATGACGATGCGGACGGTTTTGTGGTCGTATCGGCGGACACGCGCGCGGCGGACGTGCTGGCGTACTCGGTAACCGGCACGCTGACCGATGATGATCTCGCACCCGGTTTCATGTGGCTCATGGAGTATTTCGTGGAGGAGATCAGCAGTCTGACGGATGACGACGATGCCATGTCCGTCACCTCGCGCAAAGCCCCGCAGACTGTAACACCCATCGAGCCGCTGTTAGGCACCATCGCATGGGGACAAAGCACACCGTACAACAACTCCTGCCCGATTGACAACTATGACAACACACGCTGCGTCACCGGCTGCGTGGCGACTGCGGCGGCGCAGATCATGCGCTACTGGAAGTGGCCCGTAAGCGGCACAGGGTCGCACTCCTACCAATGGACGAACCAGTTGAACAGCACGAAAAAGACACTCACACTCAATTTCGCCTCCATCACGTTTGACTGGGACAATATGCTTCCCTCCTACAAAGGCAGTTACACCACCGCACAAGCCAATGCGGTGGCGCGTCTGATGTACGCCTGCGGCGTGTCGGTGGATATGAACTACGGCGGCAACTCCACAGCAGGCAGCGGTGCCGTGACCGAAGATATGGCAACGGCAATGACCACCTACTTCGGATACCAATACGTAGGCAATCTGGGCAGCAGTTACAACAACATAGACAACAACTCCATCTACAGCGGTTCGACCACCTACGCGCAGGCGTACAGCGAGTATTTCAACGATGACCTCGAGAACGGCCGCCCGATACTGATGAGCGGCAAATCAGCGGGTGGTGGACACGCCTTCGTGTGCGACGGACGGGACGCGGGAGGATACTTCCACATCAACTGGGGCTGGACCGGCTCATCGAACTGCTACACGCCGCTGACCGCCATCCGTCCCGGGTATCCCAAGCATAACGACCTGTACTTCAGCACACGCATGTACGCCACCTACGGCTTGTGCCCCAATACAACTTGCACCAACATAAAGAGCAACACGACGGCGAGCGAATCGGCTGACAACCTGCCCTATATCTGGCGCGGTCAGGAAATTACGGAAACAGGTGTTTATGAGGATGTGGAAACGGATGAGGGCGGCTGCACAACCACCCACACACTCTATTTCACCGCCCGCCCCGCCGGAACGGACGGCATGTGCGGCGACAACCTCTTCTACGGCTACAACGCCTCCACCCATACGCTCACCATCACCGGCACGGGCAATATGTGGGAGTACGACTTCCTGTCCACGCCGGGCAGAAAGACACCGTGGTATCCGTACGCGTCAGACATCACTTCGGTCATACTGCCTGAAGGCATGACGGGCATCAGCGCGTTCGCGTTTGTCTATTGCAGCAGTCTGACCGCCATCACCATCCCGTCCACCATCACCTCTATCGGAACGCAACCTTTCTTCGGTTGCACCTCCCTGCAATCCGTAGTATGGAACGCGGTTGATTGCGCACAGGCTTCCGCAAGGAATCTGGCACCCTTCCACGATGTGCGCAACCAGATCACATCTTTCACTTTCGGCGACGGCGTAGAGACCATTCCCGGTGCGTTGTGCTACGGTATGTCGGGCATCACATCCTGCACGCTGCCTGAAAGTCTGGTGAACATCAATATATGGGCGTTCTCCGGATGCAGCGGACTGACGGAAATCACATTGCCCGGCAACGTGGAGTATCTTGGCAGACAGTCGTTCCAGAACTGCACGGGTCTGACCTCCATCACCATTCCCGAGAAGGTGGAACTGATGGCGGACAGCGTGTTCTGCGGCTGCACGAATCTTACTTCTGTCATCTGGAACGCGAAAGCGTGCGCCATCAACGGAACGGCTGCTAAATACTATCCATTCTACTATATCCGCAGCCAGATTACATCCTTCACGTTGGGCAGTGCCGTAACCTCCCTCCCGCAAGGATGCTGCAGAAGTCTGACCGGTCTGACAGAAATCACCATTCCCGCCGGATTGACATCCATTCCCGCCCGCTGCTTCCAGGACTGCTCATCACTTGCAACCCTGACCTTTGAATCAGCCACTCCTCCTTCTTTCGGTAGTTACGCTTTCAACAATGTACCAACTGATGCCGTTGTCTATGTTCCTTGCGGCAGCATACCCGCTTACAGCGCGTCCACGCTGCCCTTCTCGGACTACCGTTCCCACTGCGGCTACTGCGAGGAGAACAACGGTACCCGCCTCGAATGGGAATATGAAGCGGGCACCCTCACCATCACGGGCGAAGGCAATATGGAAACGTATGCCGATGAAGACGATATGCCGTGGTACGATGTCAGCGGACAGATAGAGACTTTCAGTCTCACGGACGAGGCGAACCAGCAGCCTATGCTCTCGTGGCTCTCCGGACGCAGCAGGACGAACGTGACCATCCGCCGCACGCTGTGGGCGGACGGGTATCTGAACACGCTCTGCCTGCCCTTCTCGCTGACACAGAGCGAGGTGCAGACCTTCCTGCCCCATGCCTCCCTTTATACCTTCGCCTCCGCACGGGTCGAGACAGGCGAGTTGCTCCTGTCGCTCCGTGAGACGACACGCATCATAGCGGGCGTACCTTATCTCGTCCGCTTCCCCGCAGAAGACCCCGACATAGTGAACCCCACGTTCACGAATGTGCAGATTACCGCCACAGCGGGTCAGACCGCCGGTGAGGGGGATGTGACATTTGTGGGAGTACTCCGTCCCGAAGACATGATTGCCGGCAACCATGATCAACTGATGGTCGGTGAGAACGACGAACTCTTCTGGGCGGACGCGAACGAATACATGAAAGGCTTCCGCGCCTACTTCCAAGTGAACACAAACGGGTCAGCACCTGTCGCTTACGGTATGCCCGCACGGGTCGTTACGGAAAAGCAGACACCCACCGGCATTACGACACAACAGACGGATAATGACAAGCGGAACGAAAAAGTCATCATGAACGGACAACTCATCATCCGCGCCAACGGCTGCGAGTACAACGCACAAGGGCAGAGACGCTGATTTCCACAGTAAAAACTGATAGCAATTTGTCTAATCACAAACACTTACAGATATGAAAACCTATTATGTAACCCCGAGCATTCTCATTCAGGAGTTGCGTACATCCATCCTCTGCGAGAGCGGTATCTCCACGCTGCCCGAACTGGATCTCTCCACCGATCATCACAACAGCCCCAAAAACGCACGGTAATGAAACTGTCTGTCCATTTTTTGATTATGCTCTGTCTGCTTGCGCCTGTAAGTATGCCGGCGCAGGCGGACGGCGATACTCCGTCCGCAGATGAGCGGACGAGACTGTACACCCCTGCCACCGTTCCCAGTCCGAAAGTCTATGGGCAGCAGTACTATGTGTCCGATCCTGACCGTTTCCTGCGTCCCACCATGACGGACAGCCTTAACCGACTCTGCCACGACCTTTACCGCACAACGGAAGCGGAACTGGCAATCGTTCTGATAAGCGGCTTTGACGAGGACAAATGGTGGGCTTCAAGCTTCTGTCAGGAGCTGTTCAACAGCTGGGGAATTGGTTCGGGCGATCGCAATACGGGCGTACTGCTATTTTTCTCGCTCGGCACACGCGACATACGCATCCATACCGGACGCGGAGTGGAGGGACTGCTGCCCGACGCGGTATGCGACATGATTATAGACAACCATATCCAATCCCTGTCCGCCGGTGACTACAACACGGGTATATGGGGAATGGCGAACGGCATAGTCAATCAGTTGCTCACCGACCAAGCCAGACAGGAGTTGCTGCTCGGCTGGACTCCCAAGCGACACAACGATGAGGATGACCTTACATATATCTACCTCTATATCTCTCTTATTCTGCTCATTATATTGACCATTAGGGTTATGGTCAAATGGAGAAAGATTGAAAAAGCGTCGTTTGACAAGCGTCCGCAGTTGATAGACAAGACGGAAAACGCACAAATGGGTCTGGGCTGCCTGAGTTTTCTCTTCCCCTTGACTCTGCCGTTCCTCTACTACGCTTATCGCAAGCAGCGCAAGACACTGAAAGACCTTCCCTACTCCTGCCCATCCTGCGGCGGGAAGATGAACCGCTTGCCGGAAGAGGACTTTGAGAAGAAAGCCAAAGAGGCGCATCAGATAGAGAACAAACTGCATATCTTCAAGTTCGACTATTGGGAGTGTCCCTTGTGCGGTACAACGGAGGTGGCTCGTTTCAAAGACAGGTCGTATAACCTTTACAGAGACTGCGCAGCCTGCGGCGAACATGCTATGGTGTATAAAGACTACAAGGTGACGCTCCAGCCCACGTATGACAAGCGGGGTGAAGGCAGCAAACGGTTTGTATGCCAAGTATGCGGCAACGAGAAGTTTGTCACCTATTCCATTATGTCGCTCCACGAGCGCGAACTGGAGCGCATCCGCGAGCAGGAACGGAGAGAATCCGAACGCTACAGCAGTTCCGGCGGAGGCAGCAGCAGCGGAAGCTGGGGCGGCGGCAGCAGCGGAGGCGGAGGAGCAGGAAGAAAGTTCTGACCACCATTTCGCAAATAGAAAGAACATATTAACAAAAAAAATCAATCACACTGATGAAAAAAGGTATTTTAAGCACAATCATTGTAGTCGCCGTCCTTGCCCTTGTGGCACTATGGATGGTTCAGGGCTACAACCGTATGGTAACCGAACAGGAGAACGTCGAGCAGGCTTGGGGACAGGTAGAGACCCAGTACCAACGCCGTATGGATCTCATTCCCAATCTTGTAAGCACAGCCAAAGGTCTTGCTGACAAAGAACAGGCTATACTGACGGGAGTCATTGAGGCACGCGCCAAAGCCACACAGGTGACAATCGACCCCACCAACATCACTCCCAACCAACTGCAAGCCTTTGAACAGGCACAAAGCGCGGTAGGCAGCGCATTAAGCCGCCTGCTGGTCACCATCGAGAAATACCCCGAACTGAAAATGGATCAGGGTTTCCTCAACCTGCAAGCCCAGTTGGAAGGCACGGAGAACCGCATAGCCGTAGCGCGTCACACGTTCAACGAGTGCGCGCAGACTTACAACACCCTTATCCGCAAGTTCCCGAACAACATTGTGGCATCCATGTTCGGCTTCGAGCGGAAGCCCTACTTCCAGGCTCAAGAAGGCGCGGACACCGCTCCGAAAGTGGAGTTCTGATGTTTTAATAGTAACATTTTATCAACAGTAAAACCTATACCACGATGAAGAAAACGATTCTTTCTCTCGCACTTGCATTAGCAACTGCGGGAATGTGTCTGGCGCAGGGCAATGTCCTCTACGTCAGTACCAACGGTTCCGCCCGCGCCGACGGATTGAGTCCCGACAAGGCATTGAAAGACCTCCAGAAAGCTTGCGACAAAGCGCAGGACGGCGATGTCATCCGTATCGCCGAAGGCAACTATCTCGGCGCGCAGGATGCGGGTTATATTGAGGTGAAACATTGGATTACCCTTGAAGGCGGCTGGAACAGCGACTTCTCGCAGCGCGATCCTCATAAGTACATCACCAAAATCGAACCCACGGAAGCACAACGTCCCACCAACGGCAGCAAAGGCCTTATCACATTGAGCGGACTGGACGATGTGATGGCTCAGAGCACCAAAGGTACGGTAACTATCGACGGCATTATGTTCAACTACGGTTTCGAGAACGCCTACAAGCCCAATAACCCCGATGACGAGCGCAACGGATGCCCCAGCAAGGCGTTTGAGACTGGCCGTATGCTGGACGATCAAAGCCAGCAGCTCAGCCACCAGATTGTCAAATCCGACCAGGCGGTGGCGGGCAATGTCATTATCCGCAACTGCCTTATCGCCAACAGCCCCTATTTCGGTATTCAGTTCAACTCACGCTGCGGCGAGATTGAAATCTGCAACTGCGTGATCATCAGCAACCGCTACGGAGGCGTCCGCATTGACGGCTGGGACAAAAACGGAGAGAAATCGCACGTCAGTTTCCATCACAACACCGTGGCATTCTCATGGTGTCGTGACAAGGAAATGGGCGATATGGGCTACGGTTACGAGTTCATGACAAAAATCAACGGCGACCTGCATCACAACATATTCCTCTGCAACAACTACGCAGCCATCGCGCGCACCCATGTTCTCGGCGGTCCCGACAAGGTGATTGAAGCCAAGCGCAAAACAAATGTTTATGACAACCTGTTCTTTATGAACGCCACCGACCTGCTTCTTCCCGCTCCCGGAGGCGGAGGATGGACAAGAGTGATGAGCAAGGGATTTGAGGATGTTGACGAAGCCATACTTCCCAAAGTGGACGGCAACAAGGAAATTGATGCCAAAGACCCGTTCCTCAACATCCTGGATCAGGACTATCTCAAAGGATTTCTCAACATCAAGACCATCCGCAGCGCGCAGTTCGATGCCAACTCGGCGAACAACCAGTTCCGTCAGGCACTCGGTATGAACATGCAAGGTTCGGAAACCATCCGCGTTTCGATGTACGGCAACCGCTACAATTTTGAGAAAGCGATGAAACTCTTCGGAGCGAAGGACGGATTCGGCGCACAAAAAAGCAAATAAACCATGGCAGCCACACAGGAAGAGACATTCAAGAAGATAGTCGCCCACTGCAAGGAGTACGGGTTCGTGTTCCCGAGCAGCGAGATTTACGACGGTCTGGGCGCCGTGTATGACTACGGTCAGAACGGCGTGGAGATGAAGAACAACATCAAGCAGTACTGGTGGAACGCAATGACGCGCATGCACGAGAACATCGTGGGCATCGACGCCGCCATCTTCATGCACCCCACCACATGGAAAGCATCCGGACACGTGGACGCTTTCAACGACCCGCTCATCGA
>DBVX01000011.1:32939-33172 GCA_002308815.1 Bacteroidales bacterium UBA1253
TACCGCGCGGACGTACTCATCGAAGACCAACTGGGCAAGATAGAGGAGAAAATCACCAAGGAGGTGGAGAAAGCGCGCAAACGCTTCGGCGAATCGTTCGATGAGCAGATGTTCCGCCAGACCAACCCGCGCGTGCAGGAACACCAAGCCAAGTGGAACGCCCTGCATGAACGCTACAGCAAGGCGATGAACGAGATGAACCTCGAAGAACTCAAGCAAATCATTCTGGACGA
>DBVX01000042.1 GCA_002308815.1 Bacteroidales bacterium UBA1253
AAGCCGTCGTTGCAACTGATCATCGCGCTATTGGGATTGCGCATCCATCCGTCGTAGAAATCACCCTCTCCGCGTGCCAACGCCTCCACGAACTCATGCATGGACGACCATGCCGACGGGCACATGCCTTCCGGACACTGACCATCCACGGAAATCCACTGCTGTCCTTCCCGCACATCGCAAGTGTGCTCGATGGGGTTCTCATACTTCGCCATCAGGTCCGGATAGACCGTCTGGCGGACGGCTGTGATGCGTACGTTCATATATGGTCAAAAATATATTACTGTTCCGATAGGTTGGTCAAGAATGCGAACGGAATGACGTTCGGCGATGGAGCGCGCCACGCTGTCGGGTTCGTACCAGGCGTGCGTGGAGAGCGAAAACTTGTCGTGATGCACGGTAAACACCTGCTCAGGTTGCATATCCAGAATGGCCTGCTCCAAGTCCTGCGGCAACATGTGGACATACGCCCAGTTGGGATTGTACTGTCCGTTCTCCATGACCGCCAAATCGATACGTCCAAACTGCTCATGAGCCTGCCGGAACCGGTCGTCATATCCTCCGTCGCCACCGATATAGACCTTGCGGCCGCCCGCTTCCACCATAAACGCCGCCCATAGCGTCTGATTGCGACCGCTTAACAAGCGATTGGAGAAATGGCGCGACGGAAGACAGGTGACTGAAAGGTGAGAACAGAAAGGACGAAGGGAAAGGTTTTCTCCCCAGTCCATTTCGGTGATAACGGATTTGTCGTATCTCCAATACTCCAAGTATTCGGCGATGCCGAGCGGACAAACAGCATGGCGCACTTTCGGGCGCAAGTCGCGCAAGGTGGCATAATCCAGATGGTCCCAATGCTCGTGCGTGATAATAAGCACGTCGATGTCCGGCATGTCGTCCGGCGAATAGATGTCGGTGCCGGCAAAGGGCTTGAGCATAAGCGAAGCCGGGAACTCCATCTTCAGCAGCGGATCCACGAGAAACCGCATGCCGCCCAACTGAAACATATACGACGAATGTCCGAACCATACGAACCAGTCCTTGTCTTTCGGCAGACTATGCAAGTCAGTCCTGACAGCCGTCAGCGGTTCAACGGGCTTACGGTTGCCGTCCCGCCTCATGAGCATCGTCCACATGGCTTTGAGCGTATTGTTGTTGCCTGTGAACTGCGGTGTGGGCAGTTGGTTCTGAAACATGCCGTCGCGGTAATTGGGCGACGCCTCAATGCGTGCCTTACGTTCCTCGGACATGCGCCTGCCGAACGCCGGATGCCGCAGCACAACCACTGCCGTCACTATAAGCAGCACCAATATGCTCCCAATGATTATCGCCGTCTGCATCTTCATACATTCATCATATCTATCATACGTTTTGCCACCTCATCCGGATGGTCGATGAGCAGTTGACCATGGTTCATACCGGGGAAGACCTCCACATGTGCCGAGGGTAAGAGCGTGAGCAGATGCTCCGCTTGCGGTCGGGCAACGAAAGCCTCTTTCGTTCCGTACCAATAATGTATATCTGCGCCATAGACGGCTTCGAGACGGGTGGTATAGACAGATTTGTAGCCGTCGCGCACCGCCTGACTGCGACCGGAAGGATAGACTTTGCGCACCTCGTCGAGCAGCACATCAAAATAGTGCGAGCGGAACACCCATCGCCAGAATCCCGTCCAATGATAGCACGTCCATACGTTGAGCGCCTGATAATAGCGCAAGGGGTTGACCGTCCATCGCGGAAGAGGAAGGAGAGGTGCAGCATCCATGATGGCGTGGTCAACGGTTATCGCGTTCCGCTCCAGCATCCGCGAGAGTATCTTGCCGCCCAACGACAGGCCGTACGCTACATCCAAGTGTCCGCCTAATCCGCTCTGTACATACCGTACAGCCTGTGCCGCCTGATCATCGACGGACGTGAAACGCGACGGCTGACCGAGAAGAAAGCCATCCACATCGGCCGTGACGATACAGAACCTGTCCTGCAGCCGTTCGATAAGCGGCAGGAAAATCTCATGCGACACACCCAGTCCGGGCAGAAGCAGGAGTGTCGGCCGGCCTTGTGTACCGCAAACGTGAAAGTTCATAATTATCCTATCGTTTCAATCCTGAAATTATATGGTGCATGGTGGCATCAAATCAGCATCCTCGTCTGCTTGCGGTACTCGGCGTAGCCGGGTTTGTTCTGCAACTGGCGTTTCTCCATCAGCGGAATACTGATGCAGATGAACAAAGCGGACATGGCTACCGGTCCGCAAATGAACCAGTCGAGACCGCCGAACGCCGCGTACATAATCCATACGCCCCACCAGAAGGAAATCTCACCGAAATAGTTCGGATGCCGACCGTGCTTCCATAGCCCCACATTGCAGTACTTGCCCGGGTTGGCAGCACGGAAATCGTGAATCTGTCTGTCGGCTATCAACTGAACAGTCGCTGCAGCGATACAAACGAGGAAACCGATGACAAGACCGCATACGCTGACAGAAGACAGACCGCTTGCGCTGACAGACCCGAACAGCATCAGTCCCGGCAGCATGGCGGCGAAGACCACGAGCGTAGGCATCATGTTCAAGCCGAAGAAATTGACAAGGTGGAAGACCAGCGGATGAAGGCTGCGGTACTTGGTGTAGCGCCAGTCCTCGTGCGCGATGCCCCGGAACGTAATCGCCCAGTTGCGTGTCAGCCGCCATCCCCAGTACCATGAAGCCACGAGCAGAAGAATGACAGGCAGTGACCATACATGGGTGTGGAACGCCCACAGCAGAAACGCCACCGGCGGGAAGACACTCCAATAAGGGTCATAGAC
>DBVX01000082.1:0-23385 GCA_002308815.1 Bacteroidales bacterium UBA1253
CCGAACATCATCCCCTGGTCGCCGGCTCCCTGCTCGCCCATGTTCTCGGTTCCCTGTCCGTCCACCCCGCGCGCAATGTCGCAACTCTGCTCGTGCAGGGCAGTCAGTATGCCACAACTCTCCGCCTCGAACTTGTAGGCGGAATCGGTGTAACCTATGCGCGCAATCGTCTCACGTGCGACACGCTGCACGTCCACATAGCCTTTTGACGTGACCTCACCAGCCACCACCACCTGTCCCGTAGTGACCAAAGTCTCACACGCCACATGCGACTCGGCGTCCTGCGCAAGAAAATGGTCGAGAATGGCGTCACTAATTTGATCCGCCACTTTGTCGGGATGTCCTTCCGAAACTGATTCGGACGTGAATAAATACGTTTTTTCCATAGTATTTGATATGTTATGCGATTGTCTGTATGTATTGCAGCAGGGCAGGGTAGAGTTCGCGGTGGTAGGTGTCCTCTCCGAGGTTGGAGTTGTGCCACAGCAGACTCAGTTCGCCTCCCATCTGCCTTGTCTTGTCGATAATCTGCCGGCTGACGGTCATCGCGTCCTCCTTGTTCAGCCCCATGTACCTCTCCTCGGACAGCGTGACATCCATCAGCAGAAGCGGGTGAAGCACCATAGTGGTGACCTCGTAGGTGTAGGGGTTGATCCACTGCACAGGCCGCGAGGTCTGCAGGCGGAAGCCCGCCTGGTCGGGGAAGCCCATCGAATAGTCGTGCATCACGCCCTGATGGGAAATCTTCTCGAGCCAGTCAAGCGAGCAGCGCAGGTAATGACTGCGGTGGTGCGAATAATTGATGGCAACGTTCGGCTTCTTGGAGAAGACATTGTAGTAACTGCTGTGCCAGCCTATCTGCCCGCCCCTTCTCATAATCTTGAAAGCGAGGAAATGGAAGTCGTGTCCGTCCAAATCGTACTGCGGATAGTCGAACCCGTATCCCATCGTGTCCTTGATGAAGTACAAGGGATAGACAGGGAAGGGCGTTCCGGTGAGCATCGCATCCTGCTTCATCAGCCACGGGAAGGTGTAGTCGGGATCCTGCTTGATGTCACGCACGGCAGCCAGCGCCCGTTGCAGATGACCTCTTTTCAGCGCGCCGAGGAACCCCTTGGGATGGCGGTAGCGGGCTATGGAATCCACATCGTGCGTCAGATAGACCGCTTTCAGCCCCTCTTCGGGCATGGGCAGACCGAGCAGACGGAGCAGCATCCTGCCGTACTCGTCAATCAGCGGAGTCATCAGGCGGCTGTCCCTGCCGAGCAGCGAATGACGCGCCAGAAAACGGTTGTGCTCGTCACGCTCGCTGACCAGCACCTCCTCCGCTCCTGAAATGAAGAAGAAGGAGTTATAGACCAAGTCGGTGCGTACGACCCACGTGTCTCCCAGCCGCTCGGGGCGCGGTTCCGCAAGGTCGGGCATAACGAGCCGCTGTCCCAACTGACCGCAAGGCACGATGACCACTTTGTACTGCCGCCATTTGCTTTCATCCTCCGTGTATCCGACCCATTGAACGGCATCCTTGTTCCCGTAGAGAAGGAACTCAATCAAGAATCTGACAAGATCTCCCATTCGTATAGTTTTTGTTGGATTAGGTGTTTGATATGTTCGTAATGCTGAAAGTTTGCCTGCGTCTGTTCCTGCGGGTCTTGCAGCAGTGTCTCCATCTTTTTCTGCTCGTCCTCCAGCCGGGCTATCTCCGCCTCTGTCTCGGCTATCTGCTTCTCCTTCTTGCGCCTGGCAGCCGCTTCGGCTTTCTGCTGCTCGTAGGAGAGTTTGGAGGCCGTGTCCCTGGCGGTGGCGGTCTTGTCCTTCTCCGGCTGCCTGCGCTCCAAGTCCTGCAACGAGGACATCTTCTTCGCGCGCAGGAAATCGTAGATGCCGCCGATATGCTCCTTCACCTTCCCGCCGCCGAACTCATAGACTTTCTCCACCAGCCCGTCCATAAAGTCGCGGTCGTGGCTGACGCATATCAGCGTGCCGTTGAAGTCTTTCAACGCCTCTTTCAGCACCTCCTTCGACTGCATGTCGAGGTGGTTGGTCGGCTCGTCGAGTATGAGCAGGTTGCACGGCTCCAGCAGCAGGCGTATCATAGCCAGACGGCTGCGCTCGCCTCCGCTGAGCACTTTCACTTTCTTCTCGCTCGCCTCGCCGCCGAACATGAACGCTCCGAGTATGTCGCGGATGCGTGTCCGTATGTCGCCGGTCGCCACGTAGTCGATGGTCTGGAAGACGGTCATGTTCTCGTCAAGCAGCGACGCCTGGTTCTGCGCGAAATAGCCGATGCGGACGTTATGACCTATCTTGAGTGTGCCCATATAGTCCAGCTGCCCCATAATGCAGCGCACCAGCGTGGTCTTGCCCTCGCCGTTCCTGCCGACGAAAGCCACCTTCTCGCCCCGCCGGATGGTGAGCGTCACGTCGCGGATGACGGTGTGTGTGCCGTAGTCCTTGCGCAAATCCTCGATGATGACAGGGAAATCGCCGCTCCGGGGCGCGGGCGGGAAACGCAGATGCAGGCGTGAGGTGTCCTCCACGTCCACTTCCAGGCGCTCGAGTTTGTTGAGTTGCTTGATGCGCGACTGCACCTGCACAGCCTTTGTGGGCTTGTAGCGGAAGCGCTCGATGAACGCCTCCGTCTCCTCAATCATCTTCTGCTGGTTGAGGTAGGCGCGCATCTGCTGCTCATGGCGTTCCTGACGGAGTGTGACGAACTGCGTATAAGGCACGTTGTAGTCATAGATGCGCCCGAGCGTGATTTCGATGGTTCGGTTGGTGGCATGGTCGAGGAAAGCGCGGTCGTGACTGACCAGCAGCACGGCACTCGGACTCTGCGCAAGGAACTCCTCCAGCCACTGGATGCTCTCTATGTCGAGGTGGTTGGTCGGCTCGTCAAGGAGAAGCAGGTCGGGGTGACGGAGAAGAATCTTCGCAAGCTCGATACGCATACGCCATCCGCCGGAGAACTCGCTGCACGCGCGCTCGAAGTCCCTGCGCTCAAATCCCAGACCGATGAGCGTGCGGTCCATCTCCGCCACAAAACGCGCCTCGTCCTCGCCACTGAAGACGGTCATCACCTCCTCGCGTAGCGTACTGCTATCCGTGAAGAGCATCACCTGCGGCAGGTAGCCAATGGTCAGACCGCTCTCGCGGGAAATGTGTCCTGACGTTGGCTCGTACTCGCCCGCCAGCAGGCGCAGCAGAGTGGTCTTGCCCGCGCCGTTCTTGCCCACAAGGGCGATGCGATCCTTCTTGTGAATCAGGAAGGATATGTCGTCCAGCACGGGACGGGATGAGAATTCTATGGATAGGTGTTCAACGCTTATCATCTTTGTTATACGGGTATTTCGCCGCGACGTATCTCCGCGCTTGCCAGTATTTTCTTCAGGCACTGCCCTGTATGGCTCCGCTCACATTCCATTATGTCCTCCGGCGTACCCGTTGCGACAACCTGTCCGCCCTCGTTGCCGCCTTCCGGACCGAGGTCGATAATGTGGTCGGCGGCGAGGATGACTTCGGGGTTGTGCTCAATGATGACGACGGTGTGTCCGTGCGATATGAGGCGGTTGAGAGCCTTGAGCAGCACGCGTATGTCCGTATGGTGCAGACCCGTGGTCGGCTCGTCGAAGACGAACATGACGGGGCGTGTGTTCTCATCGGCGAGGAACGACGCCAATTTGACGCGCTGGCTCTCGCCGCCTGAGAGTGTGGAGGAGGACTGCCCGAGGCGCACATAGCCGATACCCACATCCTGCAATGGGCGCAACCGCTGCACGATACGCTTGCAGTCCGGGTCTTCGGAGAAGAAGTCAATGGCTTCGCTGACGGTCATCTGCAGTATGTCATAGATGCTCTTGTCACGATACAGCACATCCAGCACATCCTGCTTGAAACGCCTGCCGTGGCAGTGCTCGCACTCCATCACGATGTCCGCTATAAACTGCATGGAGATGGTTATCGTTCCCTCGCCCTGACACTCCTCGCAGCGTCCGCCGGGCGTGTTGAAGGAGAAATGCGCGGGCGTGAAGCCCATCTGTTTGGACAGTTGCTGGTTGGCGTACAGGCGGCGTATCTCGTCGTAGGCTTTGAGGTAGGTCACCGGATTGGAGCGTGACGAGCGCGAGAGCGGGGTCTGGTCGATGTACTCGATGTCCTGAATCAGGTGCAGGCTGCCTTGCAACCGCCCGAAATCGCCAGTCCGCTCCGCCACACCGTCGTAGTGTTTCTTGAGGGCGGGGTAGAGCACCTTGCTCACCAGCGACGACTTGCCGCTGCCCGACACGCCCGTCACGACAGTCATCACGCCCAACGGGAAACGCACATCGATGTTCTTGAGGTTGTTCTCCGTCGCGCCGATTATCTCAATGTAGTTGTTCCACCGGCGGCGTTGGTCGGGCAGGTCGTAGGTAAACTTCTCCCATTGGGGCTGCCCTTCGTAAGTGATTTTTCCCCCGTGGATGCCCGCGCCCGGACCGATTTCCACGATATGGTCGGCGGCGCGCTGTATCTCGTCGTCGTGCTCTACGATCACGATGGTGTTCCCAAGGTCGCGCAACTGCTGGAGCACGTGAATCAGGCGGTGTGTGTCGCGGGGATGAAGGCCTATGCTCGGCTCGTCCAGCACGTACAACGACCCTACCAGACTGCTTCCCAATGACTTGGCGAGGTTGATGCGCTGGCTCTCGCCGCCGGACAGCGTGCTGCTCAGGCGGTTGAGGGTGAGGTAGTTCAGCCCTACATCGCACATGAAGTCCAGCCGTGACCGAATCTCCTGAAGCAGTCTGTCGGCGGTCTGCTGCTCCGTAGGGGTGAGTGTCAGATGTTCGAACCACACTTTCAGTTCGCTGACAGGCATCCGGCACAGGTCGGTGACGGACTTGCCGCCCACACGGACGTATTCAGCCTCCTTGCGCAGACGCATACCCATACATTCGGGGCAGACGCTCTTGCCCCGATAGCGGGCGAGCATCACGCGGTACTGCATCTTGCTGTACTGCTTAGCCTCGAGTTCGTGGAAGAAGTCGTTCAGTCCGTGGAAGTAACTGTTTCCTTTCCAGAGCAGGTCTTTCTGCTCCTGCGTCAGGGCATAGAAAGGTGTATGGATAGGAAAGTCGAAGTATTGCGCGTTATAGACCAGTTCGTCGTTCCACTGGCTCATCTTCTCGCCCCGCCAGCAGGCTATAGCACCTTCATAGACGGATTTCGACTTGTCGGGCACAACCAGATCTGGGTCGATGCCTATCACGTTGCCGTACCCGCCGCAGGTGGGGCAGGCTCCCAAAGGGTTGTTGAAGTCGAAGAGATGTTCGCTCGGCTCGATGAAACGGATGCCGTCCGCCTCGAACCGCTCGGAGAAAACCAAAGTGCGCTTGTCTCCGTCGGGTGTCTGTATCTCCAGCCGGCACGCGCCATTGCCTTCGTAAAAGGCGGTCTGCACCGAGTCGGAAAAGCGGTTGGCGGTAGCCTGTTCGCCGTCCGCCACCAGCCGATCCACCAGCAGAAAGACAGCCTCATCGGCTGCGGGTGTGTCCTCACCGATATGGAGCGTCCTGCCGTTCTGCCACATGCGTGAGAACCCCTGCTCACGCAACACGGACAGTTTTTCTTTTGAGACAGGCTCTTTCTCATCGGACAGCGGGGCAAGAAGATAGACGCGTGTGCCTTTCTCCAACGCGGTCATTGCATCCACCACATCGCGTACAGTGTGCCGTTTCACCTCCTCGCCGCTGACGGGGGAGATGGTTCTGCCGATGCGCGCGTAAAGCAATTTGAGGTAGTCGTGAATCTCCGTCACCGTTCCCACCGTTGAGCGCGGGTTGCGTGAGGTGGTTTTCTGCTCGATGGCGATGGCGGGCGGGATGTTCTCAATCCTGTCCACGTCGGGTTTCTGCATACGTCCGAGGAACTGCCTCGCGTAGGCGCTCAGGCTCTCCACGTAGCGTCGCTGTCCTTCGGCGTAGAGCGTGTCGAAAGCCAGCGATGACTTGCCGCTGCCCGACACGCCCGTCACCACCGTCATCCGCTCCTGAGGGATGTGCAGGGACACATTGCACAGGTTATGGGTGCGTGCTCCAACGATATGGATGCTCCCATTAGTCATTATCTCCTTTTGGAATACTGACTGCTCAGCTGACGAATCAGCACTTTCGTATCGGGGTTTTCCGTGTTCATCAACTCTTCACTGAGTTTGGGGATACGGATAAGTGTGCCAGGGGCGATGTTCACGGGCGATTTGATACGTCCGAGGTTCGCCTCGTAGATGAAAACCCACAGATCTTTGTTTCCGTAATGTTTCTGAGCCAGCATAGTAAGACTTCCACCGGCTTTCATCTCTTCGGTAGTGATCAGTTCTTTGTATGAACGCGGAGCGGTCAGCACACTCTCTTTGGGTTTGGTTTGCTTTGCTTTTTGTCCTTCGGATTCTTTTTGTGCAGATATTGCCGGAGTGACTCCAGTTTCATTTTCATTCCCCAGTTTCATCTGTTCCCATTCGGTGGTATCGTTTTCTGAATCAGCATTTCCGTCCGCTGTTTCCGCTCCATCCTGAAGAAGTTCTTCCGCTTCTGTTTTTTCGCGCAGATTGTCCAGCAGATTCGGGAATTGGTATTGCAGCACGAAATAGGCGGCAACGAGCAGCACGCACAATGATGCCAGTATGATTCCAAGAATCATCCATGTGCGGGGTTTCTTCTTTTCCTCCTTTTTGTCGTCAGTCGTGTTGGAAGAGGGTTTATAGGAGTCCAAATAGGAAGATCCTGATAAATAGGATGTTCCTGAAGAGTATGCGGAAGCCGAAGAATAGGTTGGGGAAGCCGGATAAGTAGGTGAAGGAGGTGTTACTGCTATCGTTGCTGGTTCTTCCTGTATAACGGGTTCTTCCTGTGCTACGGGTTCTTCCTGTGCTACGGGTTCTTCCTGTACAACAGGTTCTTCCTGTGCCGCTGGTTCTTCTTGTGCTACGGGTTCTTCCTGTACAACAGGTTCTTCCTGTATAACGGGTTCTTCCTGTGCCGCTGGTTCTTCCTGTGTAACGGGTTCTTCCTGTGCTACGGGTTCTTCCTGTACAACAGATTCTTCCTGTGCCGCTGGTTCTTCCAGTGCTACGGGATCTTCCTGTACAACAGATTCTTCCTGTGCCGCTGGTTCTTCCAGTGCTACGGGATCTTCCTGTACAACAGGTTCTTCCTGTGCTACGGGATCTTCCTGTACAACAGGTTCTTCCTGTGCTATGGTTTCTTCCTGTACAACAGGTTCTTCCTGTGCTACAGGTTCTTCCTGTGGTGCATGTTCTTTTTCATCTTGAGTAGGCTGTCCCAGATCGGCAAGTATTCCAACTATTTCATCCGCCTGTTCGCTCAAGCGGCGCATAGGAATACTATCGGAATTAACGGGCGGGTTGTCAAAACCAATATCCTTCTTCAGTGAAGTGTCGGATACGAAAACGAGTTTGTGGTAAGAAGGGATGATGATACTTTCTCCCGTGCGTACATCCACGCTCTTGCGTTCGGCTGTTTTCAGTACGCGGAATGTGCCGAGACCGTTGATGCGTACACTCTCATGTTGCTCCAGCGCGAGGGTTAGTTGCCCTACAAAAGCGTCCATAAATTCCTTGGCGGTCTTGTGATTGACCCCGGCGCGGCGAGCCACCTGTCCGCGCAGTATTACCCAACTGAGTTTCTTTTCGTTTTCCATCAGCGCACTTGTTGTTTGAGAGCCGGATTGGCTGCGAAGATAATTACACGTTTGGGATCCGCCATGAGTTTCTCCCCGGTCTTAGGGTTCATCACTTCGCGTGACGGGCGTTCTTTGATGCTGAGCGAGCCGAAGTTCTGGAGTTGGACGGTTCTGTCCTCGTTAAGAGCCTCCGTGATAACATCTACGGCTGCGGAAAGCAGTTGGTCGCTCTGACGCTTCGTCATACCAATCTGTTCGGCAATGCGGTTGCTTAGTTCTTTTGTTGTCATAACGGTGTTGGTCATACTTTGAATTGTGCCGCAAAAGTAAGGTTAAGATTGCAACTATGCAAAAAAAAATCGGTACTTTGTCATACGCTTCAAAATTCTTTTGTACTTTTGCGGTGTTTTTTGTGCGATAGTCATCCATTTCAAATGGCAAAGCAACCATTCTACGCATTGATAACGGGAGCCGCCACAGGTATGGGAGTTGAGTACTCTCGTCAGTTGGCGGCAAGGGGATACGGTTTGCTTTTGGTTGACATCAATCCCGCTGTGGAGCAGGTCGCGCGTCAGGTAACGGAACAGTACGGTGTTCAGGTGCGGACACATCTGATGGATTTGGGGACACCGGATGCGGCGGAAGAACTGTACGGGTTTTGTCATCAGGAAAACCTGCCCGTTGAGGTTCTGATTAACAACGCGGGTGTCTATCACGACACCGACATCCTCAACGACTCGGTCGCTTTCACCCGCACCATCCTCCATCTGCACGTCACCACTCCCGCGATGCTCTGCCGCTTGTTCGGTGAGGATATGCGCCAAAGAGGCAAAGGGTATATCCTCAATGTGTCGTCCATCACGGCGCATATCGCCGTCCAGCGTCTCGGCACCTACGGTTCCACCAAAGCTTTCCTGAGTGCGTTCACGCGGTCGCTGCATATTGAGTTGAAGGACTACGGTGTGCGTGTCCTCGCCGTCCATCCGGGTGCGGTTGATACGGGTCTGTATTCCATACCACGGTGGCTGACCAAGGCGGGACTGGCGACGGGTTTCATCGTCACCCCCCGGTATCTTGTCCGTCGTGCGCTAGGCGCGCTGTTCGCCGGATGCCCGTCTGTCACTGTCCCGTGGTTGTGGAGCAAACTGCTGCTCCTTGTCGTGGGCTGTATCCCCACCGTGATTCTGCGGCTCATACGTAAAACCAAACTGTTCTGATATATGAAAGTCCTGCTCATCAACGGTTCTCCACGCAATGACGGCAACACGTTTACCGCTCTCTCCGAGGCGGCGCGTGTGCTTCAGGAGGAGGGGGCAGACACCTGCTTCTTCCATATCGGCAGCCAGCCTGTCAGGGGGANNCGCCTGCGGAGCCTGTGCCGGAAACGGCAGCCTCCGCTGCGCCTTCGATGACGACATCACCAACCGCCTGATTGAGGCGGCGCAGACGGCGGATGCGTTCATCTTTGGCACGCCCACCTATTTCGGCCAGCCCAACGGCGCGCTGCTCGCAGTCCTGCAGCGTGCGCTCTATGCTGCAAGACCTGTCTTTGCCTTCAAGCCTGTGGCATCTGTCATCGTGGCACGGAGGGGTGGGGCGACAGCCGCCTTCCAGACACTCAATATGCCCTTCCAGATGTGCAATATGCCTGTCGCCACCTCGCAGTACTGGAACATCGTCTATGGTGCCGCCAAAGGGGAGGCGCGGCTGGACGCAGAGGGTCTGCAGACCATGCGGACGATGGCGCACAATCTCGCATGGCTCACGCGCAACCTCGCCGCCGAACCGCACTATGACATCGACTCCGAACCTCATCAACGAACCAATTTCATCCGATAGATAATGAAACTCAACGACATCAAGAAAGTCCTCGTCCTCGGTTCCGGCGCGCTCAAGATTGGCGAAGCGGGCGAGTTTGACTATTCCGGAAGCCAGGCACTCAAGGCACTCCGCGAAGAAGGTGTTACAACCGTCCTCATCAACCCAAACATAGCCACCGTTCAAACCTCCGAGGGCGTGGCGGACAAAATCTATTTCCTGCCCGTATCGCCTTATTTCGTCGAGCGGGTCATTGAGAAGGAGCGTCCCGACGGAATACTGCTCTCTTTCGGCGGACAGACAGCTCTCAACTGTGGAGTGGAACTGTTCAAACAAGGCGTGCTTGACCGTTACAATGTGCAGGTGCTCGGCACGCCCATCCGCGCCATTATGGACACCGAAGACCGCGAACTCTTCGTCGAACGGCTCAATGAAATTGGCGTGAAGACCATTCGCAGCGAGGCGTGCGAGACGATTGAGCAGGCACGTGAGGCGGCAGCGCGGCTCGGATACCCCATTATCATTCGTGCCGCCTACGCGCTCGGAGGACTAGGTTCCGGTTTCTGCGACAATGAGGACGAACTCAACCGCCTTGCCGAAAAAGCCTTCTCCTTCTCCCCGCAGGTGCTGGTGGAGAAATCGCTCAAAGGATGGAAAGAGATTGAGTACGAGGTGGTGCGCGACCGGTACGACAACTGCATCACTGTCTGCAATATGGAGAACTTCGACCCGCTCGGTATCCATACCGGCGAGAGCATTGTCATTGCCCCCTCGCAGACACTTACCAACTCCGAGTACCACAAACTGCGCGAACTTGCCATACGCATCATCCGTCATATAGGTATAGTTGGTGAGTGCAATGTGCAGTACGCCCTTGACCCGCAGTCGGAGGACTACCGCGTCATCGAGGTCAATGCGCGTCTTTCGCGTTCGTCTGCCCTTGCCAGCAAGGCGACCGGTTACCCGCTTGCTTTCGTTGCCGCCAAGCTCGGAATGGGCTATGGCTTGCACGAACTCTACAACTCCGTCACCAAGACGACCTCCGCGTTCTTCGAGCCGGCACTTGACTACGTGGTCTGCAAGATTCCCCGCTGGGACCTCAACAAGTTCCGCAATGTGGACCGCGAACTCGGCTCTTCCATGAAGTCTGTCGGCGAGGTGATGGCTATAGGGCGCACCTTCGAGGAGGCGATTCAGAAAGGGCTTCGCATGATAGGCCAGGGGATGCACGGCTTCGCGGCGAACAAGGTTCTTCAGATTGACAATATAGACCATTCGCTTGCGGCGCCGACCGACAAGCGCATCTTCGTTGTCGCCGAGGCGATGAAGCAGGGCTACAGTGTCGAGCGCATCCACGATCTCACGATGATTGACCGCTGGTTCCTGCAGAAACTGGAGAACATCCGCCTTACGGAGCAGGAGCTTCACCAATACACAATCGACACCTTGCCGGATGATCTTCTGCTCAAAGCCAAGCAGCAGGGGTTCAGCGATTTTCAGGTGGCGCGTGCCGTCGGCTTGATGGAGCAGACCGACTCCGAAGCCGCCGTACTGCGTATGCGCGCTCACCGCAAGGAAAGAGGCATCCTTCCTGTTGTCCGTCAGATTGACACCCTTGCCGCCGAGTACCCTGCGCAGACCAACTACCTCTACCTGACCTACAGCGGCACCGAAAGCGACATCGACTATTCCGGTGACCGTCAGTCCATTATCGTTCTCGGATCGGGTGCCTACCGCATCGGCTCGTCTGTCGAGTTCGACTGGTGCGGCGTGCAAGCTCTCAACACCATCCGCAAGAGCGGCTATCGGTCGGTGATGATTAACTACAATCCCGAGACGGTCTCCACCGACTACGACATGTGCGACCGGCTCTATTTTGACGAACTCACCTTCGAGCGCGTGATGGACATCATCGAACTGGAAACGCCCTACGGCGTGATTGTGTCCACCGGCGGACAGATACCTAACAACCTCGCCCTCAAACTGGACGAGCAGCACGTCCGTCTGCTCGGCACCTCGGCACAGTCCATCGACAACGCCGAGGACCGCGACAAGTTCTCCGCCATGCTCGACCGCATAGGCGTTGACCAGCCCCGATGGAGCGCGCTCACCTCGATGGAGGACATTCACGCCTTCGTGGAGAAAGTGGGCTACCCCGTCCTTGTCCGTCCGTCCTACGTCCTTTCGGGTGCGGCTATGAACGTATGCTCGTCAGAAGAGGAACTCCGCCGCTTCCTACTACTCGCCGCCAATGTAAGCCAAAAGCACCCTGTAGTGGTGTCCAAGTTCATGAACAACACCAAGGAAGTGGAGATGGACGCTGTGGCGCGCAACGGCGAGATTATAGCCTATGCCATTTCCGAACACGTTGAGTATGCGGGCGTGCATTCGGGTGATGCCACCATCATGTTCCCCGCGCAGAAACTTTATGTCGAGACCGTCCGCCGTATCAAGCGGATATCCGGACAGATAGCGCGCGAACTTAATATATCGGGACCGTTCAATATCCAGTTCCTTGCGCGCGAGAACGAGATAAAGGTGATAGAGTGTAACCTTCGTGCCTCACGTTCCTTCCCGTTCGTGTCAAAGGTTCTGAAGATCAACCTGATTGACCTTGCTACGCGCATCATGCTTGGCTTGCCTGTCGAGAAGCCCCATAAGTCGCTCTTCGACTTTGAGTACGTCGGTGTCAAGGCCTCCCAGTTCTCTTTCAACCGTCTTCAGAACACAGACCCCGTACTCGGTGTCGATATGGCTTCCACCGGTGAGGTCGGATGCCTCGGTGAGGATGCCAATGCCGCCCTGATGAAGGCCATGCTCTCGGTGGGCTATCGCGTGCCGCAAAAATCCGTTCTCATCTCCGCAGGCGACACCAAGCACCGCACTATGCTGCTTGAACCCGCTCGTTTGCTCGCGTCCAAGGGATACACGCTCTATGCCACGGAGGGCACCTCCGCGTTCCTCTCCGAGTACAACGTGCCCAATACCTGCGTCAGCACGGATGAGGTGTTGCGCCTGTTGCATAACCACACCATCGAACTGGTCATCAGTGTCCATCGCGAGAACGATACCGGCACCGAGAACAAGGGCTATCAGGTCCGCCGTGCTGCCATCGACCTCAATATACCTGTCATCAGCAATCCTCGTCTTGCGGGCGCGTTCATCTATGCGTTCTGCGCCGTGCCGCTTGACCAGCTCGACATCCTCGCGTGGGATGAGTATAAGTAAATTAAAGACAACTGTTATATGAATACCGCATTAACCCAGACTGATTTTCATTTTCCCCGCCAGACGGGAGTGTATCATGGCAAGGTCCGTGATGTCTATTTCCTTGACGACCGCCTCGTGATGGTCGCCACCGACCGTATTTCCGCGTTCGATGTCATACTCCCGCACGGCATACCCTTCAAGGGGCTGATTCTCAATCAGATTGCGGCGCGTTTCCTTCGTGCCACGGAGGACATTGTGCCCAACTGGCTCGAGGCCACGCCCGACCCGATGGTCTCTGTCGGCAGGCGCTGTCAGGGCTATCCTGTTGAGATGATTGTGCGCGGTTATCTTTGCGGCAGTGCGTGGCGAGCCTATCAGCAGGGCGAACGCACACTCTGCGGAGTGCGGCTGCCCGACGGGATGCGTGAGAACGAGGCGTTCCCCGAACCGATTATCACGCCCACTACCAAGGCGGAGATTGGCGAGCACGATGAGAACATCTCCCGTGAGGAAATCATCGCCAAGGGACTCGTGCCCGAAAAGGAATACGAACAACTGGAACAGTACTCGCTGGCTCTCTTCCGTCGCGGGCAGCAGATGGCGGCGGAGCGCGGGCTCATCCTCGTGGACACCAAGTACGAGTTCGGCACGTACAACGGACAGATACTCCTGATGGACGAGGTGCATACGCCCGACTCTTCGCGGTATTTCTACAGCGATGGCTATGAGGAGCGTTTCCGCAACGGGCAGCCACAGCGTCAGTTGTCGAAGGAGTTCGTGCGCGAGTGGCTCATGCAGAACGGCTTCCAGGGCAGGGAGGGGCAGCAGGTTCCCGAGATGACTCCTGCCGTGGTGGATGGCATACGCGACCGCTATATGGAGCTTTACGAGCACATCACGGGCGAGTCATTGTCCATCGGCTGTGACGTGGCGGACAACTCTGCGGCTCTTGCCTCCCGCATTGAGAGTAATGTCCTGAAGTATCTAATCTTGGTTCAATCTGGGAACTTGGAAATCAGATAACCACAGAGTAGGAAAGCAGTCCTTCGTTCTGCAAGTCGCGTAGAAATATGTAAATATCACGTGTGAGATTTACATTCAACCGATTGGATAGTGTTGTAACGCTGTCGTTGTGCTGTGTGTCTATAATCTGCACCTTGACAGGGACACTGACCGCCTCCTGACCGGCATCGTCTTTTGTTTTCCTCTTCGTTTCCTTTTGCGTGAAGTTTTTCACGAGCAGGTCGCCTAATTCGGCGGTGGCGTTCTCGGCGGACACTTTGAGCATCAGGGCGCGAACGTATTTCTTCCGCGTGTCGCGCAGCAGTTCCACCTGCGTGAGGTTGAACTCATATTCCGCCTTGTCCCTCGGTTCGGGTTGGAAATGCGCCCGTCCCTCGCCCCTCTGACGGATGGTGCCTGACAGCATCACATAGACGTTCTTCTTGAGCATCGGCGCAAACTGTGTGTAGATGTTGCCGAACAGGGCGAACTTGTAACTGCCGTTGTAGTCCTCAATGGTGTACCGGCCGTACGGATTGCCGTTTTTGGAAATCGCCTGTTCCTCACTCGTTATTATTCCTCCTATACGAATGGCTTCTTTTTCGTGCTGCATAATCCATTCGTTGGGGTTTATTGCCCGCAGGGTGTCTTCCGCGCTTTCGTTCCGGTCATCATCCGATGAGAGCGGATCAGAGGGATTGTCCGAGGCTGCGGGGTTGTCGTCAGCGGTATATACATTACGCGCTTCGGGTCTCCGCCAGCCGTCAAAGCGTTGCATATCCTCACAGGTGAGGGTAGTGAGATGGCGCATCTCAAACTCATACTCGTCCAACGGGTGCGCCGACAGGTAGATGCCGATGAGATCCTTCTCCTTATTCAGCCTCTCTATAGGCGACATACGGGGAATAGACAAGGGCAGTTCGGGCTTGGCGATGGACACGCCTCCGTCTCCGCCCAGATCGCCGAAGAGGGAGTTCTGCTGCGACTGACGATCCTGCTGGTACATATTGCCGTAGCGTATCAGCGCGTCCAGCACGTATTCGCCCTTGTCGTTGATGCCGAGCAACTGCTCGCGATAAACATCCGCAAAGCAGTCGAACGCGCCGCCCGTAACGAGCCATTCCAGCGTCTTGCGGTTGCACGACTGGAGATTGACCCGCTCCACAAAGTCATAGACAGAGAGGTATTTGCCGTTTTTCCTCCGCTCTTCGAGGATGGCTTCGACCGCCCCTTCGCCAACACCCTTGATACCGCCAAGACCAAAACGGATATCGCCCTGCTTGTTGACGGTGAAGTTCATCTCCGATTCGTTCACATCGGGTTCAAGCACGTTGATATGCAACGCCTTGCACTCGTCCATAAACTTTGTAACCTCCTTGATGTCGTTCTTCGATATGGTCAGGTTCGCCGCCATAAACTCGGCAGGGTAGTGGGCTTTGAGGTAGCCTGTCTGGTACGCCACCCACGAATAGCAGGCGGCATGCGACTTGTTGAAGGCGTAGGATGCGAAGGCTTCCCAGTCCTTCCAAATCTTGTCAAGAATCTTCTCGTCGTGTCCGTTGGCTCTGCCGCCGTCCATAAACTTGCCTTTCAACTCCTGCAGAACCTGCATCTGCTTCTTGCCCATCGCCTTGCGCAGTTTGTCGCTCTCGCCGCGTGTGAAGTTGGCGAGCAGGCGGCTGAGCAGCATGACCTGCTCCTGATAGACCGTCACCCCGTAGGTGTCCTTCAGGTACTTCTCCATCACGGGGATGTCGTAGGTGACAGCCTCCTCACCGTGCTTGCGGCGGATGAACTGCGGGATGTACTGCATCGGTCCGGGACGGTAGAGAGCGTTCATCGCGATAAGGTCGCCGATGACGGTCGGACGCAACTCTTTGAGGTACTTCCGCATACCTGCGCTCTCGAACTGGAACACCGCTACAGTTCTGCCTTCTTGGAAAAGGCGGTAGGTTTCGGCATCGTCCAGCGGGATATGGTCAATGTCCACTTCCTCGCCCCGCGACTTGCGGATGTTCTCCAGACATTCGCGGATGATGGTCAGCGTTTTCAGTCCGAGGAAGTCCATCTTAATCAGCCCGACGGATTCCACCACATGCCCGTCGTATTCGGTGACCAGCACACGTTTCCTCTCCTCTTTGTCCTCGATACTGCTCAGCGGCGCGAACTTGGTCAGGTCATCCGCACCGATGATGACTCCGCAGGCGTGGATACCCACCTGACGGATAGTGCCTTCCAACTGCTGCGCGTAGGTCAGCACCGAACGGATCTCCGGCTCACCCTCCTCGTACATCTTCTTAAGTTCGGGAACATACTTGTAGCAGTTCTTCAGATTGACTTTGGGCGACTTGCCTTTCTCGTCCTTTATGTTGTCGGGGAAGCCGCGTTCAGGAATGAGCGACTTGATTTGCGCCACAGTAGGGAGCGGAATGCCGTGCAGTCTGCCCACATCGGCAATGGCGGACTTGGCTGCCATCACGCCGTAGGTGATGATATGCGCCACGTGTGTCTCGCCGTACTTGCGGCTCACCCAGTCTAATACGCGGCCGCGACCGGCATCGTCGAAGTCGGTGTCTATATCGGGCAGGGATATACGGTCGGGATTGAGGAAACGCTCGAACAGCAAATCATATCGCAGCGGATCCAAGTCGGTGATATGCAGGCAGTAGGCGACCACGCTTCCGGCAGCGCTTCCGCGTCCCGGACCGACGCTCACGCCCAGTTCCTCCCGTGCGCCGCGTATGAAGTCCATCACGATAAGGAAGTAACCCGGGAAACCCATCGACTTCATCGTGTGCAACTCAAAACGGATGCGTTCTTTCAACTCCTCATCTGTCTGAAGACGCTCCTTGCCGTACCGCTCCTCCGCTCCCAGCATCGTGAGGTGTTCAAGGTAGTCCGCCTCCAGTTTGATGCGGTAGAGACGGTCAATACCTCCCATCTTCCTGATTTTCTTCTGCGCGGCTTTCTCGTCCATTACTATTTCGCCGTTCTCGTTGCGGGTGAACTCGTCGAAGATCTGCTGCTCTGTGAAACGCTGCCGGTATTCGTCTTCCGTTCCGAACGATTCGGGGATGGGGAACTTGGGCATGATGGGGTCGGAGTCAATGTCATAGACCTCCACCTTGTCGGCAATCTCCTGTGTGTTGGTGATGGCTTCGGGCAGGTCGGCGAAGATGGCTGCCATCTGTTCGGGTGTCTTGAGCCATTCCTGCTTGGTGTAGTGCATACGGTCGGGGTCATCGAACTTGGCTCCGGTGCTGATACACAGCAGCCGGTCGTGCGCCTCCGCGTGTTCCTCCTCCACGAAATGCACGTCGTTGGTGGCTATGAGTTTGATATTGTGTTTGCGGGCAAGGTCAATGAGGACAGGATTGACCTGCATCTGCGCCTGATACACGTCCTGGTTGCCGTTGGGTTTCTCGGTCTGGTGACGTTGCAGTTCGAGGTAATAGTCATCGCCGAAGAGGTTTTTGAACCATAGGACGGACTCCTCCGCGCCCTGCAGGTCGCCGTAGTTGATTTTGCGCGCCACCTCGCCCGCCAGACAGGCGGAGGAACAGATCAGCCCTTCGTGGTACTGCTCCAGCAGTTGGTGGTCGATACGCGGGGTATGGTAGTAGGCATCGTCCATAAAACTCTCGCTGACCAGATGGCAGAGGTTATGGTAGCCCTGCATGTTCTTGGCAAGCAGGATGAGATGCCAGCCCGAGCGGTCGATATTGTATTTCTTGCCGTTGGGAGCGGTCGCTTCCTCGTTGGTTTTGCTTTTTCTGCCTCTGCGGGCACAATAGACCTCGCAGCCTACAATAGGTTTGAACACGCGCAGGTCAGGGTTATCGGCATCCTCCTGCGCTTTCTTGTTGACTTTCTTGCTGTAATCGAGAAACTCCTTGATGCCGTACATGTTGCCGTGGTCGGTAAGTGCCATGGCGGACATACCCGTTTTGAGGCATTTGTCCACGAGGTCAGGCACTTTGGACATCCCGTCCAGAATGGAGTAGTGGCTATGAACGTGTAGGTGTGTGAAGGACATATATCTTTTTTATATTTTGTACGTTATACTTTCAGGAAAGACTAATGGCATGGCTTTGGGGCGCATCTTGAAACTGTAAGTATCGCCTCCGTTTTTGCCGGATTTCTGGAATGACGGGCGGCAAATCAACAAATCAACCGTAATCATTCCTTGTTCAAGAAGCACATCGAACTGACCGATATTCGGATTCTTGGTGTGAATGATATTGTCGTAACGGAAATACTCTTTGTTATTCTCAATACGGTTCTCCACATTGATCCAGAATGTCTCGTGGTGTTTCGTCAGAAGGCGTTCGTGTAATGTCAATAACTGCCAAACGGCAACATCGTCGTGTCCGGCATCACGGATGTGTTGCAGTTCCAAAAGGCTCTCAATATCATTGACAGATAATTGCAAGTTGCGAGTCGGATGCGTTGCGGAAACGGTTGTTTGGATGGTCTTGAAGCCATCTTCCGTGAAATAGCCGTATTTATCCACTATTTCCTGCCCTGACTTGCAACGGCTTAAATCCCAGTTGGGTGTTTGTGTAAAGAGGTTCTTTCTTGCACCGGTTTTATTGCCTCTCGCCGATTTGAGTTCTATACCTTTGTAGTCTGCCGTCTTGTCAGAGTTCATAGGAATACCCAATAGGGTCTCAATCGTTCGACCAATGCCGGTATCAGCCATTACTTCGGATTCAAACCATTGCCCGGATGCGCGGCGGAAATGCTGAATGAGTTCTTGCGATACTTCTTGCGCTTCGCTGGAGAACGCAAGCAGACAATCCTTAATCGGGTTAACTAACGCGGATTCGACAGCTTGCTTTATGTCTTCGCGTGTAGAGTTGATAATGAACAGCTCGCCACCATGCGCAATCAGGATATGAATATCATCCGGTTTGGTGTATGCTTGGAGTTTGTAAATCCATAGGCGCGGATCTCCATTCTTTGTCACCGGACGGTAAAGTGATGTTTGCGTATCCAGTACTGATTGGAAAGTCAGGATATGCGTTGGCACAAGGATTTTGTTTTCAGGTCCTTGCAACTGCAACTCATAGTCATGGATGCCATTCTCCTTGAAGTAGGCGCGCATAGGTGCAGTAGCATCCAGAATACTCTTTTGTAGTCCGGTTTCCGTGATTTGAACTTGGGTAAACGAGATGCCAAGGTTCACGAGATATTGTTGGTTTTTCAACTCCAAAGGAGTGAAAGCGCGCATGTGTATCATAACCCTCCGTTATTGAATATTCTCTAAAATCACATTTGCGATAGCACGAGCCATTAGCGGCGGAACGGCATTGCCGACCAGTGTGTATTGCGGAATCTCTTTCTGTCGGTTATTACCTCCTGTCTGGCGTTTTCCCTGAAAGACAAAGGAATCATCAAAACTTTGCAGACGTGCCATTTCGCGCACGGTCATCGGGCGATAAGCCGAATAATGAATATAGTCATCCGGCATCGTCATGATTGTTGGGCTTTGACCGAGCGGTTCGAGTACGTTGTAATTGCGCTTCTGACTTTCCAGTCCATTGGCTTTCAGTTCCTCTTTGGCAGCCTCGTAGTCACCGTGCTTGGCTATTATCCGCAAGCGTTCGCGAACAGTCTCATTTTGCGCACTTGTCTGATGATTGAACAACTCCATGTGTTGGTGTTTGCGGGCTTCCTTGTACTCTGCCATGTTCATCACATAGAACGGAGCTGTATCAAACGTGAAACGGTGGCTTAATCGTCCCATGCGCGACCAGTCGGAGAAAAGCAAACCACGATCATCCGGTTGTCCTTGGATCTCGCGTCTTTGTTTGCTTGATTCGTATTCGGGAATAGGTTGCGGCTCTTTGTATGTAGTTACTGCTTCGCCATTTCCAACCATATTTAGATCCCAAAGAGCTTCATATACTTTTACCTTTTCATCCTCTTTAACTGTCGCCGGAACTGCTGTTATGGGGCGCTGATCTTTCCGGCATCCGATGAATACAACCCGTTCGCGATTTTGCGGCACGCCGTAGTCAGATGACAACAACACGAATGGTTCGTCAATATGATACAGACATACTTCTTGCAAAATGCGCGACAAGTGATTTCCCAATGTTTCATCGCTCTTGATATATCCTTTCAGCAACTCAATGCACTCGTCAAAGTTCATAGTAAGAATCTCTATGCACTGCTTGAATACCTTCACACTTTCAGAGTTCTCAACCATTGTGGCAATAGTATCAGCAGCCGAGAAAATCTGATTAAGGATCTGCTCATCGGAGATAGTTTCAATAAGGGAATTGTAACCTTCAACAAAAGAGTCGTTATCTATGTGCGAAATGGTCTTCAGGTGAATAATCTGCTTGCGGATTTCGTCACGCCGGGTCTTTTGCTGCAACAATATCAAGCCATGGCGAATCGTATTAACCGCCTCGTCACTTTTGCTCACATTATACGGCAGGTTCTTTGTTATCTCGCGGAACTGAACATCCAGACTGTTTTCCAGTTGCTCGTTGATTTTCTTGAAATCTCCATTCGTTGACTCAAGGCATAACTTTGCGTAGAGCGCGTTGTATATCGGAGCAGGGATTCTGTTCTTTACCTCGTCCAAGAAATCAAACAAGAAGTGCATCGACTGCTCATCTATGATTGATCGTATCTCACGCATTATCTGCTCTTTGACTTGCCCGCCATCCTTGGTCAGAATGCCTTTTACATTCTCCATAACAAAGTACTTCGGACGCAAAGCCTTGATTACTTTCAGGTAATGATAGAACAAATCGTCTCGTTTGTCCAGTTTCTTTCTGCGACCGGCAAGGCTGAACGACTGGCAACTCGGCCCGCCGGTTACCACATCTATCTGCTGACCGTGCAGTTTATCCAGCAAATTAGGAAGAAAACTATCCTCCATAATATCCTGACAGATAAACTCCGTATCCAAACCGAGTACGTCATTGTAACGCACGCGGTGGGTTAGTTCGCAGTTCTCGTTGATGTCACTTGCCAACCGGAAAACATAATACTTGTCATCCGTATATGCTTGTAGAAATCCCTCGCTGAAGCCTCCCGCTCCGGCGAATAAGTCCAAATACGTAACCTTGTTTCTTGTTGATGTGAAATCCTTCTTTTCAGCCATAGAGATTATGCTTTTCAGCGGATGTATTTGACTGCCTGTTCGTTGGTCCGGATGATATATATACCGACCGGCAGGTCTGTCAGTCTTGCCTTGTCCGTGGCGGAGCGGACCAGTTCACCGGAAACAGTGTAGATGCGGATGCTGCCCTTGCTGTAAACCATCCCGTCCGCTATCCGAAGGCTTTCCGTTTCCGCCGTCGGTACGGGAGTGATGCCGCCGTTCCCCTCACAGTCGATGAACTTGGCGGGGTTTCCGGCTCCGCCAAACGTCAGACAAACCGATTCGTTGATGACCTCTTCCAAATCCATTGTCTGCACGCCGTCGCCATTGCTGAATATAACGTTGATTCCGCGAACGCCCGCACCGAACGTATAGGAGTAGTAACCGTCCTCCCCCTTGAAAAGAATCTGCCCGGGCCACTTGGAGAAAATATCTCCATCTTCTGTCCATGCCCACAGATAAACTCGCTCCCAGTTCTCCGTATCTAAATACCTGACGGTAACGGATTCCGCACATTCGATTCTTTTGGCGGGGAGGTTTTCCCCGTCAAACGTCATACATACCGATTCGTTGATAACCTCTTCCAGATCCATCGTCTGTACGCCGTTCCCGTTGCTGAAGATGACATTGACACCGCGAACGCCTTCCTCGAACGTATAGGAATAGTAGCCGCCCTGTTCTTTTTTGAGAGCGACACCGGGCCACTTGGCGAAAAGATCGCCGTCCTCCGTCCAAGCCCAGAGATAGACGGCATCCCAACTGTCGGGGGCAAGGTAACGAACCGTAATGGCATCATTGTCCGCCTCGCCGCGCTGCACATTGATCTTCAAGCCGTACGAACCTTTGCCGCCGGACAGCAAGGGGACGATGCGGAAATATACAATAGTTCCGCCCTGCGCCTTGAATGGGGCGGCGTTGCTGTCAAACAGGGTTGCCTCCTTGCTTTGGGATATGTAGTAGTAACTTGATGTCATCACGGTGTAGCCTTTGTTCATCGATGCGTCAAACGACTGCGGAGTAACCGTGTAGTAGCCGTCTTCCGGCAGCACGAGGGCGAAATAGTCCACATCGCTGCCCGTGTGCAGGGTGGCATCGGGAATATCAAACGTGCATTTGCCCGCCTCATCGAAGACAGGGTGGAGTATGTACGCGTCCATCAGGTTGTCGTTGTCCTCATAGCGGTCGGGCAGGACTTCCTTCGCCTTGACCACCGTCCGGACGGGATTGGGAAAGTAATATCCGCCCGCGTAGTACCACTGCGTGTCGCCTTCGTTGCGATAGGCTGCCTGCAGAATATATGTTCCGGGGTCGGCATTGATATGTCCCTTGAATGATAAAGACTTGTAGCGTTGGTCGCTTATCGTGACATCGTTCAGCACCTCAATATTCTGCACCCACGATCCGTCTTGCAGATCGCCGAGACCGATACGGATATCCCCTTTGAACGCTTTGCCTGTCACGTTGGCTATTTTCACCTGCAGTTCCACATCCGTGTCCTGCCTGAACTCGCCGCTTGTGATTTCAAAATCCGAATACACCTCTATGCCGTCGTAATACCACACGCACAAGGGCTTGACGGACTTGATCGTGTCGTTCTCAATCAGTGTCCAGCCTTTGTCATTGGTGCGATAGAAATACGCTAAATAATAGTTGCCGGGCATAAAAGAGGCCTGCCCCTTGTAGGTCGTTTCATACGTGAAATAATTGTATGCGGGAAGAGTCTTCTGCGGAATGGAGTCGATATAATCGTAGAACGCACTTTCAGAGTCAAACAGAACGGCAGCGAAAGTGCATTTTACATCTTTGGTCTTGTTGAAGTTGGCTATATCAACGGAACTCTTGAAATCTTTGAAGAAGCGCACCGAGTCGGGAGACGAAATCTTGGAGTACAGTTTGATGTTCGCCATTTCATCCTCATCCGAAGAAGGATGTGCGGGTTGGAGACCGAACAACGCTTTCTGGCGGTAGTTGAACGTATAGTCCCCGCCGCCTGCCCCGCCGGATTCGGGTTCCAGAGCGTTAAGACGGAAATACCCGTCCGCGTATCCTCCCCATCCCCAGTTGAAATGGAAATAATCCTCGCTGTCATATCCGTCGCATACAAAACAGTGTCCCCCGTCGTTGCCTGAACCCGCATACAGGACGGGACGGGCGTTGTCCAAGTCGTTCTTTAGCAGTTTGAGCCATTCTTTTTCAGAAATCGTTACGCCCTTTATGCCGCTTTTCTCTATCAGATAGTCAAAGTAGTTCTCCATCGCGTATTCGGCATTGTCCGTTCCTGTTTCGCCGTTTGTCTTAAGCACATACGTACCGCTGCCGCCCTTGTCGCTCACGTCGTATTGCATTTCCGTGCTTACGCCGCAGTGGTACATCAGCGTGGCGACGGCATTCTTCTGGGCTGCCGTTTCGCCGTAAAAATAATCGGTCAGCATATTGTCCCAGTCGTAACTTGTGGAACCGAAATTAGCGCTCAGCCGTCCGTATTCCTTATGGATATAGGAATGATAACCGGAACCTTTTGAAGGATACTGCCAGTATGCCATCACCTGCGCCAT
>DBVX01000082.1:23531-57387 GCA_002308815.1 Bacteroidales bacterium UBA1253
GGCGGCAATGTCAGCGGCTGCCGCATTGCCTGTTTCCTCCGCATAAGTTATGGTTTGATTATATCCGTCCAACCACGATTTTACGTTTTCAGGTTGGTTATCATAGCGGTAGGTGCCCGTCGGCGAATAAGCCAGAACGGGGTGCGCCAGATCGCTGGCCGACACCATCACCCAGCCTTCGCCATTGCCGTATTCAAACACATAAAACCTGTCATCTGTTTGTCCGGCAGGCAGCCGGCGCACGGCTTTCCTGCTTTGCGGAGCAGAAGTTTCCATCCGGTTCATAAAGTTGCCTGCCACCCGTGCGGCATCCTGTTCGCTGACACGGTTGGCGGATGCGGTCAGGGCAACCAACAGTCCCGACAGCAATAGTGTGATTCTACTGACCATTTTTATCATCTTACTTGAAATATGTTTTCTGTTTTTCTTGTGTATTCTTTCGGATTATGCGGGCATAAGTGAGTAATCTATTACTTCATGTATATCGCGTACATAGTGGAATGTCAGCCCGTTAAGATACCGTTCATTGATTTCTTCGACATCCTTGCGGTTGTCTTCGCAGAGTACGATGTCGGTTATGCCCGCCCGTTTGGCGGCGAGTATTTTCTCCTTNNGGCAGCACCTTGCCGCGCAGGGTCATCTCGCCGGTCATGGCGATGCGCGGACGCACCTTGCGTCGGGTGAAAGCGGACACGAGTGCCGTGGTCATCGTGATGCCTGCCGACGGACCGTCCTTCGGTATGGCTCCTTCGGGAACGTGGATATGAACAGACTGTGTTTCAATGTCCTTGCGGGATATATGCCAGTCGTCGGCGTGCGCTTTGATATACGCCAAGGCGATGGTGGCGCTTTCTTTCATCACGTCGCCGAGGTTGCCCGTGAGGGTTAGGGTAGGGGTCTTAGCGGGCGACAGAGAGGACTCGATGAAGAGTATCTCGCCGCCGACCTGCGTCCAAGCCAGACCGGTAACGACACCTATGTAGTCGTTGTTCTCGTACATATCGCGGGTGTAACGCGGCTTGCCGAGATAAGTCTCTATGTCTGCGGACGTTATATCGGTATTGTATGTTTCGCCGAAGGCTATTTTTGTTACCGTTTTCCGGCATAGTGCCGCCACCTGCCTTTCGAGGTTGCGCACTCCCGATTCGCGGGTGTAATGCTCAATGAGATAATCGGTTGCATTCTTGTCAAGCCGCATCTGCTCAGCCGTCAGTCCATGTTCGGAGAGTTGCTTGGGGAGGATATGCCGTTCCACGATCGCCTCTTTTTCTTCTATCAGATAGCCGGTCATCTCGATGAGTTCCATCCGGTCGCGCAAGGGGGCGGGGATGGTTTCGAGGGTGTTGGCGGTGGCGATGAAAAGGACGCGCGAGAGGTCGTAGTCGGTGTCAATGAAGTTGTCGTGGAAAGTGCTGTTCTGTTCAGGGTCGAGGACTTCGAGCAGCGCGGAGGTGGGGTCGCCCTTGTAGTCAGCGCCGATCTTGTCTATCTCGTCCAAGACGAATACGGGATTGGAAGTCTTGCACTTACGCAGGTTCTCTATGATACGTCCCGGCATGGCACCGATGTACGTTCTGCGGTGTCCGCGTATCTCCGCCTCATCGTGCAGTCCGCCGAGCGATATGCGTGCGTACTTGCGTTCCAACGCACGGGCGATGGACTTGCCCAAGGATGTCTTGCCCACGCCCGGAGGACCGTACAGGCATAGGATAGGGGACTTGAGGTTGCTGCCGCCTTGCTTGCGGACGGCGAGGTACTCGATGATGCGTTCTTTGACTTTCTCCATGCCGAAGTGGTCTTCTTCAAGCACTTGCCGCGCGTGGTTGAGGTCGTTGTTGTCCTGCGAGTATTCGTTCCACGGCAGGTCAAGCAGGGTCTCGAGGTAGTTCTGCTGCATGGCGTATTCGGGGGAGTGCGTCCCCATTCGCTGCAGTCGTTTGAGTTCCTCCTCAAAGCGGCTCTTGGTCTGTTCGTTCCATTTCTTCCCGGCGGCGCGTTTCTTCAGGTCGCTTAATGTCTGTTCGCCCGTTTCGCCCAGTTCCTTCTGGATGGTTTCAAGTTGGTGCTGGAGGTAGTACTCGCGCTGGTTCTTGGAAATCTCCTGATTGGTCTTGTTCTGTATCTCCGCCTTCATATCGAGCATTTCCACCTCTTTCTTGAACCGTTCGAGGAGGTCTGTCGCACGTTCCTGAAGCGTTTCGATGGCGAGCAACTGCTGCTTGTCGGCGATGGAGAAGCCGAAATTGACGCAAAGGTAATTGACGAGTGTCGGGGCGTTGTTTATGTTGCGAATAGCCATTCCCGCCTCCACAGAGAACCCTTCGCTCTGTTGCATAACACGCATGGCTTGCTCGCGGAGAGTCAATACGGTTTGCAAAAATTGCTTGTCATTCTCGGCTGGCAGAATTTCGGGGTGGGGGATAACACGGGCAAAAAGCGTTTTCTTTTCCGTGTTTTCTGATGTTTCCGACTTTTTCGAATTATCAGAGTATTCCGAGTATTCCGAACTTTCAGAATTTTCCGAGTACTCCGATTTTTCCGATTGATTAAGAAACGATTGTATTCTGATGCGTTCTTCGCCTTCGAGTACGATGGTGAGGCTGCCGTTCTTGTTTTCGGTGGCGCGCATCACGCGGGCGGAAGTGCCCAATGTATATAGGTCGTCATGTTGTGGGTCAGTAATGTCTTTTTTCTTCTGGCAGCAGACGGCGAGCAGTTTGTTTTGTTGCATCGCATCCTTGACCATCCGTTTGGACTGTTCGCGGGTGACGTTCACGCCGAGCAGCACGCCCGGGAACAGCACCATATTCTTGAGGGGTAGTACACCCAGTATATCCTTCGTGTCATTCATATCGTTTGTAGATTTTATACTATTTGAGACTTTGCATCACTTTACACTATTTTACATAATCCAAATTATAAGCGAAAACTATAAAAGGTACTACAAAGCATTAAAAGGGTGAATATAGTCCTTAAAAGCGGCCAAACGTCTGGGCATGGTCATTGAAAAGAACCAAGCATAAACCGCATATACCATTGCAGCCGTGCAAATGCACATAAAGATGACTATTGATAAAGGAAAATCATTTATAATTACATAAAGATAGGTAAAAAAACAAGTTAATGCCAAGATGATAACAAACGTTATAATCACCCCCAATGTAAACTCATGTCGGAACAGTTTATTGTCAAAGCGGTAATCCTTCATTTTATCCACATATTTACATGCAAAAAATAAAATCATTTATGATGTCAGATGTTTTGCAGAACCATGCGTGTTGCGTTGGCTACTTTTTCATTGCACGATGGATTGGCGGGATTCTGCAGCAAATCCGCACAGATAATAGAACCTCCGTGCTGGTGCTTGAACAGATTGAGCAATTGCTGCACACGAGCATAATTGATTTTTTTGCCGGTGATGTCGCCTTGAACGGAGGAGCCGCTGTGAAGCCCTTCCACCATACACATGGCACAGACTGCTCCGCATACATTCCGCGTACCACCTATCCCGCCACCGAATGAAGCTGAAAGCAGAAGCGCTTGCTCACGGGGAATACCAAACAGATCTGCACATGCGGTGAAAACAGCTTGCGAGCAATTAAATCCGGCACGATGAAGGGCTCTCGCATTGTCCGCCCGACTATTAATCTCATCTATACTCAACATATATCATCTGTACGTTTAATGTGAGAAAGTTTCTGAACCCATGTTAGCGCATCGCCTATGATATAATTGCTTCCTCCGATGAAGAGGATGTCGTTTTCGGAGCAGTCGTTTCGGGCGGCTTCGAGGGCATCCGAAAGACGGCTGAACGTCATCATTGTTGTATCGGGCATTGCCTTGCTCCATATCTCCAAAAGCCGCTCCGCCGGGATGGCACGATGGGTGTCAGGTTGGGTCAGATAATAGACCGCCTGCCTCGGCATCAGATCCGCAACCGTTTCCACATCCTTGTCATCCACCATTCCGAAAACCACGCGAAGAGATGTGTCTGCGGACCGCAAAAGCCGTTCGTGCAGGATTTGCTGCAACTGGTGGCTTACGTGGCGCAATCCGTGGGAGTTGTGACCGGTGTCGCAAATGGTCAGCGGATGGTTGGAAAGAACCTCCCATCTGCCGCGCAAACCGGTCAGGGTACAGACCTCGGAGAAGCCTTTTCGGACGGCTTGGCTGAAAGATAAAAATGACCGGAAATTTTGTAGGGAGAAAGATGATGATGCGGACGTGTTTTGCAGGGACTGCATGAGCGGATTCCAAACGGCGCGGAGGGCGACGAAGGCGGTCTGGAGGTTCTTCTCCTGATATTCTCCTTTGAGTTGGCAGTCGGGGGCGATGCGATGGCGTTCGCGGCGAAGGTACTCGCATTGGTCGGCGAACCATATCCGGCACCGGTCGGTTTCGAGTCCGTCACCTAATATATTGTTGCTTTCTGCGGCTTGGAGGAAGACGGGCATGGTCTGCGGGTCTGTCTCACCAATGACACATGGGACATCGGGTTTGATGATACCTGCTTTTTCGGCGGAAATCTGCGGCAACGAATTTCCCAAAAACTCGGTATGGTCAAGACCGATGTTGGTGATGACTGAGAGTATCACACCAAAGGGGGCTTGAGTCTGTCCTTTTTCATCTGAACAACTATCACAAAGCGGCGTGAGAGGAGGCATGATATTCGTGCTGTCAAGCCGTCCGCCGAGACCGACTTCGATGACGGTAATGTCCACCTGCTGTTCGGCGAAGTACTCAAAAGCCATTGCCATTGTCGTTTCGAAGAAGGAGGGCTTGACCGTTTCAAGGAAAACCTTATTCTCCTCCACGAAGCGCACCACCCTATCCTCCTCTATCATCTTCATCGGTCGGTCTGTTGTTTCGGACACACGTATGCGCTCGCGGAAATCCACTAAATGCGGGGATGTGTAAAGACCTACCTTGAGTCCCGCCGCGTGAAGGGTTGCGGCAATTAGATGGGAGGTGGAACCCTTGCCGTTGGTACCGGCAATATGGATGGCGCGGAAGCGGCGTTCGGGATGCGAGAGATGCTCCATCAGGGCTTCGGTGTTCGCCAGCCCGGGTTTGTATGCCGCCGCACCTACCAAGTGGAAGGGGGGCTGCAAGGCATAAAGGTATTCTATGGTTTCCTTACAGGTCATTGCGGTTCGTTTGTTCGTTGGTCGGTTGCACCTGTCAACAACAGATGCTGTATATATAGGTGTCAGTGATGTGTGTTTCGATTGGTTCGCTGCCGGTCAAAACGTTGCGCATATCGTCTAAAATACCTGTTCCGCGCTGTTTGAGAACAGCCTCTTTCTTGGTCCATAGTACAATGAAGGCGGAGGGCGGGTCACTGTGACGGACGATGTATTGCTGCTCCTGCCAGTTCATCACGTGTTCGGCAAGACCATCGGATATGCGTCTTGTGCGTGATTCGATGTCAATTCCTATTTCTTTGCTGCTGACTGCGACTGCGATTGCTTCCTTGCAATGACTGATAGAGAAAAACGGAAAAACAGTTTGCAAAGACTGGAGGCTGTCGGTGGAAAGATAAGGTTTGCCGTGTTCGTTGTACTCAAATGTGAGAGGAAGGTCGGTATGGAGCAGTTGCAGAAGCATCTCGTAGGATTTGAGGCATGCCCATTGTCCGAAGATGTGGTGGTAGCGCATCGCCTGTGCGAGCCGCTGCGGGCTTGCCACCGCTTTGAGGCGTTCAATGTCCGTCTGCGTACAACAGGTCATATCATCGAAGATAAGGTACCGCCACATAATTCATTCTCTAATTCCTTACAACTACGTCCTTTCTTCTCCATTTCACCTTTCATTTTTCACCTTTCATTTTTCACTTTCCTTTCACCTTTCTTCGAAGGTGCCGTCGGTATAGTAGATGATAATTTTGTCCACTCGGCGTTCCGTCTTGCCGAGGTCAGCTGTATTCTTTTTGGATTTGGCGTTGGTGGTAACGGCAACAGGAATGGGTAACTGCCCTCCTATATTCTGCTGGTTGTCCGATTGCGGAAGATTAGCTACAGGGGGCGTGTCCGGTTCGACAGGGCGGATGTCAAAGAGCGTATCCTGCACCGCCTCGCTCCCCTTGGGACGGTACATTGGTCCGGAATCAAGAATCAGCCAATCTGAACTGATGGTCCGGAAAGCATTGAGTATACGCTGCATCACACCTAAACTGACTTCGTTACGTCCCTTGAAGATATTGCTAAGCGTACTTTGGCTAATTCCCACGCGGTCGGAAAACTGTTTCGCGTTAAGTTTCTCCTCCGCCATTATTTTCTTTATTTTCTCTATCCCGTTCATCGTTTATGTTTTATGGAGGTTTTATCTCGTTTGTCGTTTATTCCTCGCTTATACCAGATCTGTCTGCGCACCGGTTGAGAGCATAAATTTTCGCGCAAAGATATGTCAATAATTTCATCTCTGCAAAATTATTTTTTCACAGTTGAATTGCAAAGAAATTTCAGACTTGCAAAACACACATATCAACACCTGTCACAATCGTAAAAAGGATGAATTTCTCATATATCATTGTACAAAATTATATTACAAAATATACCGAAAGCACACTTTATGTAATTCAACATTTCAAGTAAACTACATAATATGCAGATTATATTAAATCTTTACTATTTCTTTATCGATTCAAACCAACATTTCTGTCCCAACCCAAGATTGCGATGCTCAAACAAAAGCGCAACTACAATTAAAATAAACTAAAATACAGATTTTGTGATAAATATAATATTAAACACATTGATTACAAATTTCGAAATCGCACTATTCTTGTGATATGCAAAATACTTTACAATTATAAAATCCACTAATGTCTATCGAGTGTGTGTTTGTGAAATATGTCGTCTTGTCAGCGCGGTTTCTTTTCAAATGAACACTTCACCGTTCTACGGGGTGTTTTTACGGAAATTCATTTTTGCAAAAATTTGCTGTACCCTATCCTGTTTTCAGAAACTTTCCGTATCTTTGCGCGTCTTTTTGAGTATAATCCTTACGTACCCGCTTAATAATGATGAAAAACAGATACAGTCTACACCCTATCGTTCAACATTGGCTATACCCTATTTTTATGCGCAGGATTTGGACGATTGCCGTGTTGACGTGTATTATCTGCTCTTTGGCATCCTGCCGTCCGAAGGGAGTGCTGTCGTCCGGACAGATGGAGGATCTGTTTGTGGATCTTCATCGTGCAGAGGGGATAATATACGTAAATGGTTATATGAACGGTCACGACAGCATCGTGCGTCTGACATACGACTCGATATTAGCGGCGCACGGCGTGACACGCGCGCAGTTTGACTCCTCGCTGGTATGGTACACGGACAACCCGATGATGTTCAACAAGATTTATCCACATGTGATGGAGCGTCTTGAAACAATGCAGAAAGAGGAACGACGGAATAATGAGGAGGCAATCCAACGTGAGAAGGAAGAGATGATGCAAAAACAAGGGCAGCAGTCAGCGTCACCACCTCCCGATTCGGAGCGATTGTTGAAAATGAAATGACTATGGATTTCAGTACGATTATATCAAGTAAGTTAGGAATTGGCGCGCGACAGGTGGCGGCAACCATCGGTCTGCTGCAGGACAAGGCGACCATACCTTTCATTGCCCGCTACCGCAAGGAGAAGACGGGCTGTCTGGACGAGGTGCAGATAGGTCAGATCAGCGAACTCTTCGACCGCTTTTGCGAGATGGACGAGCGCAAGCAGTACATCCTCAAGACTATCGAAGAGCAGGGCAAGCTGACCGATGCGCTACGCGAGCGTATTGATGCTTCATGGGATGCCACGGAGTTGGAGGACCTCTACCTGCCCTACAAGCCCCACCGCAAGACACGTGCGGACGCCGCCCGCGAAAAAGGATTGCAGCCTTTAGCGGACGAATTGCGCAAGCAGCGACCGGGCAAATTGAAATACACGGAGGAGGAGTTGCAAGGGGCACGTGACATCATTGCGGAGGAGATAGCGCAGGACGAGACGAGCCGTCAGGCGGTACGGCGCGAGTTCAGTTACACGGCGATGCTGACCACCAAGCCCGTGAAGGACAAGATGAACGAGCCGGAGGCACAGAACTACCGCGATTATTTCGACCTGCACGAGCCGCTGAAACGCATACCGAGCCATCGTCTGCTGGCTATCCGCCGGGCGGAGAAAGAGGGCTTTATCCGCGTGGACATATCGGGCGATGCGGACAACTGTCTGGACAAGTTAGCGCGTCTGCACCTGAAGGCGAGCAACGAGAGTTCCTATCAGGTGGAACTGGCTATGGAGGACAGTTACAAGCGTCTGCTCAAGCCGTCTATTGAGAGTGAGTTCGCGGCACAAAGCAAGGAGAAAGCCGACGAGACCGCCATCCGCGTGTTCGCGGACAATCTGCGGCAGTTGCTGCTGGACGCGCCTTTGGGGCAGAAGCGGGTATTAGCTTTGGATCCGGGATTCCGGACAGGCTGCAAACTTGCCATACTGAGCCGTCAGGGCGATCTGCTGAAGCACGATGTGTTGTTCATCCGGATGGGTGACAGCGCGGAGAAACTGCGCAAGTATGTGAAGCAGTATGAGATAGAGGCAATATCCATAGGCAACGGCACAGCGAGCAGGGAGTGCGAGGAGTTCGTGCGGATGAGTCTGGAGGGCGTGAGCGATGTGCCGGTGTTCGTAGTGAGCGAGAACGGCGCAAGCGTTTATAGCGCGAGCGAGCTGGCACGTAAGGAGTTTCCCAATGAGGATGTTACGGTAAGAGGCGCGGTGAGCATCGGCAGGCGGCTGATGGACCCGCTGGCGGAACTGGTGAAGATTGACCCGAAGTCCATCGGCGTGGGACAGTACCAGCACGATGTGGACCAGAGCAAACTGCGTCAGTCGCTGCAACAGACGGTGGAGTCAGTGGTGAACTACGTGGGCGTGGACGTGAACACGGCGAGTCCGTACCTGCTGACATACATATCGGGGTTGGGACCCGTACTGGCGGACAACATCGTGCGCTACCGCAGCGAGAACGGCCCTTTCACAAGCAGAAAAGACCTCTTGCGCGTGCCGAAGATGGGCGCGAAGACGTTTGAACAGTCAGCAGGCTTCCTGCGCGTTACCAATTCGGACAATCCGTTGGATAACAGTGCCGTCCATCCCGAACGGTACAATATAGTCAACCAGATGGCGAAGGACATGGGCTGCAAGGTAAGCGACCTGATACAGAATGCGGAACTGCGGCAGCGGATTGATTTGAAGCGGTATGTGTCGGAGGACGTGGGAATGCCCACTCTGACGGACATAATGAAAGAGTTGGAGAAGCCCGGACGCGACCCTCGCGAACAGAAGGAGGTGTTCCGTTTTGACGAGAATGTGCACACGATTGATGACCTGCAAGTGGGGATGGAACTGCCCGGAATCGTCACGAATATAGCCTCGTTCGGCGCGTTCGTGGATATAGGCGTACACAAGGACGGGCTGGTGCATATCTCGCAGATGGCGGACCGGCGCTTGAGCAGCCCGAACGAAGTGGTGAGCCTGCACCAGCAGGTGCGTGTGCGTGTGGTGGATATTGACAAGGCAAGACAACGTATCCAACTCTCGATGCGCAAGGAGCGGTAAGGATGCTGCGAAGGGTACTCAAATACATTCGTGACAATGAGTTGCTTGCGACGGGCGACCGTGTGCTGGTGTGCGTGAGCGGGGGTGCGGACAGTGTGGCTTTGTTAGACGTTCTGCTGCGCGGGGGGTACGAATGCACCGTTGCACACTGCAACTTCCATCTTCGCAGGGAGGAGTCCGACAGGGATGAACGGTTTGTGCGGCAGTTGTGCGAGCAACGGAAAGTGCATTTGGAGGTGCGGAATTTTGATACCTGTACGGAGTCGGAGCGGATGGGCAGGAGCATTGAGATGACGGCACGGCTACTTCGGTATGAATGGTTTGAGCAGGTGGCGAAAACGTATGACTGCAAGGCGATTGCGGTGGCGCATCATCAGAACGATCAGGCGGAAACGCTGATAATGAACCTGCGCCGGGGTGCGGGAATAAGGGGATTGTGCGGTATGCGTCCCAAGAGCGTCAATCCGTGCGGTGAGATGCCGGTTATCCGTCCGCTGCTGTGTACGACGCACGACTATATTATCCACTATCTGAAAGACATACGCCATATCTCTTGGGTGGAGGATTCGACGAACAGCGACACGACCATCCGCCGCAACAGCGTCCGCGATGAGTTAAGCCGTTACCCGAAAGCGGAGATAGAACACATTGCGCAGACGGCGAGGATTATGCAGGGGTATGTGGACTGGCTGGAGGGGAAGGACACGCTTGTGGCACATGAGGTGAAAACCTACGAAAAAGACAGGAAATGAGGCATTACGGAATCATAGGCAATCCGTTGGGACATTCTTGGTCGGCTCGGCTGTTCAATGAACGGTTTGAGCGCAAAGGTATAGAGGCGGAGTACACACTCCACCCTCTTACGGAACTGACCAAAAGGACGTTGGACGATTTGATACGCATGCATCGGTTGGAGGGGTTTAACGTCACTATACCTTACAAGCAAACCGTCATACCGCTTCTGGACGAGGTGGATGAATGTGCTGCAAGGATTGGTGCGGTGAATGTGGTGAAAGTGGATTGGACGGGGGATGACTATCGGCTAATCGGCTACAACACAGACTATATCGGTTTTCGCGAGTCGCTCCTGCCTGTCGTTCGCGGTATGGGAAAGAGACGTGCATTGGTATTGGGAACGGGAGGTGCTGCCCGTGCAGTGGCGTATGCGTTATCCACTCCGTGGGATGCGGAAGATTGGACGGCGTGGAAGGTCAGGATGGTGTCCCGTCAGGCGGGCGATAGTCCGTATGACCGACTGACCTACAACGAACTGACAGAACACATCGTGCGCCAGAGCCGGTTTATAGTCAACTGCACGCCGTTGGGGATGTATCCCGAAACGGATGCGTGTCCCGTCATACCTTATGAGGGCATCGGCTGCGGACATATATTGTACGACTGCATATACAATCCGGAGGAGACACTTTTCCTTCGCAAAGGGCGCGAGCGGGGGGCAACGACCCTGAACGGCAAGGAGATGCTGGCGTTGCAGGCCCGTGCCGCATGGAAGATTTGGGATAACTGATAAATAACTAAAACATACTCATTATGAAAGCAAAAATTGTTTCCTTACTCTTTATCGGCGCATTGTCGCTGACAGCCACGGCGCAGCAGATCACGCCGGAGATGATGCAGCGGTTCCGCAACAACTACCAACCCACCGCGCAAGACCGTGCCATCCGTAACGCGATAGGCAACACGGATATGAAGAAACTGGTGCAGAACCAGAACGGGCTGGACGGGTATTTCGACACCCACTTCACCTACCGCGTGCCGCAGGTGGGCATCACCGACCAGAAACAGTCGGGCCGTTGCTGGCTCTTCTGCGGACTGAACATCCTTCGTGCCGAAATGCGCAAGGCGAATCCCGAGATGGAGCAGTTCGAGTTCTCGCAGAGTTACCTGTTCTTCTACGACCAGTTGGAGAAGAGCAACCTCTTCCTCCAGACCGTGATTGACACGCGCAAGCAGCCGATGGACGAGCGCAAGGTGGAGGCTCTGTTCTCCTCGCCCGTCAGCGACGGCGGCACGTTCACGGGCGTGGCGAACCTCGTCAGCAAGTACGGCGTTGTGCCGAAGGAGGTAATGCACGAGAACTACAACGCCAACAACACAGGCAGGATGCACGCCATTCTGGTGCAGAAGCTGCGTGAGTACGGACTCGAACTGCGCGAGATGAAGGGTACGGACAAGCAGCTGCAGGCCCGCAAGGAGGAGCAGTTGCAGACCATCTACCGTATTCTCTGTCTGACACTTGGCACGCCCCCGCAGGAGTTCACGTGGTCGCTGCGCAACAGTAAGGATTCGGTGCTTTCCACGGAAACCTACACCCCGCTCTCTTTTGCCGACAAGTACGTGCACAAGAGCACGATAACCGACTATGTAATGCTGATGAACGATCCTTCGCGCGAGTACTACAAGGTGTATGAGATTGATATGGACCGCCACACCTACGAGGGTGACAACTGGCGTTACCTGAACGTACCTATTGAGGATATGCAGGAGGTCGCCATCGCCTCGCTCAAGGACAGTTCTGCGATGTACATCGGCTGCGATGTGGGCAAGGAACTGGACAGCGAGCGCGGCTACCTGTCGATGGACAACTACGACTACGGCGCGCTGCTGGGGCTTGATTTCCCGATGGACAAGCGGCAGCGCGTGATGACCCACGCAAGCGGCAGCAGTCACGCGATGGCGTTGGTGGCGGTGGATATACAGAACAACAAGCCTGTCAAATGGATGGTGGAGAACAGCTGGGGCGAAAAGAGCGGACACAAAGGACATCTGATTATGACCGACCAGTGGTTCCGCGAGTATATGTTCCGTCTGGTGGCGGAAACGAAGTATGTGCCGGAGCGTCTTGTCAAAATGCTTGACCAGAAACCGATACGCCTGCCGATGTGGGATCCGATGTTCAGCGCGGAGGACTGACCGTATGTACCGCAAGGAACTGACATACTATTTCTCCACACCGATAGCCTACGCGGTCATCGGACTGTACCTGCTGACCATCAGTCTGTTTCTCTGGGTCATTCCGGGCGAGTGGAACGTGGTGGATGCGGGCTATGCGGATGTGAACGGTCTGTTCGCCCTGTCACCGTGGCTGCTGATGCTGCTGTGTCCCGCCCTGACGATGCGCCTGTTCAGCGATGAGAAGCAGTCGGGCATGTGGGACTTGCTTATATCCAAGCGCGTGCCGGTCAGCCGGATTGTGTGGGGCAAGTATTTGGCGGCTTGGACGCTGACGGCGGTGAGCATACTGCCTTGCGTGGTACATTATTTTGTGGTGTATCATATCGCCGAGCCGGAAGGCAATGTGGACGGCGGCGCGTTTGCGGGAAGCATGGTAGGACTGCTGCTGCTGAGTGCCGCCTTCACGGGTATCGGTCTGCTGGCTTCGTCCTGGAGCAGGAATCAGATTGTCAGTTTCCTGTGCGGGGCGGTGGCTTGTTTCGCCTTGTACTGGCTGACGCTTCAGGAGCATTTCAACAGTCTGGCGCGGGGTGTGATTGACCTCAGGGATGTGGTGTTCTTCCTGTCGATGGCGGTAGTGAGTGTAGTGCTGACGATGATGGTTGTGTCACGGAAAGGATAAGATTATGACGCGGATAGGTGTGCTCTCCGATACGCACGGGTACTTGGACAAGCGCGTGTTCACGCATTTCTCCCGGTGCGACGAGATATGGCACGCGGGCGATATTGGCTCGCAGGAGGTGCTGCAGGCATTGCGCGAGTTCCGTCCCACGCGGGCGGTGTTCGGCAATATGGACAGCGGCGATGTGCGCTATTCGCTCAGCGAGTTCTACCATTTCCGCGTGGAGGACGTGCAGGTGCTGATGACGCATATAGGCGGTTATCCCGGACGTTACAACCCGTGGCTGCTGCCAATGTTCCGCCGCAGTCAGGAGGCGAAGGCAGGCAAGGACGGTTCGTCGTATGTCAAAGATGCTATCGACCTGTTTGTGTGCGGACACAGCCATATACTGAAGGTGCAGTACGACCGTCAGTTCGGGTTTCTGACGATGAACCCGGGTGCGGCAGGCAAACAGGGCTGGCAGACCGTCCAGACACTGCTGCGCTTCACCATCGACGGCAGCAAGATAGACAATCTGGAAGTGATTGAATTAGACAGGAAATAGTGATAATTGACAGCATTGATATAGAGGTACAGTACAAGGACGTGCGCGGTATCCGTCTGACAGTTTATCCTGATATGCGCGTACGCGTTTCCGCTCCGTACCATTGGCGCGAAGATGAGGTACGCGGGTTTGTGGAAAGCCGTCTGCCGTGGCTTCACCAGACCCTTGCCAAGATGGAGGAACGCAAGCGAAATGAGGCTGACACCCCTACCCTTTCTCCTCTTGAGCAACTCATTGAGGATCAGAAGCGGTATCAGCGACTGATGGCATATCTGAAACCGAATTTTGAGTTTTGGCGCGAACAGATGGGTATGCCTCCCGCGCGGTTTTCCATCCGCAAGATGCAGACGCGCTGGGGCAGTTGCACACCGAACACGAGAACTATCCGGTTCAATCTGGCACTCGCCGACCGACCGGAGCGGCTCATCGACTATATCATTGTCCACGAACTGGCGCATCTGCGTCACGCCAACCACGGTCCGCAGTTCAAAGCCCTTCTGACACGGTATATGCCCGATTGGCAGGAACGCCGACGGGAACTGCACAACACATAAACAATGAACACATAATAAATCCAATACGGAAATGAAACGTAAATTCGCACTTATATTCTGGAGTCTGTTTGTAGTGGGATTGCTGACCGCTACGGGAATCTTCGTCGCTATCACAAAGGGCTGGATGGGTTACATGCCGCCGTTGGAGGAATTGCAGAACCCAAAGAACCGCTTTGCGAGCGAGATCTTCACCTCGGATATGCAGTCGCTGGGGCGCTACTACCGTTACGAGAACCGTATCGGAGTGCAGTTCAACGAGTTGTCACCGTACCTGACGGATGCGTTGGTGGCTACGGAGGATGTGCGTTTCGCTGACCATACGGGCATTGACTTCAAGTCCTTCTTCCGCGCGCTCTTCTCGTTGGGCAAAGCGGGCGGCGGTTCGACCATCACCCAGCAGCTGGCGAAACAGATTTGGTCACCCCGCGCGGAGAATGTTTTTGAGCGCGCGATGCAGAAACCCATCGAATGGGTCATTGCCACCCAGCTGGAGAGGCTCTACTCGAAGGACGAGATTATGCTGATGTATTTCAATCAGTTCGACTTTCTCTACAACGCCGTGGGCATCAAGTCGGCATCGCAGGTCTATTTCGCCACCACGCCCGACAAACTCCGTCTGGAGCAGGCTGCGATGCTGGTGGGAATGTTCAAGAACCCCGCACTCTACAACCCTATCCGCCGTCCGGAGAAGACACAGAACCGGCGCAACGTGGTGCTGGAGCAGATGTGCAAGTATGGCTATATCACCCGCGAGGTGTGCGACTCGGTGAAGCAGATTCCGCTGGAACTGACCTATCGATCGGCTGATCACAAGCAGGGCATGGCTCCCTATTTCCGTGAGTATCTGCGCGGTGTGCTGACCGCCAAGGAGCCGGTGGAGAGCGACTATCCCCGTTGGAATCACCAGCAGTACCTGCTGGACCGCAAGCAGTGGGACGAGAACCCGCTATACGGATTCTGCCGCAAGAACAAGAAAGCAGACGGCACATACTATGACCTCTATCAGGACGGATTGCGCATCTACACGACCATTGACTCGCGTATGCAGCGGTATGCCGAGGAGGCGGTAAGCGAACACATGCCGGAACTGCAGAAGCGTTTCTTCAAGGAGAAAAAGAAGAAATCATACGCTCCTTTTTCCCGCAAACTGACACAGAAAGAGATTGACGGGCTGATGCAGCGCACGATGCAGCAGACCGACCGCTACCGCGCACTCAAACAGCAGGGTAAAAGCGTAGAGCAGATACACGAAGTGTTCAATACTCCCGTGGAGATGCAGGTCTTCTCCTACGACGGGATGATTGACACCGTACTCTCCCCTATGGACTCCATCCGCTGGAACAAGCATTTTCTCCGCTGCGGGTTTATGAGCATCGAGCCGCATTCGGGACACGTGAAAGCCTACGTGGGCGGACCCAATTTCTCGTATTTCCAGTACGATATGGCGACGATGGGCAGACGGCAGGTCGGCTCCACCGTGAAACCCTACCTCTACACTTTGGCTATGGACGAGGGTATGTGGCCCTGCGACAAGACGGTGAACGAGCCGGTCACGCTCATTGACGCGAACGGCAAGCACTGGACACCCCGCGACGAGCATACCAAGAACAGGGGCGACTCGGTGACGCTGCAATGGGGCTTGCAGCAGTCGAGCAACTGGATCAGCGCGTATCTGATGTCGCTCTTCACGCCGGAGCAGTTGGTGCGTCTGATGCACTCGTTCGGCATTCAGGGTCAGTTGGATCCGGTGGTGAGCCTGTGTCTGGGACCGTGCGAGGTGAGCGTGCAGGAGATGGTGGATGCCTATACGACGTTCCCCAACAAGGGCATCCGCACGGAGCCGCTGTACGTAACGCGCATAGAGGACAACAACGGCAACCTGATTGCATCGTTCACACCGCAGTCGCACGAGATTATCAGCGAACTGACATCCTACAAGATGATTCACATGCTGCGTGCCGTGGTGGATCACGGTACGGGTATCCGTCTGCGCTACCGCTACAAGATTACCGCGCCCATCGGCGGCAAGACGGGTACGACGCAGAACAACTCCGACGGTTGGTTTGTGGGCTTCACGCCTTCGCTGGTAAGCGGCTGCTGGGTGGGCGGCGAGGATCGTGCCATCCACTTCGACTCGATGGCGGAGGGTCAGGGTGCCTCGATGGCACTACCCATCTTCGCGCTCTATATGCAGAAGGTATTAGCGGACGAATCGCTTGGCTACTCTTCTACTGACGAGTTTGACATCCCGGGCTGGTTCGACCCCAAGGCAGGATGCAAGTGAAACAAGGACATTTGTCTGCAAAAGGATCGGAAAACGGAAAAAACTGTCAGAAAATGAAGAAAAGTTTTGGAAGTGAGAGAATTTGCAGTAATTTTGCGCGCTTTTTTGTGAAATAGTCACGCTGGGCGGTGAACCGGACGGGGCATCGGAATAAGTCCCCAAAAGAGAGCCGGTCAGAAAGATGTCCGTCGGCGTGGCGGTAAAAACCCAATCAAATGGATACATTATCTTACAAGACAGTGTCCGCCAATAAGGCGACTGCCCAGAAGGAATGGGTGGTTGTGGACGCTGAAGGCCAGATTCTCGGCCGTATGTGCACGAAGATTGCCAAACTGCTTCGCGGCAAGTACAAACCCAATTTCACCCCCAACGTGGACTGCGGTGACAACGTGATTGTCATCAACGCCGACAAGGTGCGTATGACGGGCAACAAGTGGACCGACCGCACCTATGTGCGCTACACCGGTTTCCCTGGAGGCCAACGCGAGATGACTCCCGCCGAGCTGCTGGCGAAAGGCGCTGACAAACTGATTATGAAAGTGGTGAAAGGCATGCTTCCGAAGAACCGTCTCGGCAGCAAGCTGCAGACCAACCTCCGCGTGTTCGCCGGTTCGGAGCACAATATGCAGGCGCAACAACCCAGAACAATTGACATTAACACCCTTAAATAATCATCAAGACTATGGATACCATCAATGCAATAGGTCGTCGCAAAGCGGCAGTAGCCCGCGTTTATATGAAAGACGGTAACGGCAAAATCACCATAAACAACCGTGATCTTGAGGTTTATTTCCCCAGCCCCATTCTCCAGTACATCGTCAAGCAGCCCCTTGCCAAGCTTGAGGCGGAGGGCAAATATGACATTATGGTGAACCTCGACGGCGGCGGTTTCAAGGGTCAGGCGGAGGCTCTGCGTCTCGCTATCGCCCGCGCACTCGTTAAGGTTAATCCCGAGGACAAGCCCGCTCTGAAAGCGGAAGGCTTCATGACCCGCGATGCCCGTGAGGTGGAGCGCAAGAAACCCGGCCAGCCCAAGGCACGCAAACACTTCCAATTCAGCAAACGTTAACTTTTGTTACGGGAATATGCTGAATCTTCCCTGCAGCGTTTCTCTGCTGCGGGGAAGCAAAGGAATAATTATAAGGTACGCGGCATAGCGTACAAGGAATAATTCAAATCAAACCAAACAAAATGAGAACAACATTTGACCAACTGCTTGAAGCCGGTTGCCATTTCGGCCATCTCAAGCGCAAATGGAATCCCGCCATGGCTCCTTACATCTATATGGAGCGCAACGGCATCCACATCATCGACCTCAACAAGACAGTCATCAAGATTGACGAGGCAGCAGAGGCTCTGAAGAACATCGTCAAGTCAGGCCGCAAGGTTCTGTTCGTTTCGACCAAGAAACAGGGACAGGAAATCGTTGCCCAGAAGGCTCAGGAAGTGGGTATGCCCTACGTTACGGAGCGTTGGATGGGCGGTATGCTGACCAATTTCCCAACCATCCGCAAGGCTGTGAAGAAGATGTCGAATATCGACAAGATGATGACCGATGGCACGTTTGACAACATATCCAAGCGCGAGCGTCTGCAGATCACCCGCCAGCGCGAGAAACTGGAGAAGAACCTCGGCTCTATTGTTGACCTGACCCGTCTGCCGAGCGCGCTGTTCGTGGTGGACGTGATGAAGGAGCATATAGCCGTGGCGGAGGCTAACCGTCTGGGGATCCCCGTATTCGGTATCGTGGACACCAACTCCAATCCCAACAACATCGATTTCGTCATTCCCGCCAACGATGATGCCAACAAATCCATTGAGGTGATCATCAATGCGGTTTGTGCCGCCATCAAGGAAGGTCTGGAGGAGCGCAAGGTGGAGAAAGCCGATGAGGAGGCTGCCGCCGCGCAGGCCGAGAGCGAGAGCGAGGAGAAAGTTGAGAAGCCCCGTGAGGGTCGTCGCCAGCGCGTACGCCGCTCCACCGAGAAGAAAGAGGCGGAGAAAGTAGCCGGAACGGAAGCCCCCGCCAAGGAGGAGAAGACCGAGGAAACCGCACCCGTAGCGGAAGCGAAAGCCGAAGCACCCGCCGAGGATGCAAAAGCAGAATAAGCAACAACCTGTAAAAAGACAACAATTATGGCAGTAACACTTGCTGATATAAAGAAACTGCGCGACATGACAGGCGCAGGCATGATGGATGTCAAGAAAGCCCTTGAAGAGGCTAATGGAGACTTTGAGGCTGCGAAAGACCTTCTCCGTAAGCGCGGACAGGCTATCGCCGCCAAGCGTTCAGACCGCGAGGCGAGCGAAGGCTGCGTGCTGGCGAAAGCTGGAAACGGATTCGGCTGCATCGTTGCCGTGAAGTGCGAGACAGACTTCGTGGCGAAGAACGCCGACTTCGTTGGAATGGTCAAACTCATTCTGGACGCTGCCTTCGACAATCGTCCCGCTGACCTTGAGGCGCTGAAGAACCTGAAGATTGCCAACTTCACCGTAGCCGAAATCGTTACCGAGCGTTCGGGCGTGACTGGCGAGAAGATGGAATTGAGCGACTATGTTTGGATTGAGGGTGCTATGGTGGATGCCTACAACCACTTCGGCAACAAACTCTCCTCCATCGTGGCTGCGGATGACGCCAATGCCGATTACGAGACCGTTCACGGCATCAACATGCAGGTGGCTTCAATGGCTCCCGTAGCTCTGGATGCCGACCACGTGGCGCAGGATGTCAAAGACCGCGAACTGAGCGTCGCTATGGACAAGACCAAGCAGGACGAAATCAACAAGGCCGTTGAGAACGAACTGCGCAAAGCCGGTATCAACCCCGCTCACGCTGACAGTGACGACCATATCGCTTCCAACACCACCAAGGGTTGGCTCACCCCCGAGCAGGCTGAACAGGCGCGTCAGATTCGCGCCACCGTTCCCGCGCAGGCGGAGGCATCCCTCAACATGAAGAAGGTGGAGATGATTGCACAGGGCCGTCTGCAGAAGTTCCTCAAAGAGTCCACGCTTGTTGAGCAGCAGTACATTATGTCTGACAGCAAGGAACTCGTGAAGGACGTGCTCAAGCAGAAGAACGTGCGCATCACTGACTTCCGCCGCATCACGCTCAATCAAGACTGATCACATACCGACATTTCAAAAAAACTGCCGCTTATATAGTTAAGCGGCAGTTTTTTTTCACGATTCCTACGAACTCCGCAAAAGTCCATCAAGACAACGACCGCACGGTGATGGCTGCCTGCAATTTCTGTCGATGAAGACCGAAAGCGAGGATATGGAAGTCGGATATTCCGGATATTTTTTCATAGATTATTAGCAAATATAAAAAAATACGTACCTTTGCTGCCGGGTAGTCAACAGACTACAGAAACAGCCAACCTAAATAAATCAGTTACAAACCATAAATTACAAAAAAATCACACAATGAAAACACGTCATTATTTCCTTATTGCGCTGTCGGTTGTGGCAATCACGCTGGCATCATGTACGGATGACAAGAATCTCACATCCGAAAAAATCACCCGGCTTTACAACGAGAAGGCCGCCGAACTGTGTATGGACAAAGTGTACACAAAAATCGACACGGGTTATTACGAACTGAACGATCCGCATCAGCGTTATGTGCTGCAAAAACTGGCCCATGCCGGTGTTATTGAGTATAACGTGGAGCGTTACGCATGGTTTAACGAATGTACGGACATTAAGTACACGTTGCTTAAGAAGGTGCAATACTACTGCAAAGACAGCGGCGAATTGGATCGCGAGCAGGATGTGTACGGGCGCGGAGAGAGCGTTTCGTATGAACTGGAGGAACACTTCATGGTACGGGTTCAAATCAAGTCGGGATATAAATCAATGCTGGTGGAGTCTCTTCCCAAACCGAGCATCGAAGACAAGGACTTGGAAGCTCCTTTGTATAAGGAATGGGAGGAAGACATGCTGAAAAACAATGAGGCATGGCCTGCAATGACTGCTCCCGAACCGCCTTCCGTGCCTGTTGAACGCAAAGACATCAAGTGTCATCAGAAGAAAGAAACGGTTAAGGCCAAGAAAAGCACCCCCGTTCAGAAGAAATCTTATACTCCGGTGGAGCGCAAGCCCAGATGCGTGGCGATGGACTTCGATATGGCAGAACGCTATGAAAAGGCGATAGCGGCAGAGGTTAAGGCTCCGGCTTATATCCTTGCTTATGAGATTACCGCTGTCAAGGCACGCAATATCCAGTTGATCAGGGATAAAGAGGATTTCTCACTGGCAGCTCGTTGCGAGGTGATTGTCAAGTCAGCCAATGTCACGCCGCAAGGACACATCCTCATGCAAAACATCATTGACGGTATTCCTTGCGTACTGAAAATCAATCTGACCTATTTTGAGGACAAAGGCTGGGTGATAGACGCGGATGAGCATGAGGTTCGCACGGAAGTGAAGGACAAACGCGGCCGTACGAAGACAGTCACCAACAAAATTTGTGATTTTCCTGAACCCAGGATTGATCCTTCCAATGTGACCGTAATTGCAGCAGAGTAAGGAAGAATGACATCAGAAAAAAAGGCTGATTCTTTTGCGGAGTCAGCCCTTTTTGTTTTTTCTTTGGAGCGGAAAGACTAAATATTTGCATATACCATGGAATAAATTGTACTTTTGCGAGGTCAAATAAACACATCACTTAATCAAGGAAACCAATGGCAACACGCGTACTGATGGCCATGTCGGGAGGCATTGACTCGACAGTGAGTGCATTGCTTCTCTTGGAACAAGGCTATGAACTGATTGGCTGCACCTTCCGCACCTACGATTCAATCAAGGAGTCGTGCCTTGCGCGCGAGAAAGGCTGCTGCACCGTTGAGTCGCTTATGGAAGCACGACACATGGCGGAGCGGCTGGGCTTTGAGCACCATATCATCGACCTGCGCGACACATTCCGTCGGTGCGTCATTGAGCCTTTTGTCTGCGACTACCTCCACGGCCGCACACCCAACCCGTGCGTCGAATGTAACCGCAGCATCAAGTGGGGCGAGTTGCTGCGCATAGCCGACGAGATGCACTGTGACCGGATTGCCACGGGCCATTATGCCCGCATAGCGGAAAAGAACAGCAGACACTACCTGCAGCGCGCGGCGGATACCCGCAAGGACCAGACCTACTTTCTCTGGCGGCTGACGGACACGCAATTGAGCCGCACGCTGTTCCCGTTGGGCGGAATGACCAAGCAGGAAGTGAGGCAGTATGCCGCCGACAGAGGCTATGTCCGTCTGAGCCAAAAAACCGAATCACAGGACATTTGCTTCCTGCCCGACGGGGACTACCGCAGGTTCCTCAAGGAACAGTGTCAGGAAAGCGCTTTTGAGCAGGGCTGTTACGTGGATGCTGATGGCAAGGGGGTCGGACGGCATGAGGGGTATGCCAACTACACCGTTGGCCAGCGCAAGGNNGACTGGGCATCGCGCTCGGCTATCCGGCTTTCGTCACGCGGATTGAGCCGGACACCAACCGCGTCTATGTCGGTCATCATGACGACCTCTATACCCGCGATGTCCGCCTCACAGACGGCTGGTTCGCGGGCGACGCGGAGCAGAAAGTGAAAGCGCAGATACGCTACCGCAGCGCGCCGTCAGATGCGGTATGCTCCTTCAGAGACGGACGTATCTCACTTCGTTTTGACGAGCCGGTATGGGCGGTCACGCCCGGACAGTCGGCTGTGATGTACCAGGGCGGCTTATTGGTAGGAGGAGGTATCATTGAATAGGCGCATTCTCAAACTGGCTCTGCCGTCCATCCTCGCCAACATAACCATTCCATTGGTGGGGTTGGTAGATACGGCGATAGTGGGACACTTGTCCGACGCTGTTGCCATCGGCGGCATAGCGGTTGGCACAATGCTGTTTGACCTGCTCTATTGGAATTTCGGTTTCCTGCGTGTCGGCTCGTCTGGGCAGACGGCGCAGGCATTCGGGCGGGGCAGTTGGGACGAGTGCACGGCGTACTTGAAGCACTATGTGTCCATCGCCCTCATTGCGGCACTCGCCATCTGGCTCATCCAGTGGGTCTTCGTTACGTTTGTTCTGGCGGTGGTGCCATGTTCGGACGAGGTGGCGGGATTTGCACGTGAGTACTTCTTCATCCGCGTCTGGGCGGCACCGGCAACACTCTCGCTGATGGCGCTCAAAGGATGGTTCATTGGTATGCAGGACACGGTCAGCCCGATGGCGACCGACATAACGGTCAATGTGGTCAATATCCTTGCATCTTTCCTGCTGGCGGTCTATACGCCGCTTGGCGTGATGGGAGTGGCATACGGAACGGTCATCGCCCAATATGCGGGTCTGCTGCTCGGTGTGGCTATTCTGGCAGGCAGGTACCGCACCTTGCTGCGGCCGTCCGGACAAGTCAAGGTGTCCACCCACCGCCTTAACCTGGACCTGTTTATCCGTTCGCTGTGCTTTATGGTGGTGTATGTCGGTTTCACGGGCCTTGCAGCAGACTATGGCGATAACGAACTGGCTGTGGCGTCCATACTGATGAGACTGATGATGCTCTTCTCCTTCTTTGCCGACGGTTTCGCCTACGCGGGTGAAGCGCTGACGGGCAGATTCATCGGAGAGGAGGACGGACAGGGTGTCCGGCGTGTGGTCCGCCTCTTATGGTTCTGGACTATGGGCATGGGGCTTCTGTTCACCGCCGTCTTTGCCATAGCATATAATGACTGCCTGCGCCTTCTGACCAGCGATGCGGATGTCCTGCTTCTGTCGCACAACTACCGTTGGTGGCTCATCCTTATGCCCTTGGTTTCCGCACCGGCGTTTATGTGGGACGGCATCTATATCGGCGCGACGGCGGGAAAGGCAATCCGCAACGCGATGCTGTACGCCGCCACAGGGTTCGTCGCCATCTATGCCGCGACTTACTCATTCTGGGGCATCCAAGCCTTATACACAGCCTATTTCGTGCATCTGATTGCACGCTCGTCATACTTAACCATAAAATGGAGAAGCGTTTATGATTCAGCAACCCGAACACCGTCCGTGGAAAGTCCTCAAGAGTGAACAGATTCTCAATATCGGTCCGTGGCTCAATGTGCGGCAGGAGACAGTCGAACTGCCCAACGGAAGACAGATACCCACTTGGTTCATATTGGATTACCCGAACTGGATCAACGTCATCGCCGAGACCAAAGACGGCCGACTGGTGATGATTGACCAGTACCGCCACGGACTGGGCGTTACGAAGTACGAGTTGGTGGCAGGTGTGATTGACGAGGGGGAGACACCGCTTGAGGCGGCACAGCGTGAACTGATGGAGGAAACTGGCTTCGGCGGAGGCGAATGGGAACAGTTTATGGTTCTCTGCCCGAACACCAGTTGCCAAAGCAACCTCAGTTATACGTTTCTGGCACGGGGTGTTGAATGTCTTGGCGCACAGCACGAAGAGGAGACGGAGGACATCCGTGTCCATGTGATGGACAAAAGCGATGTCCGCGAATTGCTTGACCGGGGCGAGATCATCCAGGCACTCCACTCCGCCCCGCTTTGGAAGTACTTCTTTCTGCATGAATATCCGCGACCTCGTCACGGTGCCGGACAACGGAAGTAATCCTTCAAACAAACGACTTCGGACGATTGTCCGAAGTCGTAAACAGACGGAATTGTTGGATTTCCCGTATCGCAGTTATAGCGGCGGAATCCCGCTCCTTAAAAACAATCAAATCAGTCCCTTGATGAACATATAGAAAATCACAATGGGGCATACCCACTTGGCGAGGAACATGAAGAAACGCACGATGGCGCCGTTGAACTGTCCCTCGGAGGTAAGTTCGTTGAAGACAATCTTGTCCTCCATACGCCATCCGACAAGAATACATGCCGCTATACCGCCGATGGGCAGGATGATATTGGAGGTCAGTTTGTCAATAAAGTCGAAGAGCGAGTCGCCCATAATAACAAGCGATGTGCCTTCCATCTGGCTGAATGCGCAGAGGACTGCCAACGCGCCGACAAGTACGAACAGAATCGTAAGCGCCATCGGGCGGGAGAGTTGCTTTCTGCCGCCGAAAGTCCATTCTTCGGTAACGTAAGCAGTACCTGCCTCAAGGAGCGAGAACGAAGAGGTGACGGCTGCGAAGAAGAGTAGGATGAAGAAGAGTGACGAAACAACCACGCCGACCCACGGTCCGCCCGGCAGCGATGCGAAGAGCGCGGGCAATGTCTTGAACACCAGTCCGGGACCGGAGGTCACTTCCACACCAAAGGTGAAGGTGGCGGGGAAGATGGCCAGACCGGCAAGAATAGCCATCAGGATAGTGGCGAGCACTACGATGAAAGCGACACCCACAAGACTCTGGTCTTTCTGAATGTACGACCCGTAGGTGGTCATCGCACCCATACCGAGCGACAGTGAGAAGAACGACTGACCGAGGGCGAAGATGATGGTCTGTCCCGTGACGGCATCCCAATTGGGCTTGAGCAGGAAGGCGGCACCCTCTGAAAAACCGTCCAACCGCACGGACATAATCGCAAGGATAAGCAGTATGAGGAACAGCGCGGGAATCATGAACTTAGAGCAGCGCTCAATACCTTTGGAAACACCGAAAGCCAGCACTACGCAGTTGAGACCGAGGAAGATAATGGTCCATACTACGGGACGCGGGATGCTGAGGATATGTGCCCCGCCCTGCCCTACAAAAATGTCGAAGCGCTGTCCCATAGCCGCAATGCGGGCGTTAATCAACTCTGCTGCATCACCGCCGCCGATGCTGGCGAACTCGCCCGTGACGGCGGCGAAGATGTACTCAAGCGACCAGCCCGCTACCACGCAGTAGAATGCGAGGATGGCGAGACCGGCGTAAATCTCCACGCCACCGATGATGCCCCATGCCTTTTTGCCGTTGGCTTTGATGAAGCTGCGGTAGGTGTTGCTCTGTCCTTTGCGTCCGATGACGAACTCGGAGAGCATGACGGGTACGGAGATGAGCAGGCAGATGACGGTGTAGATAATCAGGAAGGCTGCGCCTCCGTTGTTACCCGCGACGTAGGGGAACCTCCAGATGTTTCCCAGTCCGACGGCAGAGCCTGCTATGGCTGCCATCGTGCCGAACTTGCTGGCGAATTGATTTCGTGCCATGTGAATTTACTGTTTATTGTTTTTACTTTTCTTTCTCGGTAATTCGATATATCGTAATATCGGTATTTCGATGAATCGGATTTATATTATATCAGCCCGTTGATGAACATGAACAGGATGATCGGCGGGCAGACGAAGCGCATCATAAACAGCACGCACCGGAATATCCACAGCGGATAGCGTCCCGAGCTGGTCAGTTCGTGTTCGACCGTGCTCTTGGGGACGAACCAGCCGATCATCACCACGCATCCGAGACCCGCGACAGGCAAAATATAGTTGGACGAGAAGGTGTCGGTCCAGTCAAAGACACTCATGCCGCCAATCCGCAGAACGCTGTCTGGCATCTGCGACAGGGCGCAGAGCGTGGAGCAGACGATGATGATGGCGAAACCGATACCGAGCGCGCTGACGCGGCGTATATGCAACTCGTCGGAGAAGAATGCCACAAGCGATTCCATTATGCTGAGCGACGTAGTGAGTGCCGCGAAGAAAAGCAATACAAAGAAAAGGATGGAAATGACGTACCCGCCGGGCAACTGGGCGAACAAAGGCGGCAGCGTCTTGAACACGAGGTCGGGACCGGAGGTGACAGGCACATGGTAGGTGAAGACGCTGGGGAAGATTGCCAGTCCGGCAAGCACCGCCATCAGGACGGTGGCAAGCGATACGATGACCGACACGCTGACAAGGCTCTCCTGACGCTTGATGTAGGAGCCGTAGGTAATCATCGCAGCCATACCGATGCTCAACGAGAAGAACGACTGTCCGAGGGCCTTGATGACGGTCTGACCGGTCACTGCGCTCCAGTCGGGCTTGAGGATAAAAGCCGCGCCCTCCTTGAATCCGGGCTGCCAGAGATTGACACCCGCGAGCATAACCAATATGCAGAACAGCGCGGGAATCATGAACTTCGAGCACCGCTCGATGCCCTTTGTGACACCCAGTCCGAGTACGAAGGCGTTCAGGCAGAGGAAGACCGCCATCCACAGGATGGGTCGGTAGCCGCTTGCCACAANNCCACAAAGTCGTTGAAACGGCTGTCCATCTGCGCCTGCGTCATACCCTCGAAGCCGTTGGCGGCGGACTGATAGACGTATTCGAGCGACCAGCCCGCTATCACACAGTAGAACGAGAGAATGAAAACCGCCCCGAGCAGTTCGAGGATGCCGAACGTACCCCATGCCTTGTGCGGAGCCATGTGGAGGAACGAACGGAAGGCGTTCGACTGTCCCCTTCGGCCTATGACGAATTCGGAAAGAAGGACGGGAATGGAGATGAGCAGGGTGATGCCTATGTAGATAAGGAGGAACGCCGCGCCTCCGTTCTCGCCCGCCACGTAAGGAAACTTCCATATATTGCCCAGCCCCACTGCCGAGCCTGCTATGGCAGCTATTGCCCCGAACCTGCTGCCGAAAGTGCTCCTTTGGTTATCCATATTTACTTTCTTTTTGTAAGCGGTTGAGCCTGTCAAACCGCAAAAAAGCGCGCAAAGGTAGTGCAAATTCCGTATGGAAAACAATTTTTTCTTACATTTTTTTTGTGAAGCGGGATTTATAGGGTACTTTTGCGCGGATTTCGGAAGGATGGACGGTTCCCCACCCTTTCCCGGCAAACAAACAAAATCAAAATAATATTCTGAACTATGAAGAAAACGGTATTGTTGTCAATGGCTATTCTGGCGGCAGGTATGCTGTCCGCCGCTGAAAACAACGGAAAAAAGTCGTTGCTGCCTGATTATTCGCAGCCTGTCGGCTTCACCTACGGTTTGGGAGCGGACATCGTGAGCAACTACATCTGGCGCGGTCTGTATGTCGGCGGACTGGGTGTGCAGATGGATGCCAATGTCGGCTACGGTGGCGCGTTCATTGACATGTGGTGGAATCTTGGTGCCGCAGACTGGACGTTCCAAGGAACAGGCGGCAAAAACATCGGCTACAACACACCCGCTCGAGCACGTGTGAACGGATTCAACCCCGAGGTGGATATGACGCTCGGTTTCAGCCGCTGGGGACTGACTGTGATGTTTATGCACATGTACTATTTCGACAACTATATGACGGGCAAGCACAAGGGCGAGCCGAGCCGCTATTTCGACTTTGACAACCATCCACAAGGTGACGGCGGTATCACGCAGGAATGGCGTGTCAAGTACCGCGTGAGCGACGCCCTGCCTGTCAGCATCTTGTGGTGCACCCGCACATGGGGACGCGACGGCTATATGGAAGGAAAGGATTTGAAGCGCGCCTACTCCTCGTATCTGGAACTGGGTTACGACATCTATATGCCCAATTCGCTGTGTCTGGAGGCTCGCGTGGGTATGACTCCGTGGAAGAGCATGTACACCGGCTACAAGGGCGATTTTGCGGTGTGCAACGTAAGTGCGAAACTCAACTGGCACAAGGACATTTCGGAGCATTGCATGATGACGGCGTTCGCCAATCTGATGATCAACCCCTACGATATGGCGACCGCTTACAGCATCAACGGTCCTCAAAATCCCTTCCTGTGGAACATCGGTTGCGGTTTCTATCTGAAGTAAGCTCGGGATTGTGATTTAACTATTTAAGGATTCAAAGACTCTGATTCACAGTATCTTTGAATCCTTAAATCTCTCGACCCGATAAATTTTCTGCTTTTTTTCTTGTACAATCCAAATCCTTGCCGTACTTCTGCCCCCGCTTTTGAGAAAAAAGCATCTATAAATATGGGGTACTAGCTCATCTGGTAGAGCGCAACAATGGCATTGTTGAGGTGAGGAGTTCGAGTCTCCTGTGCTCCACAAAAGAGATCAGTTGCTTGAACAAAGCGGCTGATTTTTAGATACTGACAGATGAATCTTTTTCTTATCATATTGGCATTTATTTGCCTTCTTTTAGGTTTGGCGGGCAGTGTCATTCCTGCGTTGCCGGGTGTCCCGTTGTCGTTCTTGGGACTGCTCATTCTGCATTGGACAGAGAACGTTGAGTTTACCTCCACTTTCCTATGGGTATGGGCGGGCATTACTGTCCTCACGCTGGTGGCGGACTATTTCATTCCCGCGTGGGGCACCAAGCGTTTTGGCGGCAGCCGTTACGGCGTATGGGGCACGACTATCGGGCTTGTTATTGGTCTTTTCTTCGGACCGTGGGGCATTGTGCTCGGACCTTTCGTTGGGGCGTTGGTGGCGGAACTGATAGCGGGCAAGCAGTCCCACGAAGCTCTCAAAGCCGCGCTCGGCAGTTTCATCGGTTTCCTTATGGGCACTCTTCTCAAGGTCATCTGTTGTGCCCTGATGCTCTATTATGCCATTGAGGCGCTCATTTGAAATCGCTATATATCATTATGGACATCAATCTCATTATCTCCGAACGGCAGGAAAAGGTGCTCCGTTATCTTGACGAGCACAACATCCCCTACTCCACTTACAATCACCCCGAGGGAAAGACCATCGAGGAGGCGAAGCGTTGGTGGCATGATGACGGCAGTGTGCATTGCAAGAACATTTTCATGCGCAACCACAAGGGCAACCGGCATTATCTCATTTGTTTCCCTTGCGATTACGACTTGGCTATCCACGACATTGAGCATTGGCTCAAGGATGTGCTTACTGCTCAGGGGCTTCCGGCTCCCGGCAAGCTCTCTTTCGCTTCGCCGGAGCGTATGATGCGGTATCTCGGGCTTGAGCCGGGCAGTGTCAGTCCGTTCGGCTTGATTAACGACACGGAGCACCATGTCATCCTTTTCCTTGACAGCCGGTTGAAGGATGCCCAATCGCTCAGTTTCCATCCCAACGACTGTCGGGGTACGGTGGTCATCTCGCAGCAGGCGTTTCAGGACTACCTCGCTCTTGTGGGCAATAAGGTGGTGTATATCAATGCCGGATGATGATTCCCTTGCGTGAGTATATTCCTTTCTACCGTCGCAATCTCAAGGTGGCGTTGCCTGTTATGCTCACGCATATAGGGGCATCGTTGGTGGGTTTTGTGGACACGATGATGGTCGGGCATTTCTCGACCACTGCTTTGGCGGCTGTTTCCCTTTCCAATGCTATTTTCTTCACGGTCATGGTTTTTGCCATGGGGTTATTGATGGGTCTCACGCCGCTTATCAGTCAGCAGGTTGGGCACAAGGCGTCTGCCGCAGCCGATGGCACGGAGGACGACCGTATCGCTCATCTCTTGCGGGGGTCGATGGTGATGACAGTCTTGCTTGCTGTCGCTACGGTCATTCCGTTGGCTATGGTCATTCCTTTCCTCGGCTCGTTGGGGCAGGACCCGGAGGTCGTGGAGGATGCAAGGACTTATTATCTTCTCATCACGGTCTCGCTCATTCCTTTTCTTTTCTTCTGCACTGAGAAGCAGTTCCTTGAGGGCTTGGGCAACACCACTGTGGCTATGGTCATTTCCATTGCCATGAACCTGCTCAATGTCGGTTTGAATTATGTGCTCATATATGGTCATCTTGGTTTTCCGGCTATGGGAGCAACGGGTGCGGGTATTGCCACGTTGGTATCCCGTACGCTTTTGCCTGTCTTGTTCTTCGCTTTTATTTGGGGCAGGAAGGAGTGGCGGTGGTATTTGCGTGACCTCAGTGGTCTTCCTTTGCGTCCTGTCTTGCGTGAGGTCTGGAAGGTGGGTGCACCTATCGGTATGCAGACGTGGATTGAGACTGTCACGTTCACGCTCACTACCGTTATTGTCGGATGGCTCGGAAAGGAGGCGGTTGCGGCGCATCAAATTGCAACGCAGATTGCGGACCTCACTTTTATGCTGGCGGTCGGGGTAGGCAGTGCCACCACTATTCGTGTGTCCTACCAGCTCGGCAAGGGCGACCTCTATGCTGTCCGCATGGCGAGCAATGCCAGTATCCACCTTGTACTTCTTATGAACACTATTGGGGCGTTACTGATGATTTCCCTTCGCAATTATATTCCTATGCTTTTCACCGAGGATGCCGAGGTCATTGCTATTGCTTCCACGCTCATTCTCTGTGCGGGCTTTTTCCAGTATGCCGATGGTATGCAGTGTGTCGGAGCGGCTATGTTGAGGGGACTGACCGATGTCAGACGGCCTATGGTCTATGCTTTCATTGCTTATATTGTCGTATCTTTGCCCGTGGGCTTGCTTTGCACTTTCACTTTCCGAATGGGTGCGGTCGGCATGTGGATTGGTTTCATCGTCTCGCTCTCTATGGCTGCAGTCCTTTTCCACACCCGCTTCCGTCGTCTCCTTGACAGGCTCAACAAGGCGGAAAAGCCTTAACTTTACCCTACCTATCACGACAACGACTCGAAAACGAGTCGAAAACGAGTCGAAAACGACAACTACCCATAATGGCGTTTTTCGCATTTTTCTACGGTTCTTTTTCGTTTTTTGCAATTATTTCTTTACCTTTGCCGCCGTTTTCTAACTGAACGCTATTATGAAAAAACTTTTCGCTTTGTTCTTGTTCAACCTGCTGGTTGCTGGGTCCTTGCAAGCGGCTAAAGAGATTTACGCCGTCTTCAGCACCGACTCCAAAACGATGACGCTCTATTATGACGAATCGAGAACAGCAAGAAGTGGCTTTACCGACTGGACGAAAGACGCGCCTACTAACGTCATGACAGTGCAGACCGTCACTCTCGATGCTTCGATGAAAGATGCAAGACCCGCTTCTACGGAAAACTGGTTCACGTTCGGACTCAACATCACGCAGATTAAGAATCTGAACTACCTCAACACACAGAACGTCACTTCCATGAAGGCTATGTTCGGTTATTGTACTAAACTGGAGACGCTTGATGTCAGCACTTTCGACACAAGAAAGGTAACTGACATGAACTCTATGTTCTACAACTGCGAGAAGCTCACTTCCCTTGACCTCACCAACTTTGAAATGCAGAAAGTCAATAGCACAGCCAATATGTTTTTTGGATGTGCCGGACTTACTACCATCATTTGCAAAAACGACTGGACCAAGTTTGTCGTCACGCAGTCCGAAAATATGTTCGCTTATTGTGCCAAACTCAAAGGTACATTCGGTACCGCATGCGACGGAAAGAAAAACATTGACATCTCCTATGCAAGACCCGACAATGGCACTGCCGCTCCCGGATATTTCACTATCCCGTTGGCTGACAAACCCGAAATTTATGCCGTGCTTGACGGTTCTACCACTACTTTCTACTACGACAGACGAAAAGAGGAAAGAAACGGATATGCTTACTGGGATCTCGCGTGGAGCAGTGAAAAAGCACAATTCCCTTATAATACACAGAAAGTGGTGTTCGACTCGTCTATGGACAGTGCACGTCCCACTTCTACGCGTGAGTGGTTCTCTGGATTTGAAAAACTGGAGAAAATAACAGGCATGCAATACCTGCACACCGATGCGGTTACCGATATGACTGAGATGTTTGCCAACTGCAAGATGATCAAAGAAATCGATGTAACGGGATTCAACACATCCAAGGTTACCAGTATGGAGGCTATGTTTATGTATTGCTCCAATCTCGTGACTATCGACCTATGCAGTTTCGATGTAAGCAAGGTGAAGAACATTTCACGCCTGTTTGCTTTCGACTATACCCTCACTACCATCTTCTGTACACAAGACTGGACTGAATACTCCTTTGACTACGCAAGTTATATGTTCATGGAGTGCTCTAATCTCGTCGGCGGAAAAAAGACCAAATACGATGTCTCACACATTGGCATTGAATACGCAAGAACCGATGGAGGAGATGCTCTACCCGGATATTTCACCAACCCTAACATTCACTTCTTCGGACCTGACATCACGTGGTGGGTCGAGAAAGATGTGCTGCACATTGACGGGAAGGGGGATATGCCCGAAGTGGATTACGAAGACATTCCGTGGAACAGTTACAATCATTCTGTTTTACTCATTCAGTTCGAGTCACCGGACATCACTTCTATTTGTGACAATGCCTTCTACCTGTTTGATCACATCTTGTTTGTCAAATACCCTGACAACTGCGGAATCACTAAAATCGGAAAAAAAGCTTTCGCCAATTGCGAATTGCTGCAGGAGATTGAAATCCCCGAAAACGTAACCCTCTTGGGAGAATACTGCTTCTTCTACTGCAAAAAAGCGTACAAACTCACACTGCCGGATAACATTACAGCTATTCCTGACCACGCTTTTGAATATTGCGAAACACTCACTGACATTGTGCTCCACGACAATATAACCGAATTGGGAGAATCCTGCTTCTTCAGTTGCGGAAGCCTTACTGATCTCGTACTTTCTAATTCTCTTACTGCCATTCCGAACGCCGCTTTCAAATGGTGTTCCGAACTGAAGGAAATCAACCTGCCCAACTCTATTACCACACTCGGAGAAGAATGTTTCTCTTATTGCGATAACGTTACCAAACTCTACTTGTCCCCGAACCTCAAACAGGTGGACGATTACGCTTTCTATAATTGCCCCATTGAGCAGGTATCCTGTCCGGCTCTTACGCCCCCCATACTCGGTACAGAAGTGTTTGCCGATATGAGTTCTAACGCTGTCTTGAATGTCTATAGATTCCTCATTCCCGATTACGCGGAAACTACTTGGGCGGACTATTTCACTATCGAAGGAGGACTCGGAGGATGGAAAGTAACGGTTGCTTCTTCGGACGAATCACTCGGTACGGTTTCTATCGGTTTTGACCCCGAAGACATTATACTCGAAAAAGACGGTGACTTCTTCGTTCGCGACAATGCTACGGCGCATCTCATTGCTACTCCTGCCGGCGATAAGGCAGAATTCGTTCAATGGAACGACGACAACGAAGGATTTGACCTCGCCGAAAGAAACATTACAGTCACTAAAGACTTCGACTTCATTGCCGCTTTCCAAGTCAAAGAAACCTATTTCACTGTAACCTTCCTTGACTGGGATGCTACTGTTCTTCTCGTTGAGAAAGTCGAAGAAGGACAAGACGCTGTAGGACCTGACTCTGAACCCGTACGCGAAGGATACACTTTCATTGGTTGGTCCAAACCCGCTACTAACATTACAGCTGACCTCACCGTCATTGCGCAATACGAAAAGAAAACCGAAACCGACCTCAATGACCTCCCAACCGATAACCTTACCGGCAAAAAGGTAATCAACAATGGCATTCTCTACATACGCTGCAACGGCAAGACCTATACCGCCCAAGGCGCGGAACTGTAGTA
>DBVX01000003.1 GCA_002308815.1 Bacteroidales bacterium UBA1253
CAAGCAATATACATTTGATTATCAGAGAGTTTCAGGAAGTTAAACGGCTTTTATGAGTTTTATCGGACAGTAATATAAAAGTTCATTTTTGTTGGTTAATAGATGTTCAGATTGTGCAGTCGCATCACCGCAGGCGCAGGTAGCCGATGCCGAAACGCTCCACGGCGGCACGCTCCAGCTCCTCACGGAACTCGGGGGCGGCAACCGAAATCAACGCTTTCGCACGTTCCGCCAACGGCAGGTTGCGCAGATAGACGATGCCGTACTCCGTCACGATATACTGCGCCTGAAAGCGGGTCGTCACCACGCCCGCACCGGGAGCCAGACGCGGCACAATCTTCGACTGACCCTTGTTCGTCTTGCTCGTGAGCGCAAGGAAGCACTTGCCCCCTTCCGACAGAGCCGAACCGTAGAAGAAATCATGCTGTCCGCCGACACCTGAAATGACCGTCTCACCGATGGAGTCGGCACAAATCTGTCCGGTCAAATCCACTTCTATAGCCGAATTGATGGACATAGCCTTCGGGTTCTGACGGATAATCTGCGGGTCATTCGTCCAAGCCACATCGCGGATAACGAAATTCGTATTGCCGTCTATATAGTCATACAAGTGACGACTGCCGAGAATAAGAGAACCGACCGACTTGCCCGGCAGAATCTTCTTCTGTGAGTTGTCGATGATGCCTTTCTCTATCAACGGCAGTACGCCGTCGGTAATCGCCTCCGTATGAAGTCCGAGGTGTTGATGGTCTTTCAGCGCGTTGATGACCGCGTTGGGTATGCCCCCCACTCCAATCTGCAAGGTAGCCCCGTCGGGTATCTCGGCGGCAATGTAGTTGCCAATCTTCGTCTCTATTTCGCTCGGCACGGGTGTCGGCACTTCCACCAGCGGCTCATCGCCACGGCACATAGCGGTCAATTTGCTCACATGAATCACGGGGTCACCGAATGTGCGGGGCATGTACTTGTTCACCTGCGCGATGACGGTCTTCGAACACTCCGCGCCGGAGAAGGCGATGTCGGCGGACACGCCGAACGAGCAATAACCGTCCTCGTCCGGCTCGCTCACGTTGAGGAACGTCACATCCACCGGCACCTGTCCGCTGCGGAACAGGCTCGGCACCTCGCCGAGGAAGCAGGGAATGGTGTCCGCCACACCCTCTTTCATCGCACGGCGCAGGTTGTTGGGAACAAAGATACTCAACGCGCGGAATGAGTCGATATACTCCTTCTTGGCATAGGGCGCGTCCTCGGGATGCACACCGAAACCCGATATGAGTTTGACATCCCGCAGTTCGCTTGCTCTTTCGGTCAAAGCGCGCAGCAGCACCATCGGAATGGAGGTCGAACCCTGCACCACAATCGTGTCGCCGCTCTTCACATGTTTCACCGCCTCGGCGGGAGATACATACTGATATTCCATCTGTTTTTCTTTTTACGGTTTACAATCTTTCCATTTTCTACTTTCAACTCAAAAACTTCTTTCAACTTTCAACTTATTTGTCCTTGTAATCCTCGTTGAATTTCCTGAGACGCTCGTCGAGCAGGGCGTACTGATCCTCACGGATGGCACTCGCGCAGCCGCGCATACCTTCCCTCTTCGCGCCGGTCGAACCTAATGCAATGGCACTCACGCCGTAATAAATCAGTTTGTTGAGCATCTTCTCACCCGTCCAGTCCTTGTAACCGAAGGTGAAGAAGAAGCCATTGCCGACCTCGCGTCCGTCCGCATCGGTGTCATAAACGATATGGAAGCCGTTGCGCACCATTATCTCCTTGATACGCGCCGAGCGGCGTTCGTACTCGCGGGTGTTCTCCACGAAACGCAACTTACCCTGGCACGCCGCCTTGAACATCGCCGCCATAGCGAACTGCACCGAATGGGTGACACCCGACGAGAGGCTGTAGAGGATGATATACACGAAGTTGCGCAGGAATTGCCCGTCGTTGCCGTACCGCTCCGCCAGCGAGGGGAAGCTGCGGTGAGCCAGTGCGGGGTTCATCGCCACTATCGCGCCGCGCTGACCCGCGTATGAGAACATCTTGGAGGACGAGACCATGTGGACGCAGTTGTTCGTGTATCGTCCCACAGACGGCTGATACGGCGGCTGGTACGGCACGCCGCGCTTGGTGTCACGGAAATCCATATTGAGGTACGCCAAGTCCTCGATGACCAACACGTTGTACTTGGTCGCCAGCTGACCTATAATCTCCAGTTCTCTTTCCGTCAGGCACATCCACGACGGGTTGTTCGGGTTGGAGAACAGCATAGCCGCTATGCGTCCCGTCTTGAAATGCCGCTCCAGTTCTTCCGCCAGTTTCTCGCCGCGATAGTCCGCCACGTCGAAGCAGTCCACGCGCACGCCGATGACCTTGCACTGCTGTTTCTGCACGGGGAAACACGGGTCGATGAAAAGCACCGTGTCCCGCTCCTTGTCTAATTGCGCCATCGTCATATTGAGCGCGAAAGCCGCCTGCATGGAGCCTACGGTCGGCACGATGCACTCGTCGGGAATGTCTAATCCCACAAAGGCTTTCAGGAACTCCGAGCCCCAGTGCTTGACCTCGGGGATGCCCGTAATGACAGGGTACTTGGAGCCGTAGCCGTTGAGCAGAGCCTCATGCTCCGCCTCGATGCCGATCTTTTCGGCGGGCAGTCCGGGTTCTCCCAGTTCCATGTGGACGAACTCCTCGCCCGTGGCACGCTCGATGTCCTTCACCACACCCACCAACTGGCGGATGGAGGCTGCGCCCAACTCATGAGCGTTCCGCAGCCCGAAGTCGATACAGATGTTATCGACCAATTGCTTGTTAAGAGGAAACATATCTATTGTTTTTTTGTTGTTACTTCGTTTTATTTGCGCGAAAAAGACATTTTTGTCTGCTTTGAAGAGTTGTAACGCCAATACACTGCGATTCCAACTATCACCTTGCAAAAGTACGCCTCTTTCAGCATACAACCAAAAGAAATGTGCATTTTGTACGGATGAGGAGGGAGGTATCCTACAGCACGGCGAAAGGCTATGAAAAGGACTTACCGCAGACTATGTTCCACAAAAAAAATAGCACTGACAGACAGTGCTATTGTGGTACCTCTTGGAGTTGAACCAAGGACACATGGATTTTCAGTCCATTGCTCTACCACCTGAGCTAAGGTACCTTCCGCCATCGGGAATACATTTTTACCACGAAAAAGCGCGCAAAAGTACACCATTTTTCCTACCTGCAAAAATTTTTCTGCATTTTTCTGCATTTTTTATCCTTTACCACGAAAAAGAAAGTACTTTTGCCCCCGAACATTTGGATAACACCGCTATGACCACTGTATTCCTAACCGGTGCCACCGGCACAATGGGACAGGCAGGAATGAAAGAGATTCTGCGCTTCCCAGACCGCTACCGTCTGCGTATTCTGGCACGGTATTCCGAAAAGAACAAGAAACTGCTTCTCCCCTACGGCGACAGCATTGATATCATCTGGGGCGATCTGACCCGCTACGAAGATGTCCTCAAAGGCGTAACAGACTCCGATATAGTACTTCACACCGGCGGTATGGTCTCCCCGCAAGCCGACTACCGTCCCCGGCAGACACGCGACACGAATATCAAGGCAGCCACCTACATACGTGATGCCATACTGGCACAACCCGTGCAGCCCAAACTGGTGTATATAGGCTCCGTGGCACAAATGGGCGACCGGCGCGAACCGCTCCATTGGGGACGGACAGGCGACCCCATCTGCGTCTCACCATACGACCACTACGGCATCACCAAGGCTTGGGCAGAACGCATCCTGACCAACGCGCCTATACGGCAATGGGTCAGCCTCCGTCAGTCGGGCATACTCCACCCCGCCATCCTCAAGAACTACGACCCAATCATGTTCCACGTCCCCATACGCGGTGTGCTGGAATGGGCTACCGTTGAGGATAGCGGACGGCTGCTTGAGCGCGTCTGCCGCGAGGACGTGCCTGACGGGTTCTGGAACCGCTACTACAATATCGGATCAGGACAGGAATACCGCATCACCAACTACGAGTTCGAGTGCCTGCTGCTGAAAGCCATCGGATGTCCGCCACCTGAAAAGATATTCGAAGCGAAGTGGTTTGCCACGCGCAATTTCCACGGGATGTGGTACCTCGACAGCGACCTTCTGGAGAACTACCTCCACTTCCGCGCCAATGTGCCTATCAAGGACTACTTCCGCCGGATGGCACAGTCCGACTCACTGCCGCCCGCCCTGCGTTTCACCATCCGATCACGCCTTGTCTATGCCTCCCACCTTGTGCCGCATATCGTCAAACTGGCGATGTTCGCAATGGCAATGAGCAAGGAACACGGCACACAATGGTGGATACGCCACAACAAGCAACAGCGTATCAACGCTTACTACGGTTCGTTGGAGAAATACCGCGCCATACTTCCGTGGCGGGAGCAAGACCCCAACCGCCCGTCGGAACAAGCCGCCCGGCTTGATCACGGATACGATGAGAACAAACCAATGGCGGACTTCACCCTCGAAGATATGCAACGTGCCGCTTCCTTCAGGGGAGGCAGATGCCTGACCACTGAAGCGGAACTGCAAGACGCATTGAAAGAACCGGTAACCATCTGGGACACACCGCTCCACTGGCAATGCGCAGAGGGTCACGTATTTGAAGCCACACCGCGTCTCATCCTGCTCGGCGGACACTGGTGTCCAGACTGTTTCCCGTGGCCCTACGCAGACGAGAAAAATCCGCGTCCGTGGCAATGGGACAAAGAGGCAAAACGCAACCCCTTCTTCGCGCAACTGTGGAATCCCCTCCACGACAAATCGGAGGACAACACCTACGGTCCGGAAATTTTTGAAGGCTGGGAAAAGTAATCGGAACTTCGAAATACCGAATTATCGATATATCGAAATTACCGACTTTTCCGGGGTTTATAGATCGATATGTTCCGACTGTATCGGCGAGGCAAGAAAAATACCCGCTGAACGGTTGAAAGTGTCAGCTTGTTCCGATGTCAGATACCGACACGTACCACCGCAAGACAAAACAGACGCAATATCCCCGTGACGCGACAGATAGCCGTTCAGACTACGCGCCACTATATGACCCTGCTCAACAATCCGCACCTGCCGATTCACATGAGCGCGTATCCAAGCATCTATTTTAGGCAACAGCAACGGATAATGCGTACAGCCGAGAATGAGCGTATCTATCAGCGGATCCTTCCGCCATAACTCGCCGAGGTACTTGTCCACAAAGAAATCCGCTCCCGCTGCCAAATGCTCACCGCTCTCAATGAGCGGCACCCACATCGGACACGCCTGCTGGGTGATATGCAACATGCCCCCGCCTTCCCGCTGTGACACACCGCTATCCACGTCACTGCCAGTTTGTTGCAATTGCCTCTGTTTGCGGAGTTCCAGGACATAACTCTCAGACTGCACCGTTCCCTGCGTGGCAAGCACGCCTATATACTGTCCTCTGACCGCCTCCACCGTCGGACGTATCACACCCAACACCCTCAGACGAGAGGGATCGATGTCATGCTGCTGGATAGTGCGCAACGCCTTCGCCGAGGCGGTGTTGCAGGCAAGGATAATGATGCGGCATCCTTCCGCTTCCAAACGTCTGACCGCCTCCAGCGTGTAGCGGTAGATGACCTCGAACGAGCGGCTTCCGTATGGCGCGCGGGCATTGTCGCCAAGATATATATAATCATAAAAAGGGAGGTGCTGACGAATCTTATCAAGAATCGTCAGCCCTCCGTAACCGCTGTCAAAAACGCCTATTTTCAAGTTCATTTGTTATTCCAGACGCTTTCCCTGCGCATCGAACAGTCCACCGTTCCGCTCGATGTAGAGGATTCCGTCGCGGACAAATTTCTTTGTTTCGGACACCTCTTCAGGATTGCCGTTCACCACTTCCAGTTCGGTG
>DBVX01000059.1:0-122 GCA_002308815.1 Bacteroidales bacterium UBA1253
CTCGCGCTGGAGAAGGAGTTCCCGAACTTCCATTTCCACTTGGCGTTGGACCGTCCGGACCCGAAGGCCGACCAACTGGGTATCAAGTACACGGCAGGCTTCATCGCTCCTGTCATGGGCGA
>DBVX01000059.1:250-9612 GCA_002308815.1 Bacteroidales bacterium UBA1253
TTCGATAACTTCGGAGGATAAGGACGGATTCTTTATATCATTTTGGGGACACGCATGCACAAGTATGCGTGTCCCTTGTTGAATATTCAGCATTTTTTCTGAAGGCGGATTATTAAGACTTTATAGGATTCTTCATTGTTCATTATATTTGTACGTGTCAGATATAATACTGTATCTTTGCTCCCTCAAAAAATCCGATACAACAGAAAGCATCGAAACCGACAATGAAAAAAAAGACAATCTCCGAGATGCACCGCATGACCGTGGCGGAATTCCATGAGTCCGCGAAGACGCCCCTTGTGGTGGTGTTAGACAATGTGCGGAGCCAGCACAACATAGGGGCAGTATTCCGCACGGCGGACGCGTTCCGCCTGCGGAAGGTGATACTGTGCGGCATCTCCGCGTGCCCTCCGAACCAAGAGATACACAAGACCGCGCTCGGGGCGGAAGAGAGCGTGGAATGGGAACACTCAGCATCCACCGCCGATGCCGTTCGGCGGCTGCACGAAGAGGGCTACACGGTGTTCGCCGTGGAACAGGTACACGACAGCATCCCCCTTCCTTCGCTGGACCGCACACACACAGGCGACCGCCCCGTGGCAGTGGTGATGGGTCACGAGGTGTTCGGCGTGTCGCAGGAAGTGGTGGACATGTCGGACGGATGCATAGAAATCCCGCAGTACGGAACGAAACATTCGCTTAACGTATCCGTAGCTGCGGGAATCGTACTTTACAGCCTCTCGCGGCTGCTCGGCCCCTCAGACGAATGAGACGACCACCCCGTAGACACATGCTCCGATAAGCGCGGAGACAGGGATGGTGATAATCCACGCGGTGATGAGGTCAAGGCTGACCCCCCACCTGACGGCACTCATGCGCTTGACCGCCCCGACACCCATAATGCCGCCGCTGATGACGTGGGTGGTGGAGACAGGGATACCAAGGTTCTGCGTGACGAAAAGCGTCACGGCTCCCGCCGCCTGCGAACAGAAGCCCTCCACCGGCGTGATGCGGGTGATCTTGTTACCCATGGTCTTGATGATTTTCCAGCCGCCGGACATGGTTCCGATGGCAATGGCAGTGATACACGCCACGGGAATCCACACGGGTGCTCCTGTCAGGTTGCGCGCCGCCGTGTCCGCCACCGTCGTGTCGGGCATGAGCCAATGGGGCAGCGTGTCCATGCCGTACTGGGCGGCATAGGCCGTCAAGGCACAGGCAATGACACCAATCTCCTTCTGGCTGTCGTTGAGTCCGTGACCAATACTGAGGCAGGCACTGGAGACGAGCTGTGCGCGCTTGAACCAGACATCCGCCTTGTGGGGCTTCGCCCTGCGGCAGCACCAATAGACCAAGACGGTAATGAGATTGCCGACCACAAAGCCGATAAGCGGGGCAACGATGATAAAGAGGCAGATGATGCCGATGGTGGACCAGTGGACCGCCGCAATGCCCTTGGAACAGATGGCCGCACCCATCAAGCCTCCGATAAGCGTATGGGACGAGGATGACGGGATGCCCTTCCACCACGTGATGAGGCTCCAGACAATCGCCGCCGCCAAGCCCGCGATGATAATGGGCATGGTGACCATGTCCGCCTCGACGACCTTCTGGACGGTGTTGGCAATGTTGAAGCCGAGAAGGTACTCGGCAATGAAGAAGGCAATGAAATTGAAGAACGCCGCCCACACGACCGCCACGAAAGGCTTCAAGACCTTGGTGGAAACGACGGTGGCAATGGAGTTCGCCGAATCGTGAAAGCCGTTGATGAAATCAAACGCCAGCGCAAGGACGATGATGGCAATGAGATGTCCCATACTCAGGCGTATTTAACGATGATGGTACGGAGGGTCTTCCCGACATGGTTGGCACGGTCGGTCGCCTCCTCCATACTCTGCATAATCTCCTTAATCTTGATGAGTTCCTTCGGGTCGCTCTCGGTCTCGAAGAGCTCCTTGACGAAATTGTCGTACACGTCGTCGCCCTCGTGCTCGAGGTCGTGGAGTTTGGCACACTGCTCAAGCGCGATGTCGGGCTGCTTGTTCATGATGCCGAGTTCCCCGCAGGCGACCTCCATCGCCTTGGTTCCCTCGAGGATGATTTCCGCCATGTGCATCGCCTTGTTGGGAATCTCGCGGGGATGATAGAGCACCATTCGCTTGGCGCTGTCGTTGATATAGTCCATCACGTCGTCCAAATCGCTGCACAACTGGTGCATGTCCTCACGGTCGAACGGGGTGACAAAGGCGTTGTTGATGTGCTCAAAGATGTCGATGATGATATTGTCGCACTCGGTCTCAATTGTCTTGATTTTGGTGTAGAGTTCGACCTGCTTGTCGCGCTCGGTGGCCGACACCAGTTCGGTAAAAAGGTCGGCACCAACCACGATGCGGCTTGCCATCGTCTTGTACTTGGGTAATAACTTTTCCTCCTTGGGAAGAAACGAAGCGAAGAAACTGTTGAGTGACATATTTAATTTGAATGATTTGATATATGCTCATTGAACAACCAGGCAAACAAAAGTAGTGCATTACGGTGCAAAGCACAAAACAGAAAACACAAAGTGTAACATTCGGAATGCAAACTTGCATATTTTTGTCACTTTTTGCATTTTCTATTTCGTTAATTGATGCGGATGCGGTATTTTTGCGCAATGTATCGGAATGATTTGCTACGATAATGGTCTTTCCGATACGACGGAACAAGTTTAATACACACAAAATAAAAATTATAGGATTATGTCAAAAGTAACTGTAGTGGGTGCAGGCAATGTGGGAGCGACCTGCGCGAATGTGTTGGCGGTTCATGAGGTAGCCGACCGTGTATGTCTGATTGACATCAAAGAGGGACTTGCTGAGGGCAAGGCCATGGATATTATGCAGACCGCCCAGTTGATGGGCTTTGACACAGTGGTGGAAGGCGTTACGAACGATTACAGCCGCACGGCGGACTCGGATGTGGTCATCATCACTTCGGGTATCCCCCGCAAGCCGGGTATGACCCGCGAGGAACTGATCGGTGTGAACGCCGGCATCGTGAAGAGTGTTGCGACTCAGATATTGACCTATTCTCCTAACGCCATCCTGATTGTCGTTTCCAACCCGATGGACACAATGGCTTATCTGACGCTGCACGCATTAGGTCTGCCGCGCAACCGCGTCATAGGTATGGGCGGCGCGTTGGACAGCGCGCGTCTGCGCTATTACATGAGCCAAGCACTCAACTGCAACGCCAACGATGTGGACGGCTTCGTAATTGGCGGTCACGGCGACACGACGATGATTCCCCTGAAGTCGTTCATGACCTACAAGGGCGTGCACGTGAGCAACTTCCTGTCGGATGAAGAGATAGACGACGTGGTGAAGAAGACCATGGTAGGCGGTGCCACGCTGACCGGTCTGCTCGGCACGAGCGCGTGGATGGCTCCCGGAGCCGCAGCCGCAAGTGTCGCCGAAAGCATCATCAAGGATCAGAAGAAAATGATTCCCTGCTCTGTATCCCTCGAAGGCGAATACGGAATGAAGGACATAACTATCGGCGTACCTTGCATCATAGGAAGAAACGGTCTGGAGAAGGTTCTTGAACTTCAACTCTCTCAAGAGGAGATGGAGCAACTGCGCAACAGCGAGGCAGCCGTCCGCAAAACGACCGCCGTTCTCAAAGACTTAAACGTATTGTAAATGGACCTGTTTGACAAGTGCCATTTCGAGCTTCTGGACGAAGTTCGCCGCAAGAACATCTATCCCTATTTCCACACTTTGGAGTCGCGTCAGGCTCCGGTTGTGGAAATGGAGGGGAAAAGACGTATCATGCTGGGCAGCAACAATTACCTCGGTCTGACGGAGGACGAGCAGGTGATAGCCGCCGGCAAACGCGCCCTTGACAAATACGGTTCGGGTGTGAGCGGCAGCCGGTTTCTGAATGGCACGCTCGACCTGCACCTACAACTGGAGCAGGCATTGGCGGATTTCACCGGTTACGAGGCTGCAATGACATGCTCCACAGGTTTTCAGACCAATCTTGCCATCCTTTCCACAATATGCGGAAAGGATGACTTTATTCTGAACGACCGTGAGAACCACGCCTCCATCTACGACGGCACGCGCTTGAGTTACGCTACCCAGCTCCGCTACAAGCATTCCGACATGGAGGATCTGGAGCGCAAACTGCAGTCCCTTCCTTTAGAAGCGGGCAAACTGATTGTGACCGACGGTGTGTTCTCCATGCGCGGGGATATATGCAAACTGCCCGAGATATGCGATCTTGCCGACAAGTATCACGCCCGCGTGATGGTGGACGATGCCCACGGATTCGGCGTATTGGGCAGAGGAGGCAGAGGTACGGCGGATATGTTCGGACTGACCGACCGAGTGGACATCACGATGCTCACGTTCTCCAAGTCGCTTGCCAGCATAGGAGGCTGTATGCTCACGTCCCAACGGGTGGCAGAGTATGTGCGCCATACCTGCCGGCCTTTCATTTTCTCGGCATCGCTGACTCCGAGCAGCACCGCTACTGCTTTGGCTGCTCTTCAGCGGCTCAAGGAAGACCCCGAACGTCCGGAACGGCTGATGCGCATCACGCATTATTTCCAACAGGCACTCCTCAAGGCGGGTGTACCTATCATAGAGGCTCCAACCCCCATTGTACCCATTTTCACTTACGAAACGCTGCGTACACTCTATTTAGGCAAGCGGATTTTTGAAGAAGGAGTCTTTGTCAATCCGGTCATCGCGCCGGCTTGTGTGGAAGGCGAGTGTCTGCTCCGCACTACACTAATGGCGACCCATACGGAGGACATCATTGACGAGGCAACCGCTATCATCGCCCGCGTGCTACAGGAAAAAACCGATTCCCTTTGAATACCTTTTCGCACACACTTCTTCTAACCGGCGGATCCGGCGGTATAGGCAAGGCGGCAGCCGGATTGTTCGCCTCCCGCGGCTGGCTGGTATATGAACTGAGCCGTCATGGCAGCAGTTACGAAGGGGTCACGCACATAGACTGCGATGTGTCGTCGCCGGAGCAGGTGCGGCAGGCTGTTGCCGAAGTGATGCGGCTGACTGACCATATAGATGTCGTGATCAGCAATGCAGGAATGGGAATCAGTGGACCGGTCGAGTTCACACCGGTGGTGGAAGCCAAGCGGCAGTTCGATGTCAATTTCTTCGGGACGTTCTATTTGGTGCAGGCTGTTCTGCCCGCATTGCGCAAGCAGATGTATGGGCGGATTATCTTCACGAGCAGCGTTGCGGCGGTGTTGAGTGTGCCTTATCAGAGCCTCTACAGTGCCAGTAAGGCGGCTCTCAATGCGATGGCACTGGCTCTTGCCAACGAAGTCCGTCCTTATCACATTCAGGTGTCGTGTCTGATGCCGGGGGATGTGGCAACGGGTTTCACATCCTCTCGTGTGAAGGGAACGGCGGGTGCGGATGTCTATCCCCATGCAGAAAAGGCTGTAGAGGCGATGGAGAGGGACGAACAGAACGGTATGAGCGCGAAAAAAATGGCAAAAGCTCTTTGGCGGATTGCCACTTCCCGTTTTCCTGCCCCGCTTTATGTCGGCGGTTGGCAGTATAAGATTTTCTGTTTCCTTGACCGCATCCTCCCCAAGCGTCTTGTCAATCGCATTGAAGGTATGATGTATTCTTAGTAAAAAAGGAATCTCTCCAACGAGAGATTCCTTTTTCTGTCATTCTTAATCCGTATTATTTTTCCATTTTACGGATTTTTTTGGCAGCCTTGTCAATCTGCGCTTGCAGTTCACTTCTGCGTTTTTCCAGTTCAAGGATGGAGGCAACCATTGTGAGGCGTTTCTTGGAGGATGCCTCGAAGTATGCTTTTCGCTTCTCCACCAGTTTCTCGTTGGTATCGGTCAGTTCCTTCTGCCAGCCGGCATACTGCTTGTAGAGTGTGCGTGCATCGGAATTCTGGAAATCCTTGAGTTTGGTATAGACGGTCCGATCGTCCACAATGAAGAAGACTGACGATTCGGTTGCCTTCTTTTTCGCCTTTTCTTTCGTATTGATGACGGGTACCGCTTCCTCCTCTTCGGGAATTTCCACTACGGGTCTTTCTGCACGGTGGTATTCTCTGAGTTGGGCGAAGGCTGCCAATTGCTCACTTGACATGGACATCGGCAGATAGGAGGGATTATTCTCTGCAAGGAATGTATAGACACATACTTGTCCATCGCTGCAGCGGCGGTCGGTGGCGAAATAGCCGACACCCATCTGCTCGTCAATCACGTAGAGGTAGTCATTGCCTTCAGAGTTGAAAGGGAAACCGATGTTCTCCGCTGCGGCATAGGTGTTGGTGGCGGGATTGTAGCGGGTCATATAGATGTCCCATCCGCCCATTCCATCCTCCGCCTGCGAGGCGAAGTAGAGGGTTGTACCATCGCCCATACAGAACGGATAGTCCTGTTTGCTGCCGCGATTGACGGAGGCGGGCAGATTCTCGGGTTTGTCCCATTCGCTGAGAAGCCGGCTTTGCTGCTGCAACGCTGTACCCTGAGTGAAAAAGCGCTTGTCGCCACGCGGGTTCGTATAGGTGATGCTGCCGTCCGCACTCTGCGTCAGCGTACCCGCCTCCTTGCTCAGCGGATAGGCATGCAGCAGGTCGGACTTGCTGATATACACCGAGTCGATAATCTTCACATCGGTAACGCGGTGGATATAGCGGCTGCGTTTCTCCGCAATGGCAATCTGCTCCTGTACGTACTCTGTCCGATCGCTCGACATTGACTCAATAATATACATCCGGTAAGCGGCTATCGCTTCGTCCGGTTTCCAAAGAGCCTGATAGCATTCGCCTTCATAAAAATAACTCAGTGTGTATTTCTTTTCGGTCTTTGCAAACAGAGGCAACGCTTCGGTATACCGTCTCGCTTCCTGCAGGCAGCGCGCTACACGATAGGTGAAGAGCAGGTTGCTCGGATTGCCTGAATGAAGTTTCTCATACATAGGTAACGCATCCGCATACTTGCCGGCTTCAAAGAGCTGGTTTGCTTGTTTGGCGGTTTGCGCCGTCATCGAACCCGCTGCCAGAGCGAACAGGCATACAAGGGTTAGTTTGATAAAGATTTTCATGGTATTGATCAATATATTGGTATTCTATTCTCTAATCTGACCTTCGCCTTCAATAATCCATTTGTAGGTGGTTATCTCTTCCAGCCCCATCGGACCGCGTGGACCGAGTTTTTGGGTTGATATACCTATCTCCGCACCTAATCCGAACTGCGCGCCATCGGTGAAGGAGGTGGGGACGTTCCAATAAACACATGCCGCGTCAATCTCCCGCTGGAAACGGCGTGCCGTTTCCTCGTTTTCAGTGATAATGCTTTCCGAATGACCGCTGCTGTGCTGTTGGATAAAGGCAATCGCTTCGTCCGCAGACTCCACGATCTTCACGCTCAAGTCGTATGACTGCCATTCGCGTCCGTATTCGCCGAAATGGAACTGTACACGATCTTTCATAGGTGCAAGCAGTTGGTCAAGGTCTTTCTCGCGTTCCTTGTGTACCAACAGGCAGTCCAGTGCGTTGCATACGCTCACGCGGCGTGTCTTGGCGTTATTGATGATGCGTTTGCCTTTCTCCAGATCGCCGTCTTTGTCAAAGTATGTGTGCACCACACCCGCACCTGTTTCAATCACAGGTACACGGGCGTTGTCGCGCACAAAATCAATCAGTCTGCGGCTGCCACGTGGAATGCATAGATCCACGTATCCCACCGCCGTGAGAAGTGCTTCAGTGGCATCGTGTGTAGCGGGCATCAGCATGACACAATGCTCGTCTATTCCCTCTTCACGCAGGACGGTCTGGATGATATTTGCCGCGCAGAGATTGCTGTCAACGGCATCCTTTCCCCCTTTCAGCATACATGTGTTGCCGCTTTTGAAACAGAGTGAGAACACATCGTATGTTACATTCGGACGCGCCTCATACACCACGCCTATCACACCGAAAGGTACGCTGACCCTGTGCAAGCGGATACCGTTCGGGAGTGTGTTTTGTTTCGTCACGACACCCAAAGGGGTGGGGAGTTGCGCCACGTGCCGCATATCGGACGCTATTGACTGTATGCGTGCAGGGGTCAACTGCAACCGATCGTACATCGGATTGCCCTTGTCCATCCGGGCGAGATCTTTCTCATTGGATGACAAGATTTCCCGCTCGCTCCGCTCAATAGCATCCGCCACACGCAACAGTACGCGATTGCGGTCATCATCCGTCAGATGCAACAGCATCCGGGATGCCGATTTTGCTCTCTCAAACAGACTTTTCAGGTTCTCATCCATATAAGTAAAGGGATAAAAAGGCGCGCAAAGGTAAGACTGTTTTCCTGTTATTGCAAATATTTTTAGTCACATTGAGAATTTTATGCGTTTTGAGGAAACTGATTGCTCATTTTTTTTCAAAGCCGGAACTCTTGATAAGGTAGAAGACAGCGTAGTTGAGCATATCGAAATAATTGCCCTCGCACCCCTCCGAAATGAGGGTGACGTTGTTGTGCGCGGCAATTGACTTGTTGCGGTTGATCTTGGTGAGGATGATGTCGGTCAGTGACGACGGGAACATCTCCCGCCAAGCCTCGCCGTAATCGTGGTTCTTGCGCTGCATCAGTTCCTTGGCTTCGCTGGCGTAGGTGTCGTACAGTCGGGTCGCCTCGTCAGCGGACATGTCCACATCGTCCGAAAAGCCGTGGCGCAGTTGGATGATACCGATAAGTGAGTAGTTGACAATGGCGTACATTTCTCCCTCAACGGATTCGCCTACGAGGTTCTCGCCCGTCATCTCTATCTCCCGTACCCGCTTGGCTTTGATATAGAGTTGGTCATTGACCGTCTGCGGACGCATAATGCGCCAGGACGGCCCGTAGTCTTTCATCTTCAACTCGAAGATGCGCCGCGCCTTGGCAATTATTTGGTCGTATTCGGCATTCGTGTTCATGGCTGTTTCTCCATAAAGGCGGACAGTTCCGCCTGTGTCATTCGTTTCTGTTCGCCCGTCTGCATGTCTTTCAGCGCGACGGTCTGCCCCTCCAGTTCCTCCGAACCGATGATGGCGACGTAGGGTATATGGTTGGAGTCGGCGTAACCGAGTTGTTTCTTCATCTTGGCGGCCTCGGGATAGACCTCCACCCGTCTGCCCTGACCTCGAAGCGCGCTTGCCCAACGTATTGCCTGTTTCATCTCCTGTCCGCCCATCGGTACGAACAGCAGTTCGGTCTTGGCATCGGATTCCGCCGGGAACAGATTGAGTGCGGTCAGGCAGTCGTATATCCTGTCCGCTCCGAAGGAGATGCCCACGCCGCTCACATCGGGCAGACCGAATATGCCGGTCAGGTTGTCGTAGCGTCC
>DBVX01000059.1:9655-10140 GCA_002308815.1 Bacteroidales bacterium UBA1253
GTGTAGTAGTTCAGTCCGCGCGCAAGCGTCAGGTCCAGTTCCACCGAGAACCGGTCATCGTCCTCTCCTTGGGTCGTTTCGCGGTAGAGGTCGAGCACGGTGCGTGTCTCTTCCACACCCTTCAGCCCCGTTTCGCTGTCATGCAGCATATCGGCGATGGTCTGCAGTTTTTCCTCGTTGCTCCCGCTCAGGGCAAAAACGGGCTGGAGCAGCCGGATGCTCTCTTCGCCCAGGCCGCGTTCCCGCAGTTCCTCTTTCACTTTCTCCCCGCCTATCTTGTCTAATTTGTCTATTGCCACCGTGATGTCAATCATCTTGTCCGGCGCGCCGATGTATTCGGCTATGCCAGCCAGTATCTTGCGGTTGTTCAGTTTGAGTGTGACCCGCAGTCCGAGACGGCGGTAAACCTCCTTGACTATCTCAATCAGTTCCAATTCTGACACCAGCGATTCTGTCCCGATGACATCCACATCGCACTGGTAGAA
>DBVX01000103.1 GCA_002308815.1 Bacteroidales bacterium UBA1253
GGGCTGTACATATGCTGGTTGATGACGGCTTCTGCAATCTCCGGGGTCATCTGTTCCGGCGCATCGCCCCAGCGTCCCAACTGCTCGTTGTAGAAACGCTGCGTGACGCTGCGGTCCTCCTCCCACCATGCGCGCAGCGGGTTCATATCGTGCGTGCCGGTGGTGCAGACGCTCAGGTAGGGAGCATCGGCGGGGTGCGCGAACGTGCGCTTCGGGTCTTTGGGCATACGCTGGATTTCCAGACTGAGGATATGCAGTTCGTGCATGACGGACGGCACACAGTCGGGCACCATACCGAGATCCTCGCCGCAGCAGAGCATTCCCGTGGAACGGATGAGTGTCGGCAGTTTGCGCATCGCCGAGTCACGCCAGAACTGATTGTGACGGCGGTAGAAATAGTCGTTGTAGATATTCATTATCACCTGCTTCTGGTCGTCATACAGTTCGTTGAACGCATGTGACTGGAAGACGGAGATACGAGGATGGAGCATAGCGGGGTTGGTCTGGTCGCGCACAAACAGCACCTCGCAATGGAGGTAGAGCAGACCGTTCAAGAGGTTGTTGAGCGTGTCGTCCGCCAGACGATCATTGCGTTTGTCCTGCGGCAGAGCCAGCTGCTGCTCAATATACGTCTGTATCTTGACCTGCGTGTCGTACTCGTCCTTGAACCAATAGACATAGTTGTCGCGGGTGTTAAGGAAATGGTGTTTGGCGTACTCGGTGTCGTAACCGAAGACATCGCCGAGGAACGTGGAGCGGATATACGGCAGGGTCATACGGCCCTCGTCCAACTTGACACCCATATTCCACAAGTCCTGCAGCGAGTAGGGCATGGCGGGCGAGAAATGTCCGCACAGTCCCCATACGTCGGTGCGGCGCATCTGCCAAATACGGAAGAAACCGAGTATATGGTCTATGCGGTAGGCATCGAAGTAGTCCTGCATCTTGCGGAAGCGGCGTTGCCACCAGCCGTAGTTGTCCTTCGCCATCTCCTCCCAGTTGTAGGTGGGGAATCCCCAGTTCTGTCCGCTGATGGAGAAGTCGTCAGGCGGCGCGCCTGCAGAGGCATCGAGGTGGAACAGTTCGGGGTGCGAGGCGGCATCCACCGACTCGGGTGATATGCCGATAGGTATGTCGCCTTTGATAGCCACACCTACGGAATGGGCGTATGCCACGGCTTCGCTGAGTTGCTTGTCAGCGTGGAACTGCAAGTAGAAATACAGTTCCTTGTCCTGCTTGTCACGGCGGGCAATGAACTCCGCGTAAGGCACAAGCCAGTCCTCGTTCTTGGCGAAGAACTGCTTGAAGGCTTCAGTAGCCGCCAGTTTCTTGTAGTCCTTCTTATAGAGATGGTGGAAATACTCCATCTTCGCCGCATATACATTGGGATAGTCGGCAAACGTGAGGCTGTTGAACTCCTCTTTCTGCTTGTCGTACTTCTTCTGCGCGGCGGCAGTGAGTTTGCCCATTGCGGGTATATGCAGGTAAATGGGATGCAAGGCGAAGACGCTGACCGCCTTGTAGGGATAGGAGTCGAGGAAGGTATGGGTGATGGTGGTGTCGTTGACAGGCAGGGTCTGAATCATCTTCTGCCCTGTAAGCACCGCCCAGTCCGCCATTTTCTTGAGGTCAAGGAACTCACCCGTGCCGAATCCCTCTTCTGTGCGAAGCGAGAATACGGGCACAGCCACACCGGCACCTTTGAGACGGGGCTGCGTGCGGCGGAAGAGGCGGTCGTTCTGGCGGATGGTAATGCCTTTGCGCACACCCCATATCTGCCGGTTCTCACCCCATTCCATATCCGCCACCTCGCCTGTCTGCAGGTCGTAGATGCAGTATTTGTACTCAATCACCTCGTCAGCGGGAACGCGCAACGCGCCACTGAAGACGGGGAAGGAGTGGTCGGAGAGGCAGAGTTTCTTTGCTTTGTCCCAGTTGCCGAGAGCCTTTCCGCTGCCCAGTACGGCGACACCCTGCGTGGGGAGTATCTGCGGGAGGTCAAGCGAGAAGATGACGACCGCCTCGTCCTTCTTGGGGGCGATATGCCGCATGGCGGCCTGACGGTCAGGACGACGGAACGAGAAAGCGCGTGTGCGGAAGGCATCCTCCTCTGTCCCGGCGCGCCAGAAGTCGCGGAGAACAATATCCTTGTCATTGGTCTGCCAAGCGAGTTGCCGCGCGTCGCCTACCTCGTAGAAGAAACAGCCGTTTCCCAGCGCGATGGCATAGCGGAAGCGGATTTCGCCTTTGGGCTGCTCCACCACAAGCGAAGCCGTCCAGAAGTCCTCACCCACGCAGTTGAGAAAGAGAGGTTGCTGTTCGGTCCAGCCGAACACGGGCTTGTCCGCCTCGATGACGCAAAGCCGTTGCCCGAAGAGGGCGCGGTAGTTGATTTGAAAAGTAAGAGTCATAGGTTAGCGTTTTGGAAGGTTCAGTTTCTTGATGCCGACGGCTTTGTTCCGTTTCACCGTCACCTTGCGGGCGGAAGCCTTGCGGCGGGTGGGAGCCCAGTTGTAGTCATCCTCATCCACTGCAAGGATACCAGTAACGTGGAGTGTGTATTCGTAGCCATCGCTGCCGTTTACGATTGCATCCATTTCGGCACCCGTTTCCGTTTCTTTCACCTCAAACAGACCTTCCACGAAGTTGATCAACGTAGCGGTGGTGTCGCTTCCGTTGACGGTATAATGCGTCATAAATGTGTAATCAAGATCCATATCCTCCATCGTATAGTTGCCTTCCACGGTTTCGGTTTCAGCGGGTGAGACAGTAATGTAGTAGAATGAGTTGCCAATTGTTTCCGAGTTACCGTTTAATTGCCACCAACCTTGATTATCTACTTTATCCCAAAAGGCGATATTGCTGAATGATAGTTCCTTTTCGCCGACTTTTTCCCATTTGGCGGTTCTGAAGGTTTGCGTGGCAATCGGCGTTGACAACATAAAGGTGACGGTATCGACACCGACGGCATAAACTGTATAGTCCGTTTCCGGGGTGAGATCATTGAATTTGTACACATCTTTGCCTTTATACAAGAGATCACCATAATACAAATCTTTACCGTAGTATGCGTAATACTCTATGATATCGTCAAAGAAAGCTTTTGTATAGCGTGTCTGAAGCGATGCCTCATCGTATTCCCCGGTAGGAACCACTGTGTACACATACGTAATGTCCGGGTTGGAGGGCGTTACGATAACGGTTGCTCCGACTGCATTTATATCCGAAACTGCGACAGTTATAAATGCCGGATCCTGCTCATCACCCGGGTCCATATCAAATGTGATACTGTCAATCTTTTGTACAGGAAGCAGATACGCCAGTTTTCCGTCCATCCAGACTTTCATTTGCTGGGCGTACAAGCCCATTGAAAGGAATGCCGCAACGGCAACAAGAAAATAACGTTTCATAGTTTTACAAGAATTTATTGTTTGATAAATTTAACAACCTGCGCACCTGCCTGCAGCAGATACGTACCGTTGGCCAGTCCTGTGACATCCACACGGGCCTCTCCGTCAGCCGAAGGTGTCTGTGATATCAGTTGTCCGGTCATGGAGAACACCCGCACCGTCTGCCCGCCCTGCAGGTTCCTCACCAACAGGGACTGCTGCGCCGGATCAGAACAGACATACAGGAAACTGTCCGCTTCCGGCTGCCCGATAGCGGTCCGCTCATCAAACATAAGTCTGCCCACTCTGTCAATATCCGTATAACCCAGCAGGTCACCATCTTTGCCATACAGATACATCACATCATCCTCGAACGTGATTCTGCCCAGTTGTGCGAGTACGTACGGCTGTTCCTCACCTTGCAACCCGACGATTACAAGTTTGGAATCAGCCAGTGCGCACACCGCCCAACAGGTCAACAACAATAATACTACTTTTCTCATAGCGGCATAGTTTTTAGCAGGCTTGGTCAGCGTTTAGGGAAGTTCAGTTTCTTGATGCCGACGGCTTTGTTCCGTTTCACCGTCACCTTGCGGGCGGAAGCCTTGCGGCGGGTGGGAGCCCAGTTGTAGTCATCCTCATCCACTGCAAGGATACCAGTAACGTGGAGTGTGTATTCGTAGCCATCGCTGCCGTTTACGATTGCATCCATTTCGGCACCCGTTTCCGTTTCTTTCACCTCAAACAGTCCATCCACAAAAGAAATCATACCGTTGTATGTGGTATCGTTTCCTATGATTGTACCATCAACCATATATGTCCAGTCCAAATCCATGTCCTCCATCGTATAGTTACCTGCTACATTGTCCGTTTCCATTGGTGAAACGGTAAGATAATAGAACGCGTTGTCAATTGTTTCAGAGTAACCGTACAGTTGCCACCATCCTTTACCACTCACTTGATTATCAAACTTTACATCCTTGAATGACAATTCTTTTTCGCCTAATTTCTCCCATTTTGCGGTTCTGAAGGTTTTCGAAGCTATCGGCGTTGACATAAGGAATGAAACGGTGTCTATACCCACAGCATAAACGGTATAGTCGGTTTCCGGGGTGAGATCATTGAATGTCCGCACTTCTTTACCCTTATATAAGAGATCTCCATAATATACTGTTTCGCCGTAGTATGCGTAAAACTGAATATAATTGTCGAAGAACGCTTTTGTAAAGTGCGTTTCAAGTGATGACTCATCGTATTCCGCCGTAGGAACCACACTGTACACATACGTAATGCCAAAATTGGAAGGCGTAACGGTAACAGTAGCACCGATGGCATTGATATCGGAAACCTCAATGGCGATTTCGCCGGACATTTCATGTTTCAGGGTCCGGAAAGGCTTTGTAACTACCGGTGTAGTCACATCGAACGAAACAGTGTCAATTCCCAAAGCTACCGCCACATAGTCCGTTTCCGGGGTGAGATAATCGTATGTGTACGTTTTTACGCCCTGTGAGAAAAGTTCGCGATAATACACTTCTCTATGGAGCTGTTTCGAATAGTATTCAATGGCTCCGTCAACATACTCTTTGGTATACTGACCCTTGATAGAATCCTCGTTGAACCGACTGGCTGCGATTACGCCGTACACGTATGTAACCGACTCATCCGCCGGAGTGAAGGTAACGGTAGCACCGAATAAGCTTATATCGGTAATCTCGATATTGAAACTTGCAGTTTGTGTCTCATCTGCCGGTTTCTGTTCGCTTTCCGAAGGGGTCGGATCGTCCTTTTTGTCCTTACAGGATGTGAACACACTGACAATCATCAGAGAAGCAAATGCAAAAATTAGGATTTTTTTCATAGAATAAAGGATCTATTGATAGCTAAAAAAGAACAACTATTTGAAGCAGTAGCAGCGGTACCGCTGATCCGATCCCGGGAAGATGGTGTAGGCAACGCGCACACCGAAGGTGACGGGTTTGGCAAGAGCGGGCAGGGAAATCTGCGGCGCGGGGAATGCTGTAGCCGACAGGCTGACATCGGGCATCGCGGCTTGCGAACTCTGCCAGAACGGATATTCGGCGAAGAACTGGAGGGTGACATACCGTTCAGTGGCCTCCAGCGCGTAGGGCGAGTTGTAGCGGTTGGGCGATATGCCGTTCTGCCCCAGATGCCATTCGTAGCCGAGAGCCAGCAAGCCGGAAACGGCGAACGGCATATCACTGCTTGTGAGGGCTATGGCCTCGGACGGGACGACACCAGCTGAGGGATCATCGGTTATATGCACATCATAATCCACGAGATAGGCATCCACGCTGCCGTTGCTTAACGTAAGAGTGGCGGCAGGGCTGATACCCAATGCGAAACGCGGACCAAGGTCAAGCGCGAACGCTCCGGATCGGAACGAGAAAAGAACCGGGAAAGTCAGTTTCCACAGCCTTTCCTGACAGACCGCATCGGCGGAAACGGTATAATGTATGGGAATTGGAACAAGCGAGCCGTCCGCCACATCGGATACGGGAGCCACATCCGTTTCCGAAGAGAAAGAAGAGTGCTGCGATGAGGTCTGCCAGCCCAATCCCGCCC
>DBVX01000034.1 GCA_002308815.1 Bacteroidales bacterium UBA1253
TACAACATCGGCGGCTTCAACGAGTGGAAGAACATCGACATCATCCACGTGCTGATTAAGACGGTGGACCGTCTGCTTGACCGCAAGGAGGGTGAGGATCTTGACCTGATAACCTACGTCACCGACCGCGCCGGACACGATATGCGTTACGCCATCGACTCGCGCAAACTGCAGCACGAACTGGGCTGGGAACCGAGCCTGCAGTTCGAGGAGGGTATAGAGAAGACCGTCCGCTGGTATCTGGACAATCAGGAGTGGATGGACAACATCACCTCCGGCGAATACGAGAAATACTACGAAGACATGTACAAAAACCGATAAGCCATGACACCGACCACTCACTTTTTCACCTACCTTAACCGGACGATGCAGACCAACTGGAACGGTCCTGCCTTCACTGACTTCGGAGAGAAGACCAGTTACACCTACGGCGAAATAGCCGTGCTGATGGAGAAACTGCGCTTGGTTTATGAAGCCTGCGGCGTTAAGAAAGGTGACAAGATTGCCTTCTGCGGCGTAAACAGCAGCAACTGGGGCGTGAGCTACCTGTCCATACTGGCATACGGTGCGGTGGGCGTGAGCATACTGCCCGACTTCACGGGGACGGACATAGAGAATCTGGTCAACCATTCGGACGCGAAGATTCTGATGGCGGGACCGCTGGTGGCGAAGAAAATCAAGGCGGAGAACATGCCCGGCGTGCGCGCCATCATCGGCTATATGGATTTCAGCGTGCTGTACGCCACCGACGAGAAAGTGGAAGCCGCCATCAGGAGTATGGACGAACTCTTCCGGCAGGCGCATCCCGACGGTTTCACCGCAGACGATGTGCATTATCATGACGACAATCTGGACGACCTTGCCCTAATCAACTACACGTCCGGCTCGACGGGCAACCCCAAGGGCGTGATGCTGACCTTCCGGTCGCTGAGTACCAACGTCACCTACGGACAAGAGCATATACACAACGATCCAAGCAAGAACATGGTGTCGCTGCTTCCGCTGGCGCACATGTTCGGTATGGCGTTTGAGTTCCTCTATCAGGTGGCGGGCGGAACACACGTGTTCTTCATCCCGCGCATGTCTGTACCGACCCTGATGAAAGCCTTCAAGGAGTGCCGGCCGTACCTTATCTTTATGGTACCTCTCATCATTGAGAAAATCTACCTGAAGAAACTGCGTCCCGTGGTGCGCAAGCCTATTGTGCGGCTGCTTTGGAATATGCCTTTCATCGGCAAGATAATCAAGAGAAAAGTGTATGACGGTCTGATTGACGCTTTCGGTGGAAAGGTGGAGAACCTGATTATCGGCGGGGCTGCGCTCAACTCCGAAACGGAGCAGTGCCTGAAAGACATCGGCTTCCCGTTCGTGGTCGGTTACGGTATGACCGAATGCGGTCCGCTGATTTCCCATTGTCCGTGGCAGGAGTTCGTTCTTCACAGCTGCGGACGCATTGTGGATCGTATGGAGATCCGCATTGATTCGTCAGACCCGCAGAACGTGGTCGGCGAGATTCAGGTGAAAGGCGAGGCGAACATGATTGGCTACTACAAGAACGAGGAGGCGACCAAGGCGGTCTTCACCGATGACGGCTGGCTCAGAACGGGCGATCTCGGCGTGATTGACGCTGATGGCAACATCTTCATTCGCGGACGCAACAAGAACATGCTACTTGGTCCGAACGGTCAGAACATCTACCCCGAGGAGGTGGAGGACGTGGTGAACGGTCGCGGCGGCATACAGGAGTCGGTGGTTGTGATGCGCGACGGCAAACTGGTGGCGCTGGTCTATCCCGATGAGGAGTACGACCGCAGGGGCAGAAGCCTCGAAGAGATGATGGCACTGTGGAAACAACGCAGCAACCGCCACCTGCCTCAGTACAGCCAGATAGCCGAAATCGTGGTGATGGACAAGGAGTTCGAGAAGACCCCGAAGAAGTCCATCAAGCGTTTCCTGTACAGTTGATATGCAGCATTATCTGGCTTATCTCGACTCAATGATAGCGCATTATCCCGACCGGCTTGCGCTGGTGGATTATGCGGGTGATGACGCGCGCAGTTACACTTTCGGCGAACTGGGACAACAGATACGGCATCTGAACCTCCTGTTTGACAGGCTGGGTCTGCGGGCGGGCGACAAGATTGCGCTGGCGGGGCGCAACTGCGCCAACTGGGCGCTGGCGTACCTCGCCATAGCCGCCTATCGGGGAGTGATTGTGAGCATTCTGCAGGACTTTGTGGCGGAGGACATCTGCCGTCTGCTCCGTCATTCGGACGCGCGGATGCTCTTCGTCGGTCCCTACGTATGGGACCAGCTCAAGCAGGAGGAACTGCCCGAGATGGAAACCGTCCTGTCACTCACGGACTTCACGATGCTCTGCGGCACGAAAGAGGCGTGGCAGACGTGGGAGGACTGGCACGAGAAACCTGTTTCCGACGAGGAGTTCGAGGGTTTCTGCACATACAACATCGATGACCTTGTGCTGATCAACTACACATCCGGCTCCACAGGCAACCCGAAGGGCGTGATGCTGACCAACCGGTCGCTGAGCAACAACGTGGAGATCGGGCGCGAGACACTGCCTGTACTGCCGGGCGAGAAGATTGTGTCCATGCTGCCATTGGCGCACATGTACGGGCAGGTGTGCGAGATGCTCTACCCCGTTGTGTCCGGCTGCACCGTCTATTTCCTTTCCCGCACCCCCACCCCTGCCATTCTGCTCAAGGCGCTCCACGAGGTGCAGCCCTATCTGGTGGTGACTGTCCCGCTGGTTATTGAGAAGATTTACAAGAAGCATATCGCGCCTGTCGTGACGAGGAGGAACATCCGCTTCTGGTGGCACGTACCGATAGTGGGCAATATCATTCGTGCTGTGGTCAAGCGCAACCTCAAGAAGACGTTCGGCGGCAAACTGCGTTACTTCATCTGCGGCGGAGCCGCGATGGACGAGGATGTGGAGCGCTGTCTGATGGATGTGCGCTTCCCATTGTCGGTGGGTTACGGCATGACGGAATGTGGTCCGCTTATCGGTGCGGAGATGGTGCATAGTTTCAAGGCGCGCTCGGGCGGCAAGCCGGTGCGCGGTATGGAGGTGCGTGTGGTTGACCCCGATGCGGACGGTGTGGGCGAACTGCAGGTGAGGGGCGACAATATGCTGATTGGCTACTACAAGAACCCCGAAGCCACCGCACAGGCTTTCACCCGCGACGGATGGTTCCGCACAGGCAACCTCGGTATGCTCGACCGCCGCAAGAACATCTTCATCAAGGGGCGCATCAAGACCATGATTCTTGGCGCCACGGGGCAGAACATCTACCCCGAGGACATCGAGAGCCGTCTGAACAACGAGCAAGCTGTGGAGGAATCATTAGTCGTGGAGCGCGAGGGCAAACTGGTGGCACTCATCTTCCCCACGCAAGAGGCCTCGGAACACGAACCGACTCTCCTGCAGCAGATGGATGAACTCTTGCGACGCATCAACCGTATGCTTCCCTCTTACAGCAAGGTCCACCACGTGGAGGTGATGCCCAAAGAGTTTGAGAAAACCCCGAAGCGGAGCATCAAACGTTTCCTCTACCACTAACACGATTTACCTAAAAAAACAGCGGAAGACTACAGAAACAGCCCTTCAGAGAAGCACACCTGAACATGCTTGTCTGAAGGGTTGCAATCAATATATCAAGTTGATTACTTGATACCCTCAATGAGGTTCATCAGCGTCTCCTTGGCATCGCCGAGGCAGAGATAAACGCCTTTCTCACGGGTATAGAGCGGGTTCTCCACGCCTGCATAACCGGGCTTGAGGTCGTAGTTGCACACAATCACCTCGGGTGCATCAGCAACCGCAAGCACAGGCATACCGTAGATAGGCGTACCCTCAGCGGTGTTGGCAGCGGGGTTAAGCACGTCGTTCGCGCCGATAACCACCACAGCGTCAGTGTTCTTGAAATCGTCGTTGATCGCCTGCATCTCATAGAGCTTCTCGTAAGGGATGTCGGCTTCCGCCAGCAGGACGTTCATGTGACCGGGCATACGTCCGGCAACAGGGTGAATGGCGAAACGGACGTTCGCTCCGCGATGCTCAAGTTTGTCAGCGAGTTGCTTGACAGCATGTTGCGCCTGCGCGAGAGCCATACCGTAACCGGGGACGATAATCACGTTCTTAGCCTTCGAGAGAACAGCTGCAGGGCTGTCCGCCTCCTGCTTTGCCTCAGCAGCGGGGGCTGCCGAAACGCCTTGTGCCAGCTGCGCGCGCAGACCTGCCACTTCCTTGGTCAATGCCTCAATGGCATCCAAAAGTTGCTTTACTTCCATATCGTTGAGTTTTTCTAAAAGTTTTTCAAAATCATCAGAGGGTTGGAACTGTGTTCTCTGTCCCTCGGGAGTCCTGCCCGCCGAAGCTTGCACCACGGGAGCTGGAGTTTTTTTCTTGACCGTTCCGCCCAGCAGGATACTCATCAGGCTGCGGTTCATGGCGCGGCNNAAGTCCTGCTGGGGAATCAGCAGGACTTAGCGTTTAAAAGAGACTCATCAGTCGTTGCAGGGTCTCCTTCGCATCACCTAATTCAAGGTGCACGCCTCTCTCTCTCGTATACAGCGGGTTCTCCACGCCGGCATAGCCGGGCTTCAAATCGTAGTTGCAGATGATTACCTCGGGCGCCTGGTCGACGTTGAGGACGGGCATTCCGTAGATGGGAGTGCCCTCGGCGTTGCGGGCGGCGGGGTTGAGCACGTCGTTGGCTCCGATGACGATGGCAAGGTCGGCCTTGCCGAAATCGTCGTTGATGGCCTCCATCTCGTAGAGGTCCTCGTAGGACACGTCGGCCTCAGCCAGCAGCACGTTCATGTGGCCGGGCATACGGCCAGCGACGGGGTGGATGGCGTAGCGCACGGTGGCGCCCTTGCTGACGAGCTTGTCGGCCAGCTGTTTCACCTGATGCTGGGCCTGGGCGAGAGCCATGCCGTAGCCAGGAACGATGATGACATTCTTCGCGTTGGCCAGCGCCTCGGCAACAGGGTCCTTGGCCTCTTCGGCGACGGCGGGCTTCTGCTGTTCGGCCTCGTCGAGCTGAGCACTAAGTGTCTGCACGCGGCCCTCCAGGTTCTTCACGATTTCCTCGAGTTCTTTGATTTTCTTTTCCAGATCCATAACTCGTTTTACTAATTGTTCGTTTTCGTTATCGGTTTGTACTTTATTATCGGGTTGTTTTTGAGTGGGTTTGCGGGTAGTACCCATGAGGATGCTCAGCAGGCTGCGGTTCATGGCGCGGCACATGATCTGCGTGAGCAGCAGACCCGAAGCACCGACTATGCCTCCGACCGCCACGAGGAAGATGTCGCCGATAGCCATACCGGCAATCGACCCCGCCACACCGGAAAGAGAGTTGAGCAGAGAGATGGTGATGGGCATATCAGCACCGCCTACACGGATGGCGAACATATAGCCGAATCCGCCGGTCAGCAGGAATGCGCCGAGGGCAATCCATACGCTGTTGCCGTGCAGCGTTCCCAACACGATGAACACAACGGAGAGAACGAGCATGCAGAGGGTGATGGCGGAATGAGCAGGATATACTTTCGGTTTGCCGTCAATAATACGCGCCAGTTTGCCAGCAGCGACCAGCGAGCCGATGAGGGTGATCATACCCACGGCAATGGCGAGTATGGCGGTAAAATTGACGAACACGGGATATTCGGGTTCGCCGTTCATACCCCACCCCATATAGGTCATGACACCCACAAGGGCGGACGCTCCGCCGCCGAGACCGTTGAAGAGCGCGACCATCTGCGGCATCTGTATCATCTGCGCACGGCTTGCCATCAGGCTGCCGATGAGCGCGCCAACAAGTATGGCAACGTAGATGGTCCATGCCGACAAAATATCATTGAAGCACAAGGTTGCCACCACGCCGCACAACATAGCGAGTGCGGACAGCAAGTTACCTGCTACAGCCGTCTTCACCTTGCTCATCATGGAGATGCCAACAAGCACGCACACCGACAGCACTACGCTGACTACGATTTGTATAATACTCAGGGTCATCGCTTAGTGTTTTTTCTTGTTGAACATACGCAGCATACGGTGGGTGACACCGAATCCACCGAAGACATTGATGGTGGCAAGCACGATGGCGAGCATTCCGAACACCTGCGCCCAGACACCATTAAGTCCGTACGCCAGACCGGTGGAAGCCAGCGCGCCCACGAGCGTGACACCTGACAAGGCGTTCATACCCGACATCAGCGGCGTGTGCAGCAGACTCGGCACGTTGCTGATAATGAAGTAACCGACCACTGTGCAGACCACAAAAACGGCTACCAGAATTAAAGGATTCATCTTAATAATTGATAATTGATAATTGACAGTTGATAATTGAAACAAATTGTCAATTATCAACTGTCAATTATACATTAATTTACATTCCCATAGCCTTGCGGGCACCGGCGTGAAGCAGTTCGCCGTTGGTGCAGACCAGACTCTTGGCGATAACCTCGTCCTGCATGTTCAGCTCGATCTTGCCGTTCTTAACAAGGTAGGTGACGAGGTTGTACATGTTGTTGGAGAACATCCATGTCGAAGACGTGGGCAGCTCGCCCGGGATGTTCTTCACGCCGATGAGGGTGACACCGTGTTTCACTTCGATGGTTCCCTTCGGGGTGATGTCGCAGTTACCGCCTTGGTCGATGGCGATGTCCACGATAACGGCGCCTTTCTTCATACCTTTGACGGTATCCTCGGTGATGATGACAGGAGCCAGTTCGCCCGGAACAAGTACGGAGCAGAAGACGATATCCATCTGCTGGATGGTCTCTTTGAGCTGCTCGCGCTCCTTGGCAAGCACGTCTGCGGGCAGAGACTTGGCATAACCGCCCTCACCGACAGCGAGTTCAGCGGGAACACCGGTCTCGATAACCTGTGCGCCGAGCGACTTGGCGTTCTCGGCAGCCATCGGACGGATATCGGCAGCGTAGGTGGTAGCACCCAGACGCTTGGCGGTAGCGAGAGCCTGAAGACCGGCAACACCCACACCGATAACCATAACCTTCGCCTGCTCGATCTTGCCCACGGCGGTGAACATCTGCGGGATAAAGGAAGTCATGTGGTCAGCAGCCATGATGATGCCCTTGTAACCCGCGCAAGTGGACATGGAGGTCAGCGCGTCCATGTTCTGCGCACGGCTGATACGGGGTATGCAGTCCAGCGTGAAGGCGGTAACACCCTGAGCGGTGAGTTTCTTCACCATCTCGTGGTTGACGGGAGAAGCGGGGTGGATGAAGGTGATGAGGTACTGGCCCTTGTGCATCAGTTCAACCTCGTGCTTACCGAGCTGCTCGTTGAACAGCGGCTCTTTCACTTTGAGGATGAGTTCGGCCTGGGTATAGATATCCTCAGCCTTCGCCATCATCTTCGCACCTGCCTTGGCGTACTCTTCATCATGATAGAGAGCACCGTCACCGGCGTGATTCTCAACCAGAACGGTATAACCGTCCTTAACGAACTTACCAACGGTTTCGGGGGAGCATGCAACGCGGTTCTCGCCGTGCATAATCTCTTTTGGAATACCAATAATCATACGGATGATTAGTTTTTTAGTTTGTTTATTGGGTCCCGTTATGCATTTGAAACAAGGACGGACCCGTCTCCTCGTATCAAATATAAATCATATAACAGGTTTCTTGTCATTCAAACGCCCCCATCTGCAACATCGCGACCTCTTTGGGAGTGAGGAAACGGAACCTGCCTCTGGGTACGTTCTTCTTGGTCAGACCGGCGAAGCTCACGCGGTCGAGCTGCATGACGCGGTATCCCGCCTGCTCGAACATACGGCGGACAACACGGTTCTGACCGGAATGTATCTCCAGTCCGATGTGCAGCCTGTCCCCTTGAGGGAACTCAAGCGCGTCAGGGACTATCTTTTCGCCGTCAAGCACAACCCCCTCGCGCAAAGCCTGCTCCGCCTCCACGGAGAGTTCCTTGTCAAGGGTGGCGGCATAGACTTTCTTCTTGCCGAACTTGGGGTGCGTGAGTCTGGCGGCGAGGTCGCCGTCGTTGGTAAGCAGCAGCACACCGGTGGTGTTGCGGTCAAGCCGTCCCACAGGATAGACCCGCTCGGGGCAGGCATCCCGCACTATGTCCATAACGGTGTGACGCTCCTGCGGATCGTCGGTGGTGGTGACGGTGTTCTTGGGTTTGTTGAGCAGGATATACACTTTCTGCTCGCGGCGCACCGCCTGATCGTGGAAGAGGACACGGTCGGTAGGCATAACCTTTGCTCCGAGACTGTCCACCACCACGCCGTTGACGCTCACCACGCCTGCACGGATGTAGTCGTCCGCCTCACGGCGCGAGCAGATACCCGCGTTGGCAAGGTACTTGTTGAGCCGGACGGGTTTGGAGGGATCCTCAAAACGCTGTCTGAACTGCTGTTGCTTGCGGCGAGTATAGACTTCGGGATTACGCTTCAGTTGAGGTTTGTCCGCAGGTTGTTCCCCACGGCGGGGACGGTTGTCCTCACGGCGCAAGCGGCTTTCACCGCGCTGACGGTCAGCATCCTCGCGCTCGCGGCGGGACATCTGATAATCGCCCCGCTGAACGTATGTGTGGAAAGAGGGTCTTCCCTGTTCGGGATTATGACCGGATGTGTTCTTCATATAAAAAGATACGGAATGCCCGTAACAATCTCCATTCAACCGCAAAGGCTCCTTGCTGTTACTTTGGATAACAGGTTAGAGCCTTTGCACGGAGTTTCTTTAATGGTTAGGTTTACGCCTCGGCGGCATGTTCTACAGCCAGTTTGCCACGGTAGTACCCGCATTCGGGGCAGATGGTGTGGTAGATGTAGTGCGCGCCGCAGTTGGGGCAGATGGCCAGAGCAGGCATCTTCGCCACGTCATGGGTACGGCGTTTCGCTTGTCTGGTGTGCGATTGTCTTCGTTTAGGATGTGCCATAATTGTTATGTGTTAATGAGTTTATATTTCTTCGGGTTCTTCCTCGGTGTTCCGGAGGTGGTTTTGGAGAAGGGCAACCATTTCGGGGTTGCATCCGCCATCGGGGTGACAGTGCACCATCGGAAGATTCACTACTGATATTTCATACGCAAGCCATAGCAGGTCTATTGTCTGCTGTTCAAGTTCAATTGTATCCTCGCCATCCACACCGACAGTCATCGGGTCAAGACACCGGTCGCACGCCACTTCGACCTGACCGTGAACCTTCATGCGCAGCATGCTGCTGTCATGCCGGATGGTGAGTTGTGCGTGCGCGCGGATATTGCCGCCAAGCAATTCAGTCTTTTCAACCGACTGTATATAAGGAGTTTCAAGCACAAAATCAAAGTCATACAAGCCCTCCTTGAACTGATCCAAAGCGAGGTTGTCCAACCGGTAATCCTTCATCCGTGTCAGTTTTTACGCACAAATCGGCGGCAAAGGTATTGCAAAGTATCGAAACGTACAAATGAATTTTTCAAAATTTATCCACAACCGTTTGGGACTGTCAGGGATTGTCAGGGTATACTGTATTGTCAGGGTATGTGAGTACGGTGCTGCCTGCAGACTGACGCGGTAATTCCCAGCTCGGGATACGGCACAAAGGCGTAACTTTTCGCGATGCACAGCCACAAGTGCTGGCAAGCATATCGGCAAACGTTTGGGCGAACGTATTGGCGAGTGCCAAGCGACATGCAAAAATTTTGCAGAAAGGTTTTCAATGTACGGGTAATAGCACTATCTTTGCGGCGGAAAAAGATTCACTATGAATATAGCCATCTTCGGAAACGCGATGAAGCAGCAGACGCTCAATGAGGTGCAGCATCTCATCGAGTATATGTCCGCCCATCAGATACATATCTATCTTTCGCAGGAACTCCGTCAAGAACTTAACCTGCGCGACTATGAGGTCTATCCCCGCGAAGGGAAGGCGGGTCTTACAGACAGCGACCCTGTGGATTTCGCCTTGTCGGTAGGCGGTGACGGCACATTCCTGACCACTGCCGCCGCTGTAGGAAACAAGAACGTCCCCATACTGGGCATCAACTGCGGTCATCTGGGATTTCTGGCGGAAGTGAAGACGCAGGATGTGGACTTTATCATGGACCGACTATTAGAAGGAGACTACACGGTGGAGCAGCGTTCGCTGCTGTCGGTAACCTGCTCGGAAGGAGGACACATACTTGACCCCAACGCACTCAACGAGGTCGCCATCCTGAAGCAGGGACTGAGCAGTATGATAACGGTCGATACGCGCCTGAACGGCGAGTTCCTGCACGCCTACGAGGCGGACGGACTGATTATCGCCACCTCGACGGGCAGCACGGCATACAATATGAGTGTCGGCGGTCCGCTGATGACCCCGCAGACACCCGCATTCCTTCTCTCGCCGATTGCGTCCCACAGCCTGAACGTGCGCCCGCTAGTGGTGCCCGACGACTCAAAGATCGACCTTTCCATCCGCAGCCGCAACGGCAGTTATTTGGTCAGCGTGGACGGCCGCAGCCAGAGTTTCACCGATGACATAACGCTCCATATCGAGAAGGCGCGTTACACCGTCCGCCTCGTGCAAATCGGCAAGAACGGCTTTATCCATTCACTCAAGGTCAAACTCAACTGGGGCAGATAAGGATATGGAACAGTTGCTTGCGTATATAACGTGGGATGTGGATCCCATCCTCCTTCACTTTGGTAACGGAGGCATCCGTTGGTACGGGCTTCTGTGGGCTGTCGGCATCTATCTGTGCTATATGGTGCAGGTGAAGTTGTACACCCATGAAGGCTGCCCGAAAGAATGGCCGGATAAAATTTTCATCTGGATGACGCTCGGTGTCATCATAGGTGCCCGCATCGGACACTGCTGGTTCTACGAATGGCACTATACCAATGACCCTATCCAACTTTTTGCATGGAATCTACACTACCGCAATCCGTACATAGAGCATCCCTTTGAACTGCTCAAGATATGGGAGGGTGGACTGAGCAGTCACGGCGGAGGCATCGGACTCGTCGTCGCCGCATGGGGACTGAACAAGGTGCATTTCTCCAAGGACAAGAAATTCCAAACCTCCCTCGTCTGGATTTTCGACCGGTTGTCCATAGGCATATGCGTCACAGCCACTTGTATCCGTCTGGGAAATCTGATGAACTCGGAGATTTACGGCGGTCCGACCGATTTCCCGTGGGGATTTGTCTTCGTCAGGGACGGGCAGACGGTACCCTGCCATCCGACACAGATTTACGAGATGCTTTACTGCATTACAGCCTTTGTTGTCACGTGGCTGATGTATTGGAAGGGGCAATGCTACAAACGCAGAGGTCTGATTTTCGGTGTTTTCCTTGAAATCATTTTCGTCACACGTTTCCTTCTTGAGTTCATCAAAAACGATCAGGAGGCTTTTGAGGCAAATATGACCCTCAATATGGGGCAGTTGCTCAGCATACCTTTCATTATATGGGGAATCTATTTAATCATTCACGCATGCAGACAAAATTCTGTTTCCTGATCGCCGCCCTGATATGCGGTGGTCAGTTTCTATTTTCAGCATCCGTTCCTCCAGAAGAAGGTGTCAGGACGGATACTCTTCGTCGTGACACGTTAGAGGACAACCTGATCTTGACAATACCCGACTCGCTGTTGAAGATGAAACTTGCAACATCCGAAACAGAAAACCGTCCGGACACAATCAATGATAAGATTGAAACGGTGGTTGGATATGACGAGGACGAGGTGCTGCTGCGAATGGTGGCTCAGCAGAGTGAGGATATCCGAATGCGGGACTCGCTTATGAAAGACTCACTGCTGGAAGGACTCTACAGTCAGGAACGGGAGCTGGAAAACAGACTGAAACTCGTTCGGGACTCCATCTACACCCTTCGCGCTGACGAAATCGCACAAACAGCGTTTCGCGATTCAATAGCCAAAATCCGGCAAAAACAGGATTCGGTCGCGAAGCTGATGACCCAGGAAAAACATCTCGGACAGATAACCGTCACTCGGTCCCTGATCAAGGATACCGAAGAGGATCTGCAGGAGATGAGGCGCAACCGCAAGAACATCTACAGTCCGTGGCGGATGGACGGACTTGTGCAGGCACAAGTGGCACAAAGTTATATCTCAAAGAACTGGTACCAAGGAGGCAACGAACTGAACTTGAACGTATTGTCCATATTGAAAGGAAACATCAACTACTCGAAGAACAACCTTATATGGGAGAATCTCGGCGAATGGCGCACCGGATTCGCCAACACGCCGAGTGACACACTGCGCAAGTTCAACGTCAATGACGATCTTTTCCGTATTTACTCCAAACTGGGCTACCAGATAGCCAAGAATCTGTACATCTCCTCATCTGTGGATTTCAAGACAACGGTCTGGAATATGTGGAAGCCCAATACCAGCAAACGCAAGACTGCTTTCTGCACCCCCATACGATTCAATCTGGATTTGGGTCTTGACTACAAACCCGTGGAGAACTTGAGTATCGTGCTGGCTCCGGCATCGTATAAAATGGTGTATGCGTTGCAGACCGATGCCTCCATACTTGTTACTGACTATGGCATAAAGAAAAAAGATGAAAATATACTGAACGATATAGGTAGCAGCCTTCGCATCAAATACAAGTATATGCCGCTCCGGGAGATAGAACTGGAAACAGAGTTCTATCTCTACACCAACTATGAGAAAGTGGAGATTGATTGGCAGACAACCTGCAATTTCATTATCAATCGCTTTTTGACCGCCCGTGTCAGCCTGCATCCGCGCTTTGACAATACTTATATAGCCTCCGGCGAAAAGGAAGCCAAATTGCAGTTCAAGGAGTTGCTTTCCGTAGGTTTCTCGCACACGTTCAGATAATTTAATTCCCGACCAATAAGGATTATGCAATCGGATATGAACCGGTCATTCTTGCGCATCGTGTATATGGGTACGCCCGAGTTTGCTGTGGCAGGTCTGCGCGCGCTGGTGGAGTACGGCTGGAATGTGGTGGCGGTTGTCACGATGCCAGATAAGCCCGCAGGAAGGGGATACAAGTTACAGCAGTCACCTGTCAAACAGTACGCTATGTCAGTCGGGTTGCCCGTCTTGCAGCCGGAAAGGCTCAAAGACGAGACTTTTCTTTCCGTTCTTCACTCGTACAAAGCGGATCTGCAGATTGTCACCGCCTTTCGGATGCTTCCGGATGTGGTTTGGAGTATGCCCCGTTTGGGGACTTTCAACCTTCACGCGTCATTGCTGCCGCAGTACAGGGGAGCCGCCCCCATCAACTGGGCGATTATCAATGGCGACAGGGAAACGGGCTGCACCACGTTCCTGCTGCGGCACGACATAGACACCGGCGACATATTGCTACAGGAGCGCACGCCCATCGGTGAACGGGAGGATGCCGGCTCGCTCCACGACAGGCTGATGGAGATGAGTGCCGGTCTGACGCTCCGCACCACACAACTGATAGCCGACTGCGATGCGCGGGGCATATATGTCCCGACCACGCCACAGGAGATGTCTGACAGCCTTCTTCCTGCTCCCAAGCTGTTCAAGGACAACTGCCGGATTGACTTTTCTCGCAATGCGGATGAGATAGTCAATTTTGTAAGAGGACTGTCACCCTACCCCGCCGCATGGTGCGACCTGACCCTGCGCGGAAACCTCTATGAGAACGTCAAGGTGTTCCGTGCGGAGAAAGGCGACGGACCGATAGTTGTACCATGCGCGGACGGAACAGTCAGCATAGCCGAACTGCAACTGCCCGGCAAGAAACGTATGGATGCTGTCAGCCTGCTCAACGGAATACGCTGATTGGGGCGTCTGTTTGCTTATTGACAGAGAGATGAATCCTACAAAGATAATTGACAAATACTACTGCACGCTGCCCGAACTGCGCGATATTCTACTGACACACAGCGGGCAGGTACGCGACCGCGCTTTGCGTATCGTTGATGCCCACCCCGAATGGACGGTGGACAGAGTTTTTATAGCTGAGTCGGCAATGCTGCACGACATCGGCATTCTGTACTGCAACGCTCCGGGCATATATTGCACGGGCGACCGTCCGTACATCGAGCACGGCTGGCTGGGTGCCGAACTGCTCCGCCGCGAAGGCTATCCGCGTCACGCACTGGTCGCGGAACGGCATACCGGCGTGGGCATACCGATGGAACAGGTGATCCGCGACAACCTCAATGTGCCGCTGGCGGATTACTATCCGGTGTCACTTGAGGAGAAAATCATCTGCTATGCAGACAAATTCTACAGCAAGAGCCATTTGGACAGGGAACTGACCAAGGAACAGGTACGGACCAAACTCTGGCGCTACGGCCACGATGCCATACTGCGTTGGGACAACCTTGTAACCCTGATGGCAGAGTAAACCGGCATCAGGATAAGCGCAACACTAACACTGCCAAAGAGCGGGGCAGTCTGACTGTTATCAGACTGCCCCGCTCTTATAGACGCAGTAAAACTTATCTTTCCTTATTTGAAATATGCCAACGCTTTCTCGTTTTCCACTATCTCCTCCTGGAACACGTATGCGCCTGTCTTGGGACTTTTAACCATTTTGATGCACTTGGTGTGCAGACGTCCCGAGTTACCTGTTTGCAGGGTAGCGACCGCTTTCTTTGCCATAGTTCAGTCCTTTCTTACTTGATTTCCTTGTGAATGGTATACTTCTTAAGGATGGGATTATACTTCTTGAGTTCAAGACGGTCGGGTGTGTTCTTACGGTTCTTGGTCGTAATGTAACGGGACATACCGGGCATACCGCTTGCTTTCTGTTCGGTGCATT
>DBVX01000028.1:0-3799 GCA_002308815.1 Bacteroidales bacterium UBA1253
GCGCGGTGATGGCGGCGTATGGCTTCCCGCCGAAGATGACTGAAAGCGAATGTGTGGCGGAGTTGTTCAAGATGTATCAGGAACTGACGAAATAACATATTGATATGGAAAACAACAATAACAATCTTGCCCTGAAACTCTTTGAAGGCAAACAAATCAGAGTCGTTTGGGATGAAGAAAAAGAGAAATATTTTTTCTCTGTCGTGGATATCATTCAGGTATTGACGGATAGTCCGCGTCCGAGAAAATATTGGAGTGCGTTGAAAACCAAACTGAAAGATGAAGGAGATGAGTTGTCCCAAAAATTGGGACAACTGAAGTTACTCTCATCTGACGGAAAAAAATATCTAACCGATGTGGCAGATTTGGAAGAGGTCTTACGTATAATTCAATCCGTACCATCCCAAAAGGCAGAACCACTCAAGCGTTGGCTTGCCGATGTGGGGGCGCAGCGCATTGACCAGATGATTGACCCCGAACAGACTTTCCAGATGGCGGTGGAGGACTACCGCAGGCAGGGATACAGCGACAAATGGATTGAGAACCGCCTGAAATCCATCCGCACACGCAAAGAACTGACCGATGAATGGGAACGCTCCGGCGTGAAGGAACAGCGCGACTTCGCCATACTGACGGACATCCTCACCAAGGCTTGGAGCGGAATGACCACCGGCGAATACAAGTAGTTCAAGGGACTGACCAAAGAGAACCTGCGCGACAATATGACCACGCTTGAACTTGCCCTCAACACCCTTGCAGAAGCAGCCACAACAGAGATTTCGCGCAATCAGAATCCGCAGACAATGGAGGAGAACAAACGTGTGGCGCAGAACGGAGGCAATGCCGCCAAAGCCGCACGCAAGGAAGTGGAGAAACAGATCGGACACAGCATCATTTCATCGCAGAAAGCCTCTGATTACATCCGTCCTATAGAGGATGCAGAAGCCAAAGAACTGCCGCAGGACACTAACCAATAGACAACAACCACGCCGTGATGGCTGTCTTTTCATCAAACGGTAGAAAACGATAATACAAAATATTAAGAATATGAATATATTAGTAATTGGTGGTGGTGGCAGGGAACACGCCATTGTGGATGTGCTGTCACGCAGCAAACGGACAGAGAAAATTTATTGCGCGCCCGGCAACGCGGGTATCGCGCGTCAGGCGGAATGCGTGCCGCTCAAGGACACGGATGTGGAGGGCTTGCTCGCCTTCGCGAAAGAACACGGGATTGATTTGACCGTGGTAGGTCCCGAAGCCGCTCTGGCTGCGGGAATTGTGAATCGTTTCCGTGCGGAGGGGCTGGCGGTCTTCGGTCATACGCAGGCGGCGACGCGCATTGAGTCAAGCAAGGAGTTCGCCAAACAACTGATGGCGGAACACGATATACCGACAGCAGCCTATCGCGCTTTCAATCAATACGAAGATGCGCTTGAATACGTGCGAAACCGTCCGCTGCCCGCTGTCATCAAGTACGACGGTCTGGCTGCCGGAAAGGGTGTCATCATCGCCCAGACTATGGACGAGGCGGATGCCGCATTGCGCGATATGTTGCTGGATGCACGCTTCGGAGAGGGCAGGGTAGTGATAGAGGATTACTTGGAAGGACCGGAGTTCTCGTTTATGTGCTTTGTCAATGGCGACAGGGTTTATCCAATGCCGCTGGCGCAGGACCACAAGCGCGCTTTTGACGGCGACAAGGGACCGAATACGGGCGGTATGGGCGCCTACACACCGCTGCCGTTCATCACGGCGGAGGACTATGAATTCGCGCTGCAACATATCCTCGAACCCGCCGCCCGCGCGATGGTCAGCGAGGGATGTCCGCTGACGGGCGTGCTGTACGGCGGACTGATGAAAACCAAGGACGGAATACGTGTCATTGAGTTCAACGCCCGCTTTGGCGACCCCGAGACGGAGGTCGTGCTGCCGCTGTTGAAAACGGATGCTGCGGAGGTGTTTTATGCCGTTGCGACGGGCGGTGATGTGCCGGAATTGGAGTGGTCGGACAAACCGACTGTCGGCGTGGTAATGGCCGCGAACGGCTATCCCGCCGCTTACAACAAGGGCTTCGCAATAGATGTTGGCTCGCAGTATGACGGGGTTCTCTACCACATGGGTACACGTATGGAAGGCGGACAACTGGTTACGAACGGCGGCCGCGTGCTGATGGCAGTCAGTCAGGCGGACACGCTGGACGAGGCGCGGGAAAAGGTGTATAAGAACATCGGACACATCCGTTGTGACAACCTGTTTTATCGGCACGATATATGATTATCCAAGGCACACAAATAGCCCAAGCACTGCGCGAGGAGATGCGCCGGAAGATTGCAGTTTTCACCCGCGAGGGTCTGCGTCCGCCTTGTCTTGCCATCGTGCTGGTGGAAGGTCATGAGCCAAGCGAGCGGTATGTCAGCAACAAACTCAAAGCGGCGCAACAGACAGGAATGGAAACACGTCTGGTCCGTCTGCCGCAGGATGTTTCGCAGAGCGCAATCAACAGTGCCATCAAGGCGTTGAACGAGGATGAGTCGGTGGACGGCATCATTGTGCAGCTGCCAGTGCCGGAACATCTCAATACGGAGGAGGTGATTGCCGCCATTTCGCCCGCGAAGGACGCGGACGGACTGCATCCGCTGAACGAGGCGCGCCTGTGGAGAGGGCAGGAAGGGATACGTCCGTGTACGCCGCAAGGCGTTGTTTATCTGCTTGACAAAGAGGGTATAACCATAGACGGCAAGCGTGCCGTGGTGGTGGGCAGAGGCGATTTGGTGGGAAAACCCCTCGGAAAAATGTTGCTCAATCGGAACGCAACCGTTACCTTTGCGCACTCTTTCACGCGCAACCTGCCCGCCGTGTGCCGTGAGGCGGACATACTGGTGAGTGCGGCCGGTCACCCCGGACTCATCACCGCCGACTGCGTGAAAGAAGGCGCAACGGTGATTGATGTGGGTATCAGTTTGAAAGACGGCAGACTGACGGGCGACGTGTGCTTTGAGGAGGTGGAGAGGAAAGCCGCATACATCACCCCCGTCCCCGGCGGAGTGGGACCCATGACAGTCGCCATGCTGCTGCACAATACATTGCAGTGTCACTTGAATAAAAACGAATAAACAAATATAAATCATTAAATTTGAAATAATAAATCATTAAATAATACAATTATGACTATCGGAACACCCCTTTCACCCATTGCCACCCGCGCCCTGCTGTTGGGCAGCGGCGAACTTGGCAAGGAAATCACCCTTGAGTTGCAACGTTACGGCGTGGAGGTCATCGCCTGCGACAGGTATGCCAACGCGCCCGCCATGCAGGTCGCTCACCGCTCGCACGTGTTCAATATGCTGGACGGCGAGGCTCTGCGCCGTGTCATTGAGGAGGAGCAGCCCACGCTCATCATACCCGAGGTGGAGGCTATCGCAACGCCCGTCCTCGTGGAGATGGAGCAGAAAGGCTACCACGTCATCCCCACCGCCAAAGCCGCCTTCCTCACGATGAACCGTGAGGCGATACGCCGTCTGGCAGCGGAGGAACTGCACCTGCCGACAGCGCGCTACAAGTTCGCGGACAACAAGGAGGAGTTCCTCGCCGCCGTCAAGCAGATTGGCATCCCCTGCGTGGTCAAGCCTATCATGAGCTCATCGGGTCACGGACAGTCCACCGTCAAGACAGAGGCCGACATCGAACCCGCATGGCAGGAGTCGCAGAAAGGCGGCAGAGCGGGTGCCGGAAGGGTGATAGTGGAAGGCTTCGTGCATTTCGACTACGAGATAACGATGCTCACCGTCCGCCATAT
>DBVX01000028.1:3834-3955 GCA_002308815.1 Bacteroidales bacterium UBA1253
ACGGCGACTACCGCGAGTCGTGGCAGCCCCAGCAGATGTCGGCGGTGGCGAAGGAGAAGGCGCAGGACATCGCCCGCCGCATCACGGAGGCACTTGGCGGACGCGGCATCTTCGGCGTGGA
>DBVX01000043.1:0-9394 GCA_002308815.1 Bacteroidales bacterium UBA1253
CGATTCAGACAATGCTATTCTAACAGGGGCTTACTTTCTGAAAACCAAGCAATGTGCGTTTGATTATCAGAGAGTTTCAGGATATTAAACGGTTTTTATGAGTTTTATCGGACAGTAATATTTTCCAACATTTTTTGCCAGCAAAAGTATTGTCGTATATAGATATACACAAATAAAAGTGCGGAATGCCGCACTTTTATTTGTATGAAAGAATCAGATGTCAGGTTTCAGAGAAGTAACAGGATGGCACTTCGTCTGTCCCCTTCCTCCTTTCACATTTCACATTTCACTTTTCACCTTACTCTCGCTCCCGTGGTGGTGTAAATCTTGCCGTCACGAAGGATGTACACCACGCCGTTGCGGATGACCTTGATGCCTCGGGTGTTGTCCCGTTGCGTGTCCTCCAGTCCCGTAGCGGAGTCTTTCTCGTACTGCGCGGTGACAGTCATGTTGCTGGTGACATGCTCAAAGTCCTTGTCCCAGCCCTTGAATATCCATCCTTCGCGTTCGGGGTTGCCGGGGGCGTTTGCCTGTGTGTTGTACATCACCTGTTGTTGGAGAAGGATGTAACCGTCCCAGTCAACAAAAGTAACGATGTAATAGTTGATTTCATAGTCGGCTTTGACTGTGCGGTCGCTATGCACACCGGTGTATTCGCCTGTCCAGTGTGAGAAAGTCCAGCCTTCGCGCACGGGATCGGTTGGCGGAACGGCATCCTCGCCGTCAAGCACTTTGACTGCGATAATCACTTCATCGTTCCAGTCAACGAACGTTACGGTATAGACAACCGCGTCTTTCGAGTACCGTGCCGTGATTACCATGTCGCTCTTCACTTGCGAGAAGTCGGCGGGATCCCAACCGGTGAATGTCCAGCCTTCGCGTACCGGGTCTGCCGGTGCCTTGGCTGCTTTGCCCCAGTCGGCAGTCTGCTCACTCAGTACGGTGCCGTCGTGGTCAACAAACTTCACGGTGAACTGCTTGATGGCATAGACAGGTTTGACAAGCAGGTTCTCTGTCACATTGGTGAAGTCCTTGTCCCAGCCCTTGAAGTCATAGCCTTCCACTTGCGGTGCCTCGGGAGCGGCGGCATCTTTGCCGTACTCGATGGTCTGACGGTTTATCTCGTTGAAGTTGAAGTCAATGAACTGCACGGTGAAGGTCTTGATGACATATTGCGCCACAATTGTCATGTCGCTCTTGACCTGATTGAACCCTGCGGGTTCCCATCCTGCGAAGTCGTAGCCTTCGCGCACAGGCTGTTCGGGTGCTGTGGCGGCTTCACCGTATTTGACTGTTTGCGAAGAGATTTCTTTTTCGTCCCAGTCAAGGAATCTTACGGTGTATTCGTTCTTCTCATATACGGCTTTGACCGTGAGGTCGGACTTCACGTTCGAGCAGTCGGTGTCCCACTTGGTGAAGTGCCAGCCCTCAACAGCCGGTGCCTCGGGGGCTGTCGCACTCTTGCCGTACTCTACTGATTCGGTCTTGATTTCCTTGCCGTCCTTGTCGAGGAAGGTAACGGTGAAATGTACCAATGTGCAGTTGGTGCTGAGCTCCATGTCTTTGGTTACGAAGACGGTTCTCGGGTTGTCAGTATTGCCGTCTGACCATTTGGTGAACTCGTAGTTGTCATTGCCTTTGACGGTTAGACGCACTTCGGTGTTATAGTCGAATTGCCATGTCTGTGATAGTGCCATCAGGTTGGAAGTGCCTTTCTGAACGTCCTCCACAGTTATCCAACCATAGTTCACTGAGAGGTTGAGGTCAAATTTCTTGATGTCATAAAGTGCGGTAACTGTCAGGTCAGATTGTACGTTCGCGAAATCCTTGTCCCAGCCCTTGAAGTCATAGCCTTCCACTTGCGGTGCCTTGGGGGCGGTCGCGCTTGCGCCGTACGCCACGTTCTCCGATTTCAGCACGGAGCCGTTGAAACCGACGAACGTCACCTTGTAGGTGATCACGTCGTAGATGGGGCGGATGTCGAGGTTCGATTTCACGTGGCTGAAGTCCACGTTCCAGCTGGTGAAGCTGTGTCCTGCCCATGTCGGCAGCAGCGGTTCAACCGCCTGTTCGTTCCACTTGACGGTCTGCGTGCTGAGTACGTTGTCCTCATGGTCGTAGAACCTGACGGTGTAGGTGTTGATCGCATAGACGGCACGCACCTCAAGGTCGCTGGTCACGTTGTCAAACTCCTTGTCCCAGCCGGTGAAGGTGTGTCCCTCATGTGTCGGAATCTCCTCCTCTGTCGGTTCGGTGGCGGCACCGCCCCATTCAACCTCCTGCGAGTAAATTCCCTCATCGCCCCATCCGAGGAACCGGACGGTGAAGGTCTTTATCTCATACTGCGCGGTGACGACCATGTCTTCCTTGACGGAGGAGAAGTCCTGATCCCAGCCGGTGAAGGTGTAGCCCTCACGGTAGGGGTTTACGGGTTTGGACGCGGCGGAACCCCAATAGATGTCCTGTTGGAAAATCAGTTTGCCGTCCCAGTCGTGGAACTCCACATGACATACCTTTTGCTCGTAATCGGGCTTGAGGGTACGATCCTCATGAATGTCGGTAATGGGCAGACTCCATCCGATGAAGATGTAACCCTCCACTTCGGGTGCTTTCGGTGCAACGGCATCCTCGCCGTCGAAGACCGTCTGCGTCTCAATCAGGTTGCCGTCCTTGTCGAGGAAGGTGACGGTGTATTCCGCCATCGGATTGAACAGCATCTCCTTGTCCACATTGACCAGACCTTTTTTGATGACGGCGTGTTTGAGTACCAGTCCGCCGTTCTTGCTGCCGTTGTTGGACAGCCATGCGACGGCGTCCGCCTCGTCGCTCTTGGTGGTCAGATGGAGCGTGCCGGCATCAACGGTCAGGCTGTCCGCCTGCAGTGCATACAGGTTGTGCGCGCCGAGTGTCGTGACGTCCACCTGACAGCGGCGGACGGCGACACCGTATGTCTCTGTCTGATCGCCCGAAACGCCGTTCTCGCCGGTAACGGTCAGACGGGCGTTGTTCGCTCCGAAGAAGAAGAGGTTGCCCGCTTCGGCTTCGATGACGGGGTACGGACTGCCCGAACTGAAGCTGTTGTCGCCTTTGACCTCCACGTTCAGGCTGCTGTTCACCACGCGCAGAGCCTGTGCGTATTCCGCATCCAGTTCCATGCCGTTGAGGGTGAGGGTGTTGGTCTCTGCATTGTAGGAGGCCTTGCCGTCACCGAGGATGTTCTTGGCGTTGCCTTCGCTGACGGTCACGCCGCCCAGCTCAATAGGATACGCCTTGCCGCTTTGGAGAACGGGCAGGGTGGTGCGCAGTTGGAGCGCGAAAGCGTCCCCGCCTGTTGCGTCAAACAATCCCGCCTCGGTCACAGTTCCGTTATAGGGCAGCACCATCGTGGTGTTGTTGAGCGTCAGGGTGCGGTCGTTGTACCCGATGGGGCAGCTGTAGCCGCTGCTGAAGATACGCACGTTGCCGCTGGCGTGGATATCGCACTTGCCGCCGTATCGCGTATTGATACCCGCGTATGCGCTTACTATAGTGAGCGTATCGTATGAGTAAGAAGCCTGATTGTTAAGGTTAAGCGTGATGTCAGCATCAGCAGGAATAACAATTGCACCGCCGTCTGACTCCGAATAGATATCCAGCGTCAGATTGCCCTTATAGTCCATGAGGCTGGTCCAGCTGTTGTTGATATTGACGGTCGCCTTGCCGTCTGCGAGGATGGCTGCAGGGCAGTCTTTGCCTGCCACAATCCGGCTGTTCACGCCGCTGACAAAGAAGTTGTCTGCTCCCTCTTCGCCATAGACCGCAATCGCCGGTTCGGTGGCATCCGAGGCATTAATCACGGCGTTGTAGAGATAAATGCCTGTCTTGGTGACATACACGTCGCCGCCTACGCCTTCCATCGACAGTTTCTTGCCGTACATATCAGGTGTAATCTCGTGTCCGAGAATGTTCATTGAGCCGTCGAGCGACTTGAACGTGGAGAAATCTTTCCATCCGTCAGCCGCTTTGTATGCCTTGATGGCTTTGAGGCGGACATAGACGGGAACAGACTTGTCCACTTCGTCAAACACGTCCACTCCGCAAGCGGGAGGTGTGATGCTCTTTGCTGTGATACGGGTCAGTGCGGTGCAGTTATAGAACGCCGCATCGCCTATTTCTGTGATGCCTGCGGGGAGTTCGAGGCTCTTGAGACCCGTGCAACTGTTGAAAGCGTTCTTGCCGATGGACGTGATGGTTTCCGGGAAGTCAAAACTCTCCAATGCATAGCACCCCACGAACCATGCCGTTCCGATACCGGTGATATTCTTCGGCAGAGTGACGGTTTTCAGGCTCTCACAACTGGCGAATGCATTGTCGCCTATACTGGTCACGGCATCGGGGATGGCAAGTTCTGTCAGCGCGGCACACGCACCGAATGCCTGGTTCCCGATACGTTTCACATGCTTGGGTATACGGATATTCTCCACTTTGGAGCACCCAAAGAAAGCGAAGTCTCCGATGCTCGTCAAGTGTTCCGAAAGCTCTATATAGAGGATTTCGTCCTTCAGGTCGTACCACGGAATCTTGTTTTCCTCGTCCCATCCGAAGTCGTACATATCGCCTGTGCCGAAGATGGTAAGTGTCTTGGTTCCCTCGTCATACGCCCACGTGAGGTCGTCGCCGCAGGTACGGATTGCGGTGATATGGGTGAACTGGTTCCAGTCGAAGGCATCTTGGTATGCCTTGACGGAAGCCTTGGGCACATAGACAGGGATGGACTTATTGACACCATCGAACACGGATATTTCGCATACAGGAGGCACTTCGGCTTTGCAAGTGATGCTGGTCAGGGCGGAGCAGCCGTTGAACGCCCAGTAGTCCAATGTCGTCACGCCGCTGCCGATAGATACACCCGTCAGGCTCGTACAGCCGTTAAAAGCAAGTTTGCCGATACTCTCTACCGTATTGGAGATGGTTACGTTCTTCAGACCCGAGCAATCCATATAGGCGCGTTCGCCTATTACCTTGGTGCCCAAAGGTATCTCAATGCTCGTCAGACCCGAGCAGCCGAAGAACGCCCGATCGCCGAACTGTTCCACCCCTTCCGGGATATTGATATCGGGCAGGCTCTCGCAATAGCCGAACGCCATCTCGCCGATGCTTGTTACGCCGTCGGGTATCGTCACGCTCGTCAGCCCGCGGCAGCCGAAGAACAGGAATTCGGCAATCTCCGTCACGCCGGAGGGGAGAGCCATCTCTGTCAGACCACTGCAGCCCGAGAAAGCGGATCCACCGATGGTAGTCACACCGGCAGGGATAGCCAGTTCACTGAAAGAGGAACAACCGGAGAAAGCGCTCTCGCCTATCGTGGTTACACCTTTCGGAATTTCTATGTAAGGCAGAGCGGAGCAGCCGCAGAACAGACCGTCCGCTATGACCGTCATGCCGGCGGGGATATTGGCGGAGGACAAGGAGGAACACCATGTAAACACAAACGGTCCGAAGTACTCCACATTGTCAGGGATAACAATCTCCGCCAGACTTGAGCATTCATAGAAAGCAAAAGTCCCTATACTCAGCAGACCGTTAGGAAGATGTATCTTCGTCAAGCCGGTACAGCCAAGGAACGAGCAGTCGCCGATGGAAGCGATATTCTCATTCAGTTCAATGGTATTCAACGCTTTGCACCCATAGAAAACGCTGTCGCTGACTGCTGTCAGTTCGCTGCTGAGCGTCACGCTCTCCAATGCCGTACACGAACGGAACGCCCCGTTGCCCATTGCGGACACGTTGTCGGGAAGAGTCATGCTCGTCAGCTTGGGACACCCTGCAAAGGCGTATGCACCTACCTTGGTCAGACCCGTCGGCAGTTCCACGGTGTTGATTAGTTCGCGAACCGCAAACCACGGTGCCGAAGAAGTCTTTTCCTCTTCATCCCACTCGTAATCGTACATATCGCCATCGCCGGAGACAGTGAGCGTACCTTTGATGAGCACGGCAGACAGGTTCTTGCCGCACACGAACGTTTCCGGCTGAATCTTGGTGAACTCTTTCCATACTACGGCATTCTCGTAGTCGCTTATGGACATGGTAGGCACATACACAGGTATAGTCTTGTCCACGCCCTCAAACGCATCTTCTTCGCAGGCGGGAGGAGTAACTGCTTGGGGGACGATACTGGTCAGACCTGCACAATTCTTGAATGCCTGTGCGCCTATTTGGGTAATGCCGCTGTGAAGACTCAGTGTCTCGAGGGCACTGCAGCCGGAGAATGCCGACTCGGTTATTGTTGTTACCGATGCAGGGATGGTAACGGATGTCATGCTTGTGCAATCGGTGAATGCACTCACACCTATGCTCGTCACGCTGCCGGGGATATTCATCGTCTTTAGTGCCGAACAGCCGTTGAACGCATTGTCGCCTATCGTCTTGAGCGAGAACGGAAGGGTCACGCTTGTCAGACCCGTACAGCCCTCGAACGCATTGTCGCCTATCGTCTTGAGCGAGAACGGAAGCGTTACGCTTGTCAGACCCGTACAGCCCTCGAACGCATTGACTCCGACTGCGGTAATGCCGTCGGGGAGGGTTATTTCCGTCAGAGCCGTACACTCGGCGAACATCTTTTCCTCTATGGTCTTTATTCCGCTCCCTATCGTCACGCTCGTCAGGTTAGTACAGGAGGCAAAGGCGTAGGGCTGACAGGTCTTCACGCTGTTGGAAATAGCAATGCTCTTCAGACCCGAACCTCGGAACGCACTCCTGCCTATCTTGGTCACGCTCGAAGGGATGGTAACACTCTTCAACGCCGTACAGAATGCCAACGCGTTGGAGCCTATGTTCGTCAGACCTTCGGGCAACTCCACTGTCTTGACCTTACTCCGAACGCTGTACCACGGCACTTCGTATGTACTCGCAAAATCGGTCATCGTTCCTTTGTCGGAACCCGTCAAAACAAAGGACAGAGTACCTGTCTCTTCATCGAACACCCACACAAGGTGGTCGCCGCAAGGCTCGCCTTTCACATAGAACGTCGTGAATTCCTTCCATCCGTCGGCACTCTTGTAGGCTTCCAAGGACGCTTTCGGAACATATACGGGAATAGACTTGTCCACGCTTTGGAACGCATTCTCGCCGCACGTCGGAGGAGTAACGGCAAGACTGGTTATACTCTTCAGTCCTATGCAACTCATAAAGGCGTCTTCACCGAGGCTCTTCACCGAGGCGGGAAGTTCAATGCTTGCCAAAGCGTAGCAATTGGAGAACACGGACGGACCGACTGTCTCAATAGCGTCGGGAAGAACCACACTCTTCAAGTTGTCGCACATACTGAAAGCTTCGTCGCCTATACTCGTCACGCTGTTGGGAATAGTTATCGACGCAAGAGCACTACAACTATAGAATGCCCCTTTGCCGATTGCCGTCACGCCGTTAGGGATGTTTATCTCTTTCAACTCTTCTTTCCGATAAAAAGCGCCTCTGCCTATCTCTGTCAGTTCGGTGGGCAGTTTGACCTTCTCTATGCCCGCAATATCATACCATGGCGTTCGGTACGTATTGATGCTGTTGTCGTAGGTGAATGTGAACATCGCTCCCGTTCCCGTAATGACCAACCGTTTCTCGGAACCGTCATACGTCCAGGTCAGGTTCGCTCCGCATTTACGGCTGCGCACATCAAAGTACGGACTGTATATCCAGCGGACGGAAGCCTTATCATCCACGTATCCGCCATACACCTCACATACTTCGTGGTTTACCCGTACCTCTAAATCCTCTGCCTTGGCGGGGAAACATTGTGTGATTCCCGGTACGCCGTCTATTCGCACTTGGGTGCCGCAGCGATATGTGCCTATCGTTATCTCATCGCCGTCATAAAGTTGCTCGAAAGAAGATGTGCTGTTGTTCCAGCGGTGCAAGGTAGGAAGCGAACCGCTCACTTGTGCATAGTAGGAAGCACCTTCGGCTGGGACGAACTGCGCACCCAATATGGCACGAACCTCATCACCCATCTTCATTCCGGGCTCTATATACGCGGCGGGGTTAAAACCGTTAAACAAAGCGGGACTTACCACTTTGCGGTCTTTCACTACAAAGATGAAACTCTGGAACCAACGAACCGATGCCTCCTCATTGATATAACCGCCATAGACTCCTTTGTATAAATCAGAATAACCATTCCAACCGGAATAACCGTCAAAACTATAACGATATGGGTCCTTTCCGTTTATTGATATCTTCAAATCACCGGGAATATCCGGAAAGCGGTATAACTTTCCGTTAGGACCGTCAATGCGTACCTGCGTCTCGCAATAATACTGTCCCCAAGTCAAGACATCGCCGTCATTCACTTTCTTGAAGCTATCAGTCGAACCGTCATATTTATACAAGGCCGGATTCACTCCACTCTCCAAAGCATAATACGCAGCACCCGCTTCCGCTTGAAGTTGCTCCACCAACACCTTGCGGACATCATTGCCCATCTTCATTCCCGTTATCAGATATTGCTCCGGATGGAAATTGGGGAAACTAATCTCTTTAACAATCGTGCGGGTGTCGTCTGCCCAAGCACCCGCTACGCAGCACATTGCCGTCAATAGGATGAATAATTTTTTTCTCATATTTGTGGATTTTTGATTGTTATTTGCCCGATATTTGTCTCACTCAGTATGATTACAAAAGGCGGTCAGAAAAATAACTTCCTGACCGTCTGACATCATGTTTTGAACTGAATTTAGGTACAACTTCCTGTTTCCGAAGAGCGGCATAAGGGAGTCGAACCCTCCTCCTCAGCTTGGGAAGCTGATGCACTACCGATGTGCTAATGCCGCAAAGAAAACGCGCAAAGATAGACAGGAATGCCGGTACGACCAAATTTTTTCTACTGAATTTGACGTTTTATGCAAAATTTATCTACTTTTGCCGTCGTTTCTGTATCTTAAAGTATGTCTGTCCAACATTTGTCCAACTCGCAGGTAAAGTACGTCAGTAGCCTTAAGTTGAAAAAATATCGCGATCAATCAGGCTGCTTTTTAGCCGAGGGCAAAAAGTGCGTTTCAGAACTGCTTGCGCGTTTTCGACCGGAATCACTTGTCATACAATCGGATTCGTACGCGTTTCCCGACAGCCATTTCCAATCGCTTTTTCCTGTTGTACTGCAAGCCTCTGAACGGCAGTTCAACCAGATGTCATCTCTTGTTACGCCCGCTGATTGTCTCGCCGTATTCCGTCGGCCTGCTCATTCACGGCTTGAGATACCTTTGCCTGATCGGCTGATTGCGCTTGACGGCGTGCAGGATCCGGGCAATCTCGGCACCATCATCCGCACGTGCGACTGGATGGGGTTCAACACCGTCCTCTGTTCGCCGCAGACTGCCGACTGTTTTGCGCCCAAGGTTGTGCAGGCTACGATGGGAGCACTCGC
>DBVX01000043.1:9430-10798 GCA_002308815.1 Bacteroidales bacterium UBA1253
CCCTGCCGTCAATGCTCCGGTCGCTGCGACAGCAGGGATACGAACTGACAGGCACCACGCTGGACGGGGAGAATGTCTATGCATCGGACTCGCTGCACAGCGCACGGAAGTTAGTCATCGTGATGGGCAACGAGGGCAACGGCATTACGCCTGCGGTCAGGGACATGCTCACGCGGCGAATCACCATCCCCGCTTTCGCACGCGAGCATGTGGAGAGCCTGAATGTGAGCATCGCCACCGCCATCATACTGAGCGAAACACAACGCAGGCAATGAACATCTGTATCTACGGCGGCACCTTTAACCCCATCCACTTCGGACACACGGGGATGGCACTCTGGACGCTGACACACACGCGGCTGGACGAACTGTGGCTGATGGTCACGCCCGGCAACCCCCTCAAGGACGGGCAGACGCTCGCGCAGAACGAGCAGGAGCGGCTCGCCGCCGCGCGGCAGGCGATAGAGCGTGTGACCAGCGAACATAGTGAGGAGTTGAATGACAAACGGCTGGTGGTCAGCGATTTCGAGTTCGCTCTTCCCCGTCCCAGTTACACGGCGCAGACGCTCCGCGCCCTGCAAGAGGCATATCCGCAGCACCAGTGGCATCTGCTCATCGGTGAGGACAACCTGCTGTGTTTCAAACGCTGGCGGGAGTGGGAATGGATAGCCCGCAACTTCCCCGTCCTCGTTTATCCGAGGAAGAGCGCGGAAGGCGCGAAAACGGACTTCCGACCCGCCGCAGACGGGTTCAGAGAACTCACTTTTCTTGCCGGTGCGCCGTATTTCGACATCAGTTCAACGCAGCTGCGGGAAGAAAAACAACGGAAAGGTTCTTTTTCGCTTGCATAATCGCGAAAAGCGGCGTATCTTTGCGCGCTTGTTTCGGCATCCGCCGATGGTATCAATTACAATTAATTGTCAATTACGATATGACACGGACAACATTCAATCGCTTGCGGGAGGTCAAGGACAGTCTTCCGCACGGAAGTTCGGCTGTGATTGCCGCCGAGCTCGGAATCACAGCCGATGATGTAAGGGATTTCTTCCGGGGCACAGCCAACGGGGAAAGCGGCTACCACCTCGAACCCGGTCCCGACGGAGGCATCGTTGTTTTGGCTGATACACGAATCTTAGAGGTCGCCCTGCGCCTGGCATGGGAAACAAAAAATGGCTTGTAAACAATTCTTTTCACTCGCCCTCGCGTGCGCAATGACCGCAGGGCTGTATGCGCAGAGCAATAACGCGGACGCGCAAGTCTCCAATCAGGAAGAAGCCGCCGATGGCGGTATCGAGTTCAGTTATGAGGCGGGTGCCGAACTGGTGTCGTCGTACCTCTGGCGCGGCCAGTACAACGGCGGCTTGAGCCT
>DBVX01000043.1:10816-25023 GCA_002308815.1 Bacteroidales bacterium UBA1253
GCAACCGACCGTGAGCGTCGGCTACGAGGGGCAGAACACCTCCCTGTCGGTCGGCGCATGGGCATCGGTCGGAGCATCTGACTGGAAGTTCAGAAAGGGCGAACCGTACTACACCTTCACCAATGAGGACGGCGAGGAGGAGTACGACGGCACGCCGAACACTTATTTCGTGCCCGAACTGGACCTGTTCGCCAACTTCGGCTTCTTCGGGGCATCCCTCGGAGCCACCTACTACCAGTTCTTCAGCTGGATGGAGAACACCCGGAAATTCGACCCCAACTACCAGTTGGAGGTGACGCTGCAATACAGTCTGGAGCATTTTCTGGAGATACCGCTGTATGTCCAGTGGAACACGATGGTTTCCGCCACGGAGTTTGACTATAAAGACCTTGCTTCCTACGCATCGTACCTTGAGATAGGGTACAATCACACGTTCCCGTATGACATCACGTTAGGCGGCAAGATCGGCATGTCGCCGTGGGCAAACGGTACCTACCAGAACTCCCGTTTCGCCGTGGTCAATCTGGATCTGCGGCTGGAGAAAGCCTGGGAGTTTGATGCCTGCCAGCTCACGCTCTTCGCGGAAGGCTGCATCAATCCGCACATGCAGCAGGATGCCTTCGTATGGGAGGCGGGTGACGACAAACTCTATAACCAGCCCGTCAACGGTACAATCGGTCTGGGTGTCTGGTTCTGATATCCCGTGCCTTGACGTATCAGAGAATGAACAGACGGATGATGATAACGGCTCTTGCGCTCATCGCGTTGTCGGTGGGTATGCTTGTCTGGAATATTGAGGACAGACCGCAGCAGTTCTTCCGCAACGAGGGACATGTATTCGGTACGGTCTATCATATCCGGTACGAGTATGACCGCGACCTGCATGACACCATCATCCTATGCCTCAACGAAGTGGACAGCGCGCTGTCGATGTTCAACCCCGCGTCCGTCATCTCGCGCATCAACCGCAACGAGGATGTGGTGACCAGCGGCGATTTCGAGAAGGTCTTCCTGCAGGCGCAGGAGGTGTCGGAACTGTCCGGCGGAGCTTTCGACATGACGGTCGCGCCACTGGTCAATGCGTGGGGGTTCGGTTTCGATAATGAACAGGAAAGGACACCGGAGCGGATAGACTCGCTGCGTCAGCTGACCGGCTGGCGGAACGTGCGGCTTACAGACCACCATATCGTCAAAGACATACAGGACATCCAACTGGATGCGAGCGCCATCGCCAAAGGGTTCGCCTGTGACAAGGTGGCTGACCGCCTGCGCCGGATGGGAGTGGAGAACCTGCTCGTGGAGATAGGCGGGGAGGTGGTCGCCGAGGGAACGAACAGCCAGGGCAAGCCGTGGAGCATCGGCATCACCAAGCCCGTGGACGACACATCCGGACAGCGGCAGGAACTGCAGGACAGGATACAGACCTCCAGTCTCTGCCTTGCCACCTCGGGCAACTACCGCAACTTCTACTACGAGGGTACGGAGAAGCGCAGCCACACCATCGACCCGCGCACGGGCTGGCCCGTCCGCCACTCGCTGCTTTCCGCCACCGTCACCGCCTCGTCCTGTATGCGTGCCGACGCACTCGCCACCGCCTGTATGGTATTGGGCGATTCAGCCGCGCTGCAACTCATTGACAACATACCCGACGCGGATTGCTACCTCATCGTGGCACAGCAGGACAGTCTCGCCATACGCACATCCCGCAACTGGACACTCACTAAATGAAACGTTATCACTACATACTGCTGTTCGTTCTGCTCGCACTCTCATCATGCGGCGAATACCAGAAAGTGCTCAAGTCAAAGGACGTGGACTACAAGTACGATATGGCTCTGCAGTACTTCAGCGCAAAGGAGTATGTCAAGGCGCAGACCCTGCTTGACGATGTGGCTGCCTACTACAAGGGAACGGAACGCTCGCAGGACGTGATCATCTATCTGGCGCGTAGTTACATGGGGCAGAAGGACTACTCTTCCGCCGCCGACTACTACCAGGCTTACATCCGCAACTATCCCAAAGGCAGGTATGCCGCCGAGGCGGCGTTCCAGACGGGACACTGCTACTACCTTGACGCACCCGATCCGAGGCTTGACCAGGACTTCACCAACCGCGCCATCGAGGCGTTCGACATCTTTATGGAGGCGTACCCCGACAACTCTTACGTGCAGCAGGCTCTCAAGGAGCAGAACGAACTGTACGACCGCCTTGCATACAAGGAACTGCTCAACGCACAGCTGTACTACAAACTTGGTATGTACTTGGGCAACAACTACCTCAGTTGCGAGATTACCGCACGGAACGCCCTCAAGGACTATCCGTCCAACGCCTATATGGAGGAACTGTCGTGGCTCATCTTTGCCAGCAAGTACCAGCAGATGGTACACTCCGTGTCAAACAAACTGCAGGAGCGCGCGCAGGACGCGGAGGACGAGTACTACAGTTTCGTCACCGAATACCCTGACTCCAAATACAGACAGCAGGCGGAAAGATGGGGGAACGAGATAAAAAAGAGAATGAAAAGAAACTGACAGATATTTGATTAAGAAACCTAATAACCAACTATAATCATGATTGACTACAAACAGACCAAAGCACCCGTGACCACCATCACGCGTGATATGTCGCAACTCACCGAGAAAGTGGGCAACGTCTATGAGACCGTCGCCATCATCGCCAAACGGTCGAACCAGATTGCCACATCGCTCAAGCGCGAACTGGATGCCAAGTTGCAGGACTTCTCCATGCCGCAGGAGGCGATTGAGGAGACGTTCGAGAACCGCGAGCAGATTGAGATCTCCCGCAGTTACGAGCAGATGCCCAAACCCACGCTCATCGCCACTCAGGAGTTCATTGAAGACCAACTCGAATACAGTACCGGCTCAAAGGACGATATGCTGAAAGCGTAGCGCGCAAACAGGTTTCCCGTTGTGCTGAAAGGCAAACACATAGTGGTGGGTATATCCGGCGGGATTGCCGCATACAAGATACCCGAACTCATCCGTCTTCTTGTCAAGGAGGGCGCGGAGGTGCGTGTCACCGCCACACGCAACGCCCTGCAATTCGTTACGGAGACGACTCTGCGGACATTGAGCGGACACCCTGTGTATTCCGAAGTGTTCACCGCTGTCAATGAGCATTCCACCGAACATATATCCCTTCCCGAATGGGCGGATCTGATGCTCATCGCGCCAGCGACAGCCAATGTATTAGGCAAGATGGCGGGCGGCATAGCGGACGATGCGCTCACCACCACCTTCGTCGCCTGTGTGGCGTGCAAGCCAGTGGTCGTGGCACCCGCGATGAACGACAGGATGTACGCCGCCCCCGCCATACAAGCCGCTTTCCGCACACTGGTTTCGCAAGGTGTGTTCCTGCTGGATTGTGCGGACGGTTTTCTCGCCTGCGGAACGGAAGGGAAGGGCAGGATGCAGGAGATTGACGCGCTGTGCGAAGCCTGCCGGACGACTCTCACGCCGCAGACGCTTGTCGGCAAAAAGGTGCTTATAACTGCCGGACCGACTCGCGAACCCATTGACCCCGTGCGGTTCGTCAGCAACTACTCGTCCGGCAAGATGGGGTATGCCATCGCGCGGGAGTGCCTGCGCAGAGGGGCGGACGTGACACTTGTTGCAGGACCAACCGAACAGCATATCACGCAGTTCATCCCATTTGCATCTGTTCGTCAAAACGAATTGGAAGTCCTGCCGGTAGAGTCTGCGGAACAGATGTACCGTGGTGCTTCGGAAAGTTGGGAGAGCGCGGATATCGCCATTCTATCCGCAGCGGTGGCGGACTTCACACCCGAATATGCAGCAGCGGAGAAAATCAAGAAACAGCCCGGTCAGACGCAGTATTTGCTCCCGATGACCGTCACGACCGACATTGCCGCTGCATTGGGGAAATCCAAAAAGCCGCACCAACGTCTCATCGGATTCGCTCTTGAAACGGAGAATGCCGAACAGAATGCGCTCAAGAAACTGCGAAGCAAGAACCTTGATATGATTGTTCTCAATTCACTCCGCGATGCGGGAGCAGGCTTCGGCTGCGACACCAACAAGGTTACGCTCATCACCGCAGGGGCAAAAGAAAACCTCCCGCTTCTCTCGAAACAGGAGGTTGCATCACGAATCATTGATGCCATAGAGTCTGAATTCCTCTCATAGGCTGTATCTTACAGTTTCATAAATCCGAACAGTCCGCGTTTGGGTTTGTCTTCGTTCTGGGATTCCTCTTCCGCTTCAGTTTCCTTGTCCGGCTGGCTCTCTGAATCGCGCGGTGTCCATTCCTCACGATCCTCTATCTCGCCGACCTCGTTGCGGATATAACCGATCACGTCATTCAGACCCTCCATAAAGTGGGAGAAATCCTCCTTGTAGAGGAAGAGTTTGTGCTTCTCAAACTGTGGAGGTCCTTCTTCCGAACCCTGACAGCGTTTGCTCTCTGTCAAACAGAGATAAAGGTCTTCATTGCGCGCTTTCTTTACATCAAGGTAATAGATGCGCTTGCCGGCCTTGACCGAACGGGAGTAAACAATCTCGGGTTCGTTTCTTGATTCAAAATTTCGACTTTCCATTTGTCTTGTTTGGTTAGGTTGTTTTGTTTGTCATTTTGTCATTATTGAATGACAAAAACCGCGCAAAAATAAATGGTATATTTTGTTTATGCAACGATTTGTGATAATTTTTTTGTTTTTATGGAAACTTTTGCTTTTTTATTTCTTCACGCTGAAACCGAACGTCCCGATATGCTGTCCGTCCGCAAAGAAATTCACGCTGTAGTCGCCCGGATGCAGTATCTCCTCCATAGTCCAGTAGAGTGTGCCGCGTGTCTCCTCGCCGGTGTACTCAATCTCCTGCGCCAGCGATGACTGCAACTCGCCGTTCTCAAAGGTGAAAACGGGTGAGGAGGCTTTCGTCATTAGTTCGCCATCGGGACGAGTCAGGCGCACATAGACCATTTTCATACCCGGTTCGCAGGTGGTATTCTTGCCTATCGTATAGTCGAACTGGAACTTGTGTATGCGTGAGAACTGTTTGGTTTTCTTGTCGCGCTCGTTGAGGAAAGTGGCTTGGAAAGCCGTGACTTCCAACCGTGCCGCGCGGGAAACGGTCTCGCTGAGTGCCGTGTTCGCCTCCTCCAGCCGTGTGTTCTGTTCCGTTATCTGCTTGTTCTCGCGGCGGTAATGGAGGTTCTCCTTGGTCAGCCGCTCGTTGGTCTGGTTCAGCGAGTCAATCTGGCGGACGTACTCCACCATCACCTTGCGGACGGTGGCGAGTTCCTTCTTCAGTTCGGCTATACGGCGGGCGTTGGTCGCCTTGGTGATGCGCAACTCCTCCAATAGGTCGCGCACGCGCTGCTGCTCCACTGCCAACTGCTCCTGCAGCGAGTCGTTGTGAACGTCCATCTGCTGGTAGCCGTCAAACTGGATGGACAGATCCTCGTACTCGTCGGTCAGTTCCTCCTTCTCCAGTTCCAATATCTCCACCATCTCCTTCATCTGACGGCTCTGTAGCGCAAAAATAATGCAGAGAGCGACAAGTCCTGTCAGCAATACACCGATAACGATATATACAGCAGCACGTTTATTATCGTTCCGAGCTTTTTTCCCTTCGTTTTCAGCCATAACTATCAATTTTCAATTATCAATTGTACATTATCACAGCACTTCAACCAACTGTTCCAGCCGGTTGGAGCGTGACCCTTTTATCAGTATCTGAAGCCCATCCATACGGATTCCGCCTTGCAGGATACTGTCTTTCAGATTCTCGGCAGATGAAAAAACGGGATAGGGCGTTGTCGTTTCTTTCCACTCGTCACCCACCAGCCACACCTGTTCCGCCTTGCGCTCAAGCAGCATATTGACGATGTTCTGGTGGGCGGTATGGGAGAAGTCGCCCAACTCCCGCATCGCGCCTAATATGTACGCGTTGCCGTCAAAACAGTTCATAGCTGCCTGCATGGATGTGTAGTTGGCGTTGTAAGCATCCACAATCAACCGGTTGTGGGCGGTCTGCACCACCTGCGAGCGGTTGTTGGAAGGCACATAGCCGCGTATGGCTTTCAGACCTTCCTCACGGCTGATTCCGAAACACTCGCCGATGCACAATGCGGCGGCGATGTTCTCCGCATTGTAATCGCCCGCCAGATGGGTTCCATCCGGCATGGGCATACGGTGATACAGGTATTCGCGCCCGTTCCAGGTTCTGCCGTCCGATGCCGTCTTCCACATCTGTTCCAGATAAGCGTTGTCCGCGTTGCGGAAAACGTTCCCGTTGTGCGAAACGAGGTAGTCGTACAACTCGCCTTTCGTCCGCATCACGCCTTCGAAAGAGCCAAAGCCTTGCAAATGGGCGTAACCGACATTGGTTATCAGACCGTAGTCAGGTTCGGCTACCGAAACCAGTTCGTTGATGTCGTCCGGATGGGACGCGCCCATTTCCACGATTGCCAACTCGTGTTCCTTGTTTAGTTGCAGCAGCGTCAATGGCACGCCTAATGAGTTGTTGTAGTTGCCCTGTGTGTAGTGAATATTGTACCGCGTGGAAAGAACGGTGGCGGTGAGTTCCTTGGTGGTCGTCTTGCCATTAGTGCCGGTGACGCCAATTACTGGTAGTGCTAATTTGCGCCGCCATGAGCGTGCCAGATCTTGCAGTTCGGCAAGAGCGTTGTCGCCTTGTATGATGTATTCCGCTCCGTCCTGACGCGCCTGCTCCACATAGTCGTTGCCGTCAAAATGCTCGCCACGTAATGCAACAAACACACAGCCGCGAGTTACCTTGCGGCTGTCCGTTGTCACGTCAATAGAGTCTTTCCCCTGAATAAGATAACTCCAATCCATCGGTTATTCACCGTCTTTTTTGATGTTCGGCAGTTCCAGACCGTAGCCTTTGCGCTTGTCTTCCGCCTTCAGCATAAACGAGAGGATGAACGCCAGAATGCCGAATGACGAGAACACCAGCATCGGCACGAAATACCCACCTGTTGATACGCGCAGGTTGCCAATCAGCATCGGAACAAGGCATAGACCGATGTTCTGTACCCAGAAAATCAGACAGTAAGCCGAACCCAGTACTTTCTCGTCAATAATCTTGGGTACGCTGGGCCACATGGATGCGGGTACAAGCGAGAAACTTACGCCCAAAACAAGGATGGTAATCAGAGCCAGCGTCTTGCTCGGGTAGGCGGGAAGAACAAATGCAAATGTCAAATGGCAGACAATCATTATAATGGCACCCAGCATCATCATCGTCGCGCCTTTGCCCCTGTTGTCAATGAATGCGCCAAGCACAGGAGTCAGCAGCATAGCCAGAATGGGGAACCACTTGAACAGACCGGCGGCCTCCGCGTTGCTGATATTCAATGTCTCTTCAAGAAAATTGGGAGCGAAACGCTGGAACGGGAAGATGGCGGAATAATAGAGCACGCACAGCAGAGCCACAATCCAGAACATCTTTGACTTGAAGATTTGCCCCAGATCCGAGATACGGAACTCGTCCTCCGAACTTCCTTCAGATTTTTCGCCGATAGCAACCAGTTGCTTGTCAAACTTGCTGTCCATCAATGTGAAGACGGTGAAATTGAGCAATCCGACTACCAGCAGGCAGGAGGCGAACAGCACAGGAGCAACTACCGAATCCATACCGTCTGCGGCATACCATGAGGAGAACTTGGGAGCCAGCCACATAGCGGCAAACACGCCTACGCGGGCGATAGCCATCTCCAAACCCATCGCCAGAGCCATCTCCTTGCCTTTGAACCATTTGGCGAGAATCTTGCTGACTGTAGTACCCGCCATTTCGCAGCCCATACCGAAAATCATAAAGCCGAACATAGCCACTTTCGCGCTGCCGGGCATATCCGTCCACCACGAGTTCAGCCATCCCACCGTATTGGCCTCCGGCCAGTAGAGTGCGAAGAGTTTGATGCCCGCTCCGATAACCATCAGTGAGGCTGACAGCACGCCGGTGAAACGGACACCCATCTTGTCGAGGATGATACCCGCAATGATAAGGAAACCGAACACGTTAAGCAGGTACTCGCCCGCCGCATACGTGCCGAAGTCGCCCTGGTCCCAACTGTGCGTCTTCTCCAGCAGTGAAGCCAGCGGGGAGAGCATATCCACAAACATATAGGCAAAGAACATCATCGATGCCACCAGAACAAGAACAGTCCAACGCGCAGCCGCGCTGTCACGAAGGGTTTGTTGAAGTTTTTCCACCATAGTTATGTTAGTTTAGAGTTTATAGTTGAAAGTTGAAAAAAGTTGGGGAGTTCAGAGTTTACAATGCCTCGTCTTCAGGACGGTTGGCACGAGGCGTGAGGCGTTTTGTTTTCTTCATCCACTCCGCCTTCCGCTTCTCGTACTCGGCATAATGACTCTCAAGATAACCGTCCGCCATCTTATTTGATTCCCAGTTCCTTCTTGACGGGTTCCAGCAGGTTGTCCGCCGACGGGGCGGTATAGACCATCGCTTGCGAGTCAAAGATGTACGTATAGCCGTTCTTCTCGCCCACGCTCTTGATGGCTTTCATCATTTTATCGCGGATGGGAACAAGAAACTCCTGCTGCTTGGTCTGCAGATCCTGCTGGGCAGTCTGATAGGCGGTCTGGATTCGTTGCTGCATACCGTATAGTTCCTCCTCCTGAATCTGTTTCATCGCCTCTGTCATCGTTGCGCTGTTCTTTTCATAATCAGCCGCTTTCTTCTTGTATTCCTCCTGCATGTTGGCGAACATCGTTTCGTACTGGCTGCTCAGGCTGTCAATGCGCGCCTGCGCCGTTTTCACCTCCGGCATAAGGGCGAACAGTTCCTGCGTGTTCACGTAGCCGAACTTCTGTGCATTAGCCACTACGGGAAGTGCCAATGCGAGCATCAAAATCAGTTTTTTCATAGTCGTATATCGTTATTGTTTTTTCTGTACAAATCCTTATTTCGCACCCAGTTTGTTGAGCACCTGATCGGAAATATCCAGTTTGTTGGACATATAGATGAGTGAAGGCTCGGACGATCGGTCTTTGACCACCTGATAGCCTTTCTGCATCGCTATCTCCTGAATGGCGGTATATATCTCGTCCTGAATGGGTTTGAGCAGTGCCTCGCGCTTCTTGTTCAGTTCCCCTTCCTCGCCAAAATACTTGCGCTTCAGTTCCTGCGCCTGCTTCTCCTTGTCCAGAATCTCCTGCTCTCGCTGCTTGCGCATCGCCTCCGACAGGAAAATCTGCTCCGTCCGGTAGTTGGCTGCGAGTACCTGCGCCTCCTGCTCGGTGTCTGTCACCTCTTTCTGCCAGCGTCTAGCTATCAGTGTCAGTTGCTCGTTGGCGGACTCATACGAGGGCAGATTCTTCAGTATGTACTGCAGATCCACATACGCCACACTGAAATCCTTCGCCTGCATAGACATTGACAACGCCATCATTGATAGCAGAATAAACAAAACTCTCTTCATCATATTATTTTATAATTATCTGATCTTCTTTTTACTCTTCACTTTCCACTTTCCACTTCAACGCTTCTTTCAACTTTCAACTAAAATTACAGTTCCTGTCCCAGCACGAAGTGGAACTGTGACTTGCCGTAGGAGTCGCTGCCGTTGATCTTGTCGAAGCCCCAGCCCCAGTCCACACCCAGCAGACCGAACATAGGCAGGAAGATGCGCACGCCCACACCCGCTGAGCGTTTGAGGTTGAAAGGATTGTATTCACGTATGGAGGAGAAGCAGTTACCCGCCTCCACAAATCCCAATGCCCAGATTGTGGCACTCTGCTCCAGGAGGATGGGATAGCGCAGCTCCATTGTGAACTTGTCATAGACGTAGCCCATATTGCGCCCTGTCGTGACATCGTAGGGTGTCAGCGAGCCCGACGAGTATCCGCGCATGGACACGTACTCGGTGGAGTAACTCGAATACCCCGTTGTGCCGTCACCGCCCATATAATAGGTCTCGAACGGCGATTTGGTGTAGTCGTTGTACTGACCGAGGTAGCCGAAATCGGCGCGCGCCATCAGCACCAGTTTGCTGTCAGGGGTCAGCGGAGTGAACACCTTGCCTGAGAAACGCAGTTTGTAATACTCTATCAGTTTGTATCTTTCGCTCAATGACATGGCGGCGAACTGCGCGTCGGTTGTTCCCTTTATCAGCGAATAGGGTGGTGTGAACTTCACTCCCAATGTGAATTGTGATCCGCGACGTGTGTAGATGGGGTTGTCTATGCTCGAGCGCGATAATTGGAGGTTCAACGCCAGATTGTGGCAGTTGCCGTTGCTGACGAGCAGGTATGGCCAGTTCTTCATAATGTACAGCTGGTAGCCCAGTTCGGTGTAGAACGAGAAATAGTCGTCGGGCCATGACAGACGCTTGCCGTATCCGAGGCTGACACCCACCACGCGGAGGTACTTGTTCGGGTCAGCCTCCGATTCCTGCAGTTGCTGGTAGTAGTTGGAGTTGCCGGTGTAGTAGTAGGACGAGTAGTAGGTGTTGTAGAGATCCTGATAGGACTTGTAGTAGCGGTCTGAATAACCCGTCTGCGATGCAAAGTACGCGCTAAAACTGAGTGAGTTGGGACGCTTTCCTCCAAGCCACGGCTCCATAAAACTGAGGCTTACGGAGTTGTAGTAGATACCGTTGGTGCGGGCGTTGATGGAGAAGGTCTGCCCCTCGCCCTGCGGAACGATGCGGTAGGACTTCTTGTTGAACAGGTTCTGAATGGCGAAGTTGGTGAATTTCAGTCCTACGCTTCCCACCAGACCTGTGGCACCCCAGCCGAGCGAGAACTCAATCTGGTCGGAAGACTTGGTCTGCAGGTTGTAGGTAATATCTACCGTACCGTCTTCCGGGTTGGGTTGGATATCAGGCACCAGTTTCTCCTGATCGAAATGCCCCATCTGCGCCAGTTCGCGCAGAGAGCGCATGATGTCCGACTGCGAGTACAGCTGACCGGGTTTTGTATAGAGTTCGCGACGTACAACGTGCTCGTATACGCGCGTGTTGCCCACGATGTTGATTTCGTTGATGGTGGCGGGCTTGCCCTCATAGACGCGCATCTCAAAATCAATCGAATCGCCCTCGATTTTCACCTCTACGGGATCCACGTTGAAGAACAGGTAGCCCTGATCCGTATAGAGTTTGCTCACGGCATCGTCATCCTCGGTCAGACGCTTGTTCAGGTGCTTGAGATTATAGACATCTCCCTTCTTTATGGACAGCACACGATTCAGATAGTCATACGGATAGATGGTGTTGCCTACCCAGCTCACATCACGGAAATGATACTTCCCGCCCTCGTAAATGTCCATATATACATCCACTCGGGTCGGGTCTTCCGGATTGGGCCGCACGCTGTCGCTCACTATGTAGGCATCGCGGTAGCCCAGTTCGTTGTATTTCTCTATCACAGCTTTCTTGTCGTTCTCATACTCTTTTTCCACGAACTTCTTGGTGCGGAAGAGGTTGATGATATTGTTATCATTNNGTCTTCTTCATCGCGCGGTTGATCTGGTTGTGGGTCAGAGCCTTGTTGCCGGTGATGTAGATGTGTGCCACCTTTGTCTTTACGCCCTTGTCCACGTCAATGAGTACCTTCACATAACCGGGATGCTCGCGGTCAGCTGTTTCCACGATGCGCACATCAGCGTTGTGGAAACCCTTTTCCTCATAAAACTTTTTGATTACAGTCTTGGCTCTGTCCGCCAGATTAGGGGTCATCTGGTTGCCGCGTGCGATGCCGATTTTCACCTCCACATCTTCCCGTTCACTCTTTTTCATCCCCTTGTACTCCAGTTCGCTGACTCGCGGACGCTGGGTGAGCTGTATCTCCAGCCATACCTGTGTGTCCGTCATCTTCGTTGCCACGATGCGCACGTCAGAGAACAGCCCCTGCTTCCAGAAACGGCGTACGGCTTTGGTAATCTGACTGCCTGGTATCTCCACCTTGTCGCCTATGGCAAGTCCGCTGAAACCGATGATCACATAATCCTCGTAACTGTCCGCACCCGTCACGGCTATATCGGCAATCTCATACGTCCGCCGGTGCGACGAGTACTCAATCTTCGGTAATGCGCTCTTCAATGTGTCTGTTCCGGCAATCGTGTCGGTTCCCGCTGCGGCTTCGTTGGCAGCATATGTCGGCATCCAGAAGACGGGAAGCAGCAATCCGATTAGCAGGCATGTATGTCTGAAATTCCTTCTCACGGTTTTGATTGTGCTTAATCCTCTTCTTTTTTGTTCACTTGCTCCGATGTTTTCCCGAAACGGCGCTCCCGCCCTTGATAGTCAATCAGTGCCTTGTAAAATTCATCCACTGTAAAGTCCGGCCAGAGGCATGGGGTGAAGTACAGTTCGGAATAGGCGGCCTGCCACAGCAGGAAATTGCTTATCCGTTGCTCTCCGCTTGTCCGGATAAGCAGGTCGGGGTCGGGGATGTTGCTTGTTGTAAGATATTCTGAAACAGTCGTTTCATCAATGTCTTCCACGCGGAGAGTACCCGTTCGCACCTCCTCAGCCAATTTTCGCACCGTACGGACTATCTCCCAGCGCGAGGAATAACTTAATGCAATCACCAGCTTCAGACCGGTATTGCCCGCCGTCTGTTCCATACAATGGCGGAACTTTTCTTGCGCCCTCTGCGGAAGGCGGTTGAGGTCGCCTATGGTCAGCAGGCGTACGTTGTTCTTCATCAGCGTGTCCGTCTCTTTGGCTATCGTGTCTACGAGCAGCTCCATCAGAGCGTCCACCTCCTGTTGCGGTCGGTTCCAGTTCTCCGTTGAAAACGCGTAAAGGGTCATGTAACGAATCCCCAGTTCCGCCGCTGCTTCGGTGATGCGGTGGACGGTCTCCACCCCCTGACGGTGACCGAACATGCGTGCCAGACCGTGTCTCTTCGCCCATCGTCCGTTGCCGTCCATAATGATTGCCACATGGCGGGGTATACGTTCAAGGTATATTTTCTCTTTATACATATTTGTCACAGTCATTTCTGATAATTGTATTCTCCGTATTATTTCCGGTTCTCCTATTTGCACGTCCTGCATACCAGTTTGTCCTGCAGGAACATGAACGCGATACCTGCCACCAACTGACCTGTCACATCGCAGTTGAGTATGTTGCTTCCGTTCATATTGTAGCGGTTGTCGTATTCCGCAACGGTCTCCAGATTGTCAGCGAAATAAACGTTGTGCTGCCACGCCACGTGAACCGCCAACTGGGGCAGTGGCTGCCATTTCAGTCCCAGTATGAAAGGAACATACACGCCCACCTTGCTCCATTTGTTGTGCAGTCCCACTCCCATTCCCGTGGCGATATACGGAGTGACGGGGCTGATGCGCCGGTCGTACTTGATACGCCCGTAGGGAAGGAAATTGAACTCGCCTACAACATCAATGTTCACCAGTTGGTTGCTCCACATACCCATACGTTTGTCTGCCCTGCCTGCCGTGTTGGGATTGTATCCCGTTATGCGTTGCGCCATCCCTTTCAGCCGGACAGACCAGCGGCGGTCTATCGAATAACGGATCGCTGCGCCGTAGGTCTCACGGAGATCCTGAAAGATATACTGCTCCGCATCGCCGGCATAGTATCCGCAACCGCCTTCCGCCCCGAACTCCATATGGTACAGCCGTTCTGATATGTCAGAGTAAGCCCTGACACCCGGTATTAGCAAAACCAGTGCCAAACCGACACACCTCAATGCCGCGCTTGCGCTACATCCTGCATCCTGCTTGTGAAATCCCATTTTCTTTCTGCTGTGTGTGTCTGTCTGCTTATGATTGTGCATTCCGTCGCCTTCCCCGTACAAAAGGACAAAAAGGCGCACAAAAGTAACGGAAACATCTCAATGGTGCAATATTATATGTGAAAATGCAGTCATTTTTTTGCAACTGCACGAAAAAATCAGACTGTCAGAGTCACTCTGACAGTCTGATGTCCTTTTCGGCACGTCTCCTTAATGTTATGCCATCTTATTGATGAGGACAGCAAGACCCGATTTCAGGTTGGCGGCCTTGTTGCGGTGGATGATATTGCGTTTTGCCAATTTGTCCAGCATCGAACTTACTTTCGGCAGCATCTCCGTGGCGGCTGCTTTCTCTGTCATAGCGCGCAAGTCGCGCACCGCGTTGCGCGCCGTCTTGGCGTAATAGTGGTTGTGTGCTTTGCGGGTCGCCGTCTGGCGGATGCGCTTCAAAGATGATTTATGATTTGCCATCTCT
>DBVX01000097.1:0-369 GCA_002308815.1 Bacteroidales bacterium UBA1253
CTCCTAACGCTATCGCCATCGGTCAGTTGTCAGCTATGGACATCAATGTGGGCTTCGGCGCATGGATGATACGGATGGTGCCCGTGGTGGTTATTATGATTCTGTTCGCGTGGTGGCTCCTGATGTTCCTCTTCCCTTTCAAGGCGAAGGATATCAAGATTGTCATCCAGCCGGACGAGCATCACAAGATAGGTTGGGAGTTCTGGGTTGTTACCGTGACCTTCATCGCCACGATCCTGCTGTGGATGACGGGTGAGCTGACCCACCTCAATTCCAACGTGGTCGCCTTGATTCCCTTTGCGGTCTTTGCACTGGTGGGTATCTTCAAGCGCGAAGATTTCGAGAAGATTGACTGGCACGTGCTGTGGA
>DBVX01000097.1:486-23682 GCA_002308815.1 Bacteroidales bacterium UBA1253
AACTTCATCGCCAACTCGTCGGCGGCTAACTTGCTGGTGCCTATTCTGGCAGTTGTGGGTACTGCCATGAGTGAGCAGTTGGACGCTTTCGGCGGTGTGACAACGCTGTTGGTTTGTGTGGCGGCTTCCACTTCGTTTGCCATGCTCCTGCCTATCTCCACCCCACCCAATGCCATTGCCTGTTCCACCGGTCTTATCAAGACCAACGATATGGCAAAGGTCGGTTTGATTATCGGTCTGGTAGGTATCGCGCTGGCGTATGCGGTTATCATACTTTTCCCGTTCAAATAGTATAACGCAATTGTTATTTCTGCCATGTGAATAAATGCGTTATCCGGGGGCGGAATGGGTTAGGTTTTCCGCCCCCCTTGTTTTGCAAACAACTATGAAACATTTTATATACACATTTTGCGCGCTGGCACTGGCTGCATCGGTGGCGGCGCAGGAAGCCTCCGCGACAAGTGAGGCGAAGAAAGAAACTGTCAAGTCCCATTTGCAGCAGCATTACAAGGTCTATGGCTTTGTCCGCAACTATTTCGCCTACGACAGCCGTGAGAGCATGTCCGGCACGGGGGATATGTACAATTACCAGCCGAGGGACGAGAAATGGAATCAGACGGAAGCGGAGGCGGCTGTGTCGGGTGTGGNNGTCAAATCGCACCTCAAGCAGCACTTCAAACCCTACGGATTTATCCGCAACTACCTCACATTTGACAGCCGTGAGTGTATAGCCGGAACGGGTGACATGTATTTTTACATGCCGAAAGATGAGAACTGGAACAAGACGGACGATGCTTCACTGCGCGAAGATCTGAATGCGCAGAGCAGTTTCCGATTCTTGTCACTCACTACCCGCGTTGGCTTGAATATCGTGGATTACAAATGGCGCGGTACGGAGTTCGGCGGGAAGATTGAGGCGGATTTCTATGCGGGGTTGAACAATGTTGGGTCGCAGACGCACAAACTGACCGGCACGGCGCAGTTACGTCTTCGTCAGGCGTATATGACGCTTGCTTGGGACAGTCTGCGGATGGGCATGGATTATGCCCGCGTGGATCTGCTCATGGGGCAGGCGTGGCACCCTATGGCGGCTGACCTCTGTGATGCCATCGCCCTCAACAGCGGCGCACCATTCGGTCCGTTCAGCCGCACGCCGCAGGTGAAAATGGATGCGCGTCTGGGCAGATACGTCACTCTTACAGGAGCCGCCATCTGGCAGATGCAATATACATCCATCGGTCCCGACGGACAGTCGGCGGAGTATATCGCCTACAGCAAGACACCGGAAGCGTATATCGGGCTTAATTTCCACGAAAATGGATGGCTGCTGCGTGCCGGTATGGATATACTGAGTATCAAGCCGCGCCATATCGGCAGTGTCATGGATGTCGGCGGTAATGAGGTCAAGGTCTCGGTCAAAGACCGCATCACAACCTGCTCGCCGTTTTTGTACCTCCAGTACAAGCAGGGCGAATTCTCTATTAAGGCGAAAACCATATTTGCCGAGGCGGGCGAACACATGAACCTCAACGGCGGTTACGGGGTGAAGCGGATTAACGCGGACGGCTCGTGGGAATACACGCCGACGCGCAATTCCTCCTCGTGGATAAGCATCGTCTATGGCGGAAAAGTCGGCAAGCAGGAGGACAAGCATCCGCAGAAACTGCAAGGCATCCTCTTCGGCGGCTATATCCGCAATTTCGGAACCAAAGAAGCGTTGCTGGACGCGGACGGCGACGGCAAGGCGGACATGTTCTATTATCCGCGTGCGAACAATATGAACCGTATGTGTCGGCTCTCACCCACCCTGCTCTATACGGTCGGCAAGTTCCAGCTCGGCTGCGAGTACGAAATCACCTCCGTGCAGTACGGAAGGGGCGGATTGAATGCCGTCAACGGGCTTGCGGACAGCGGCTTGCATTGGGTCACCAACCACCGCGTGCAGTTGATGACGAAGTATAATTTTTAGCAAACAATATCGGTATGACAAAACGTATTTGTTTTTTTATCGGAATGGCTATGGCGGGTGCCATGATGCTTCACGCCACGGAAACCATCCGCCTCGATTTGAGCGCGTATATGGACGACTACCCGCTGGATGAGGACGGAAAATGGGTGGAGACGTACAATGACGCTTTTCCTGCCATTGACTTCGGCGAGTATTTCTCCTTCGCACACATGAAGCATTTCATCTACGGCGGCAACCCGAGCGTGGTGGATATGACCTACTGGGACGGTTTCACGATTTGCACCAACGGTGACGACACCGACTGGGGCTACAGCGGCTCGTCGGCTTTCTGGCCGGAACATCAGTGGGGCTGTATGGCAGGCGGCGGACTGGATGAGAACGGCAACGTGAAGAAAGGCGCGCCGTATCTGGTCGGCTACTGGGGGTATAACTACGAGGACGAGGCGGTGCGCAGTCTTCAGATTGATTTCCCTGACGGAGAGACACATCGTCCTGTAGGAATATGGGTGTGCAACCACCCGTGGGCGTACTACGGCATACAGCATTCCGACGGTTTCGCGCACTCTTTCGCCGACAACGGCGCGGCGTTCCGCCTTATTATCCACGGCATTGATGAGGAGGAAGGTGAGGCGGGTATGCCCGTTACCGTCACCCTTGCGTCATTCCACGACAACAAACTGGACATATCCAGAGACTGGCAATGGGTGGACTTGACCTCATTGGGACAGGTGAACGGCATCTTCTTCACAATGGAGAGCAGCGACTCGTCGCAGGGACTGGGTATGAACACCGCCGCGTATTTCTGCCTCGGCGGTATGGAGATACTGGAGCACGTGGACGAGATAGCCCGTCCGGCAGGGCTTCAGGCGGAGCCGATAGACGAAAACAGCGTGAAGGTCAGTTGGTCGAAAGTGCATGATGCCGCCTATTACCGCCTGTATGTCGATTCCGTGCTGGTTGATTCCACGGAAACGACCTCGTTCGTCTTCACGGGTCTGAAATGCTACACGTCGTACAAGTTCTTCGTTCAGGCTGTTTCCGCCTACAAGGAGAGTTCCGACTGGGGGTATGTCATCGCCCGCACTAAGGACCTCACGCCTCCTATGCCTCCGACCAACCTGAAAGCGGAGGCGGATATGTACAAAATCCGCCTCACTTGGGATGCGGGTACGGACAACGTGGCGGTAGGCAGGTACGGTGTGTATGTGGACGGCAAGCGTTACACGCGCACCAAATATACAACCTGTACCGTCACGGGTCTGAGTCCCGCCACCACCTATACCATTGAGGTGGATACATGGGACTCGTCGGACAACACCAGCGAACGCGTGTCCCTACAGGTAACCACCACCTCTACGCCTACAGGCACGGAGGATGTGACGGCTGACACGGAACGAACGGTGTATTCCGTAATGGGGCAGAAGACGGGCAATCGTCCGCAGCCAGGGCAAGTCAGCATTATACAGACAGGAAACCAAGTGATCAAACAAATTACACAATAATCAATAATTATCATTATGAACAGACATTCTGTATTTCTTTTGTGCCTGCTGTTCTTCTGCGGGGCGTGGCACAGCGTGCAGGCGGCTCATGTGGCGATAACGATGAACTCCGTCACCCGGACCATGACGCTGCATAACGCATCTGATGTCATCATCCCGGAGGATGCGTTAAGTTCGCGGACGTACGAGTTCAACGATTTGGCTAACGGCACGTACACGATTTACGGTTACAACTCTTCGGAGGAGTTGAACGGCACGCTCACGTTCACCGTTCATGATGCGGACCTGGAGATGAGCATCTTCACGATGACCAACGTGAGTGTGACCAACAGCGGCTGGGTGTATGGCACGGACTACACCATTGAGGACTATGCGGTGCACAGCCGCGAGGGTGTTGTCTTCCCCGTCACCATCGGCGAGAACGCGGGCAATCCGTCCATACTGGTCTATGAGGGCGGCAGCATCATCCTGCGCTTCGTCCCTTCGGCGGCACGTCAGGCGGAAGGCTATGTGGCTGCCAACGACGGACGGACAGTTACCAGTAATGACAACATTACTACCGCCATGCCGATGGGAGGCTCGTTCACTTCCACCTGTCCCGCCGATGCGGAGATTGCGATGATGCAGAAACCCGGCGGAGCCAAAGGATCGGGTACGATTCACTATACGCCTTTCACGCTCATTGAACCCGAATCGGTCAGCAACGACGGAACGACAAAGACCTACACGTGGCGTTTGGGTAATGAATGTCAGTACAATATGCGCGCATGGAAAGAGGGCGGACTGACGCAGTTGCTCTATTTCTACTACAACACCGACCCCGCCAAGTGTCCCGTGATTAACTTCACAGAGGCGGATTTTGCGGCGCACCAGCCCAAATGGATTGACCACAATCCGAGTCATAACGACCGTCTGAACGACTGCAATATCCTGCTCAACATCAACGAGAAAGGATATTTGAAGATGACCGCTGGACAGGAGTATGACCTGATGGCGGAACGCGACTGGCAGATTATCCCCAACCAGACGGAGAACTACTTCCTTCAGCCGGACTACCACTTCGCCGTGTATAATATGAGCGGTGCGCCGGATAATTCGGTGGTAGAGGTGGTATCAGACGGCATTGTCGGTTCGGAGTGGTGTATATTGCGTGCCAAGAATGCGGGTACGGCTATTGTCACCGTTACCTACGATGCCGCTTCGGCGAGTCAGTATGATAATGGAAAGACTGTACGGAAAGATTATTACGGCGGACGCTATTTTGGCGCACTCTGGCCGGAGAACACGGGCGTGTTCATCGTTTCGGTGGACGCGCCTGCCAATACCATCGATGCCAACATGCGTCTGAACGAGGAGTATAATGAGAACTCGGCGCGCTTGGCGGGTACGTATGTGGATGCCGAACATGATGTGTTCTACTATATCAACGATGAGGAGTCGTATGACTATACGTTTACGCCTCAAGGTGTAAGTACAGTGGAGATTTCATATCCGACGATTCGGGAGAATGATGCCGTTTATACGACTGGATGGCATACCGTAACAAAGAACGGCGACAACTCCTACACCCTGCCTCTCAAACACGGTCGTCAAATTGTGCGTTTGGGTGATGGCGCGGGCAAGTATGAATATCAGGTTCTGACCGCCAAACACGCCACCCGTACCATTACCAACAAGACAAACGGGAGTACCACCCGTTTCCTGCCGGGCAGCAACGTTATCGTGCAGTACGACGGGTTGTTCCACCCTGCCAATAAATTGTCAGGTATTTACAATATGTCCGCCTATATCACCTACAACGGCAACCCGACGGGCGAGGCGCTCATTCTGGGTCCGAACCAATACTGGTTTGCGGGAACGGCATCGGCACAGGCGGTCCAGTTCACCATTCCCGCTGATTACACGGGAACCACACTCAGTCTCACCGACGGTGTGATACAGGTTACGGGATTCGGCGACCCGATAGGCCTCCACCGTACCATCGGCAAATGGTCAGGACGCTCGCCCAACTTCACCGCCGGTACGGGACAGACCTATTTCGGCGCGCTGCCCGATATTGTTATTCCGGTAACCCAGCCTGCCAAGACGCGGGCGCGGTTCATCACCGACCCTGCGGATGCCGAGATTGTGAAGGTGACCAACAGCCTCGGTGTGGTGGTTTCGGCGGACGGCGATGGCAGATACCTGCTCACCGAGGGTGAGAACACCGTGATTGCCTACCACAGCACCTGCAAGCGCGCCCCGCTGACCGTTACCATAGAGCAGGGATGCGCGGAGCAATCCGACATTCCTCTGACGCTTGAACCTATCCCCGCCAACGGATGGGACGGAACGATCACAACCGCCGTAACGCCGACAAATGGTATCTATCATATTACGAACGGTGCCGAACTGGCTTGGTTTGCAGCGCAGGTCAATGACGGTACGGGCAAGACCTACAAGGCGGTACTGGACAACGATATTGACCTCTGCGGTTACAACTGGACACCCATCGGCAACTCGTCGAAGAAGTACGGCGGCACGTTTGACGGACAAGGGTACAGTGTCAACAATCTGTATATCGAAACAGACACCAAGAGTACCGGATTATTCGGATCTCTTACGTATTCATCTTCCTATACGGCTACCATCAAGAACATGGTTGTGCGGGGCACCATCAAATCAACCAATACCTCGGCAACCGCCAATGTGGGCGGACTGGTCGGAGAGGCGAAGGGTCAGAAAGCCGCCGTGCGGGTTGCCATCAGCAACGTGACTTGTTATGTGGATATAACGGCAAACGGCGGTTATGTGGCGGGTGTCGCGGCGAATGCCAACTTCGTGGACATCGACCGTTGCGCGAACTACGGAAACATCACCGTAACCAATACAGGCAATCTAAACCGCGCCCAAGGCACTGCCGGTATTGCTGTAGTTAACGGTACTACTGTCAATGCGTCTGTCACCAACTGCTACAATCGTGGCAATATCATTACAGGTAATTACGCAGGAGGCATATATGCGGCAAAAGAGAACACGCATGATGTAACAACAACCAACTGCTACAATACGGGCTTTGTCAATGCCACCAAGGGGAATCAATTGGGAGCCTCAAACGGTGCCATCCGTAACTGCAAGAACAGCACCGACGAGACACCAAGTGTAACCAACTGCTACGCGAACATGGACTTTCTCTTCAACGAACTCAACACCATCATCGTGGAGGACGAAGAGCCGTGGCGGAGCGGCGAGATAGCCTACAAACTGGGGGATGCATACGGTCAGGAGATCGGTGTGGACCCGCTGCCCGTACTCGGAGGCATGACCGTGTATGAGATTGAACTGGCAGACGGCAGGAAAGTGTATAGCAACTATCCGTATGAGGAGTACACCCGTGACGGACTGACTGTGGGCAATATGGCGACCATCTGCCTGCCGTGGGCTTCGGAGCAGACTGTGGGTGCCACGTTCTACCGCATCCTTCACAAGCAGATGGACGGCAACCGACCCTACAACATCACGTTGGAGGAGGTGGACCGTCTCGAGGCGGGTGTTCCGTACGTCTTTGTTCCCGAAGATGAGGAGATCCACGTCTATTATCTTGCGTCCACGGCTGTATCGGAGCCTTCGTCGTTCAACGGTCTGTACGGCACGTTCATAGAAATAGAGGACGGTGCAGCGGGCGATCCGGGCAACATTCTGGAGAACAACTATATTGTCTATGAGAACAAGTTCCATATTTGCGGCGAGTACTGCGGACTGGATCCTTACCGCGCCTATATACGGATGGACGAGGTGGCGAAAGAGGGTCAGCCCGGCGCGCCGCAACCCGTATCCTGGCGCAGGCATATCGTCCTGATGGGCGAAACGCCTGACAAGACACCGACCGCCATCCATTCGACGGAAACGGAAGCGGTGCGCAACGGCGGGGCATACGACGTACTGGGCCGCCGTGTGAACGAAAAGGACATCCACAAGCAGGGTGTATATATTATCAACGGTAAAAAAACAGTGAAATGAATATGAGAAGAATGTATCAAAACCCGCAGACAGAGGTAACAGACTTGTCCGCCTCACAAATTCTGCTCACGAGCGGAGAAAGTGCGTCACTGATAGGGAACGTGGAGGACAAGCATCCTGTCCACCACAAGAAAGGCCAGTAACGACCAGGGAGGAATACGAAAGAAAGCGGCTCATAATGCGGGTCGCTTTCTTTATTGTATCCATCCAAGACAGACTGCATAGTGTGAATAACAAGAGGGGCGTTGCTGAATACGGATTTATGCGATTTTTTTTGCATAGTCCCGAACAAGTTGTACTTTTGCGGCATAAAATACAGGAAAGTGTCCCTATACATCGAAAAACACGGATAAATCACCAATTATATGATACAACGTATTCAGACCATATACCTGCTGCTGGTGGCTATACTTGGTACGGTTCTTTTCTTTATGCCCGTGGTAGCGTTCACCTCTCCCTACGAGGCGGGCGTACAGCGGATGTTCGAACTGGGAGCTCTCGGGCTGGAGGAGTTGACGGACGACTACAGTTTCACGGGGCTGGTGCTGCAGCCTGTGTCGCTGTCGGGTACGGTTGTGCTGGCGGTGGCGACACTGCTGATTCCCGTGCTGGCGCTGGTGATTATTTTCCTCTACCGCCGCCGCATTCTACAGGCCCGCTTGTGTCTTTTCCTTGCGGCTTTCTGCGCGGGGTACTACGGGGTTTTAGGTGTTTTTATCTGGTTCGGCAAACGTCAGGTGGCACCGGACTGGGATATGCTTTTCGCTTCGTGCATCCCGCTTATCTGTCTGGTGCTGACGCTGATGTCCGCTCGGCAGATACTGAAGGACGAGGCAAAAGTGCGTGCCGCCGACCGGTTGCGGTGAGACGGCAGGAAAGGAAAAAGAAGCAACATGTAAAGTAGCAACAAAGAAAAAACAGAGATAAGGTATGATTAACCGGACAATGGTGCGCACGCGTGTGGTTCAGACGCTGTTCGCCTATTACCAGACGGAGGATGCGACTCCGGCAGCCGCACGCAAGAATTTGCAGAAGAGTTACGAAGACCTCTATGCGCTGTATATCCAACTGTTCGGCTTTGCCAACGAACTGATCCGTTACGCGGAGCAGCAGGTGGAGGAGAACCGCGCTCGTGCCAAAGCAACCCATACGGAATACATACCGAACGGCCGTTTTCTTACCAACCGGTTCGCAGCCGACCTGTTCCGACACCGCGAATTGAGGCGGTGGACGGAAGAGTACCATCTGAACTGGGACACGGGAATGAATGCCGTGGAGAATGTGTACAAACTGCTTCAGTCACAGCCTTTCTTCCTTGAATATATGCAGCAGCCGGAGACGACCTATGAGGATGACCGCCGCATTTTCCGCCGCATCTATCAGGATCTTCTTCCCAACAACCTTTCTGTACACCTTTCGCTTGAGGATATGGAAATAGCCCTTGACCGCAACCATTGGTCCACGGACTTCGAGGTCATACTCAGTTATGTGATTAAGACGATGAAACAGTTCAAGCAGGAGGGTGACGAACCAAAACTGCTGCCGATGTTCGAGAACGAAGATGAATTTCGGTTCGGACCGGAACTTTTGCAGCAGACGATAGAACACCGCGACGAGTACAGCAGGCTGATAGACAAGTATCTGCGCAACTGGGAGGCAGACCGTGTGGCTTATATGGACCGTATCATTATGCTGACAGCCCTGACGGAGATACTGAACTGGCCGAACATCGCGCTGGAGATTTCCATGAACGAGTACATCGAGATTGCCAAGGAGTACAGTTCGGAAAAAAGCCATATCTTCATCAACGGGATACTGGACAATATTCTGAAGGAAGTTGAAAGTTGAAAGAAGTTGGAAAGTTGATAGTGGAAAGTGGAAAGACCGCAGGCAGGATGCCTGCGTACCAATGTCAAAAACAAACTAAAAAATCAAGAATACTATGCTGAACGTTATTTTATTGCAGGCGGCCGGTGGTGCTGCTCAAGGACAGGGAAGTTCGTGGAGCTTCTGGATTATGATGATTCTCATCTTTGTCGTGTTCTATTTCTTTATGATCCGTCCGCAGACGAAGAAGCAGAAAGAGCTTCAGAAGCAGCGCGAGGCGATGAAGAAAGGCGACAAGGTGGTGACCGCCGGTGGCATCTACGGCATCATCAAGGAGGCTGGCGACTCGCATTTCCTTATTGAGATCAGTAAGGACGTGGTTATCAAGGTGGACAAGGGCAGCGTCTATGCCTCCGCCGAGGACGCGCAGACCGAAGAGAAGAAATAAGCGGCTGTGAAATGGAGCAAGGACATACTGACCTACCTGCTGTTTGTGGCGTTCGCCTTCCTTATATGGTGGACGAACGCATGGCACAACAGTGAGTCGGGTCACGAAAACAGTCAGCTGGTTCAGTCGTCCGGCAACTTGGGCGAGGAAAGCCGGCTGATGATGACGGAGAAGATGTTCGAGCTTCCGATTGAAGTGACCGGCGTACCGCAGGGCAAGAGTGTGCGCGTCTTTCCGGGCAAGGCGGAGGTCTATGTCCGGGTACGCATGAAAGATTACGAGGAACTGCAGAAAGAGGATTACCGCGTGTGGTGCACCTACCCTGTGACCCAGACGGATGTGCTGGTACTCCATGTGGATGCCAACGAGACCAAGTCGCTGAGCATACGCGTTGAGCCGGAAGAGGTGGAATACCTTGTTGAAGAGAATTGAAGATTTAACGATTTGAAGATTGCGGATTGCTCATTAAAAGATTGGCTTTACTGCTATGCGAAAGATACAGATGGTTGACCTGCAGACGCAATATCTGCAAATCAAGGCAGATATAGACAGCGGAATACAGGAAGTGATTGACAGCGCGGCGTTTGTGAAGGGGAAGAAGGTAACCGACTTTGCCGCACACCTTCAGTCGTACACAGGAGCGAAGCACGTCATTCCTGTCGGCAACGGCACGGATGCGCTACAGATTGCGCTGATGGCGTTGGGTCTGCAGCGAGGCGATGAGGTGATAACGCCGACCTTCACTTTCATAGCGACGGCGGAAGTGGTGGCGTTGCTCGGTCTGACACCGGTGGTTGTGGATGTGGACTGGGACACGATGAACATGGATACGGATGCCGTCCGCCGCGCCATCACTCCGAAGACGAAAGCGATAGTGCCTGTCCACCTGTTCGGTCAGTGCGCCGATATGGAGCCGCTGCTTCAGATTGCCCGCGAGAACAATCTATACGTTGTGGAGGATGCCTGTCAGGCGATTGGCGCACGGTACACGTTCCGCAACGGACATACCGCACAGGCAGGCACGATGGGCGAGATAGGCTGCACCAGTTTCTTTCCGAGCAAGAACTTGGGCTGCTACGGCGACGGCGGGGCACTATTCACCAATGACGATGCGCTGGCTGACCGGATCCGCGCGATAGCCAACCACGGGATGGTGGTTCGCTACCACCACGACATGGTGGGCGTGAACAGCCGTCTGGACACCATCCAAGCGGTGGTGTTGGATGCCAAACTGCCGCATCTGGACAAGTACACGGCAGCCCGTCAGACAGCAGCAGCATTCTACGACAACGCCTTCAGCGACAACGCGGATTTGCTTGTTCCTTTCCGCGCCCCCTACTCCACCCATGTCTTCCACCAGTACACACTCCGTCTGAGCGGTCGTGTAGCTCCGCTCCGCAGCAACATACAGGCACGGCTCGCGGAAAAAGGCATCCCCACGATGGTCTATTATCCAGTTCCCCTTCACCTGCAGAAAGCGTATAAGGACCCGCGTTACCGTGCGGGCGATTTTCCCGTGGCAGAGCGTCTGGCGGGCTGCGTGCTGAGTCTGCCCATGCACACCTGCCTTGACGGAGAGCAACTGGCATACATAACCGGCAATTTGCTGCAAACAATAGAGTTATGCAAGGGTTAAGCCTCTCCCAGTCGCTCAAACAGCAGCAGAAACTTTCGCCCGCACAGCTACAGGTGGTTCGGATGCTTGAGATTCCTTCCGTTGAGTTACAGCAGCGTATCAATGAGGAATTGCAGGATAACCCCGCCCTCGAAGAGGGGAAGGAGGAAACCGGCAGCGAGTTCGACAGCGAGGGTTTGGAGCAAGATGCGGACGACAGCCGTGAATACGACAACCCGCTCCAGAACGAGGATTTCAATTACGACGACTATGTGAACGACGATGAAACACCCGACTATCGCGGTGCGGGTATGGCATCCGGTCAGACGGAGGCGGCGGAGATACCCGTTACGGCAGGCACGAGTTTCGGCGAATACCTGAAGAGTCAGGTCTATCTGACCCACATGACCAAGCCGGAACGGCATATCGCCAAGTTCGTGGTGTGGAATATAGACGACAACGGCTATCTGCCCCGAACAGCAGAGGAGTTGTGTGATGATTTGGCATTCCGCGAAGGTCTGACTGTAAGCGAGGATAAGATGAGGGAAATCATTAGCGAGATACAGACTTTCGATCCGCCTGGCGTAGGGGCATACGATCTGCAGGAGTGCCTGCTCATCCAACTTCGCCAGAAACCTTCCACCCCCGCCATAGAGAAAGCGATGACGATTATCGAACACGATTTTGACAATTTTTCCCACCGGCGTTTAGACCGGATACGGCAGATATGGGGTATGAGCGACGTGGATATCAAAGCCGTACTGCATGAGGTAAGCCAACTCAATCCCAAGCCGGGAAGCGCGTGGACAGGAACAGTGTACGAACGCCAACAGACGACCGTCATTCCCGACTTTATCGTTACCTCTGCGGATAGCGAACTGACGATACAGATGAATCAGGGCGACATACCCGACCTGCGGGTGAACGATTCGTACAACAAAATGTATGCGGATTTTTCCGATGCCAAAACAGCCAAACAAAAAGAAACACTGCGTTTTGTGAAGCAGAAGATTGACTCCGCACGCTGGTTCATCGATGCCATCCGCCAGCGCAACGAGACACTGATGCGCGTAATGGGTGCCATCGTGCAGGCGCAACGGAGTTTCTTTGAGCAGGGCGACCCATCCTCGCTGCGTCCGATGGTGCTGCAGGAGATTGCTGAAAAGACGGGCTATGACGTGAGTACCATATCGCGAGTGAGCAACTCCAAGTACGTGCAAACCGACTTCGGTGTCTTTCCTGTCAAGTACTTTTTCACCGACCGTATGACCACCACGGCCGGCGATGAAATCAGCAACGAGGAGGTCAAGAAGAACCTCCGCGAACTGATAGACAACGAGGACAAGCGGCATCCGATGACAGACCTTCAGGTGGTTGATGAGATGCAGAAACGCGGTTACGCAATCGCGCGCCGCACCGTGGCGAAATACCGCGAACTGTACGGCATTCCTGTGGCGCGGCTCAGAAAGGAGATATGATGTCACGCGGATTGTCCTACTATCTGTCACTATTCGTGAGCGTGGTTTTCCACCCGCTGCTGATGCCCTTTGACGGAATCTTCACGCTGATTCTGTCCATTTACCTGTCGGAAGACACTAACCGCTATCTGATGGCTTCCGTATTGGGCGCGATAATACGTGTAACGATGCTCTGGACCTTTACTATTCCTATGCTGTTCATACTGTTTCTGCTCGTTATAGGTCGCGTTACCTCATTGCGTATGCCGGAACAAAGCGAGCGTTCCCTGCCCTATCTTGTCAGTTCAATATGCTATATCGTATGGTGCGCCAAACTGTTTGCGGCCCGCGTACCGCATGAGTGGCTGCTTATCGCCATAGGCGGTACAATGGCGTTGCTTACGGTAGCGACCGTCAATCGCCGGTGGAAGATTTCCGCCCATGCCGCAGGTGTCGGCGGCTGGCTTGGAAGCGTTCTGGCGTATGCTGTGGTAAGCGGCTGGTTCTCATGGACGCTGCCCCTTGCGGTGACGTTCATCACCATTGCGGTTATGTGGGCGCGCATCCGCCTTGACAGCCACACTCCGCTTCAGGTGACAGCAGGATGGATGACGGGGCTGCTGTGTACGTTGCTACCGATATATATTTATACTCTAACCATTTAGTCGGATGTTCAAACTACTGGCTATCTATATATCGCTTCTGACATGCTCGCCCGGCGAGGAGATGTACGCCCGATATGGGCATACCGCCATCAGGCTGCTGGATACGGAGGCAAAGATTGACTGGTGCTTCAACTACGGCACCTTCTCTTTCAACTCGGGCAATTTCTACTGGAACTTCGTCCGGGGTGAAACCTACTACCAACTTTCCGTGGAGCCTGCGGAAGATTTCTTTTCGGATTACGCGGAAGAGGGACGCGGGGTCTATGAACAGAGGCTCAATCTGACCGAAGAGCAATCCGTCAGGATGCGCAACGCGCTTCTCAAAAACTGCAGACCGGAAAACCGCGAGTACCTGTACAATTTTGTTTTCGACAACTGTGCAACGCGTCCGTACTATCTGATTAAGAGCATTGTGGGAGAAGATCTGCCTTCCACCTACCAAGGTTGGGAAGGACGCGCATACCGCGACTTTATCCGGCATTACACCCGTCCTAACAGCGTTATGGACTTTCTTACCAATATGATTTTCGGACGAAGGGCAGACGTGGCGATGCACGGTGAACAGCGGCTGTTCCTTCCGGAGGAACTGATGTTCTATCTGAGTGAAGCACGGCTGAAAAACGGCGAACGGCTTGTCTTAGACGAAAACATACGCCCATTCGCAATCAGATCTGTCAGTTGGTGGGAAAGTGTCTATACCTATCTTGCGCTTGTGGTTCTGCTGATGGTGGCGCTGGGTTGGTTCGATGCCCGCAAAGGCAGGATGACCAAAGCTGCAGACATTATTTTATGCGTTATTTATGCACTATTGATAGCCATTGTGGTCTTTCTTACATACTTCTCCATTCACCCGATGGTGGGTTGGAACTGGCGGCTGATGGTCTTTCCAGTTCTCTGGATAGTGTTCCGATTTGGCAGTTACAAGTATTTTCAAAAGCAATGCATACACTGAAGACACACATTCTTGCCTTTTTTCTGCTGGCCGTCATGACCATTAGCGCCACTCCCCGTCTGACGGTAGTGATAGCCGTTGACGGCCTTCGGACGGACAATATGGAATACATGCGCAACTACTGGCTCCCTGGCGGATTGCGCGCCTTGCAGGAAGAGGCCAGACAGTCGCAACTCACTTTCGATTTCAACGTACAGGGAGACGACGAGACACTGGCGACCCTGCTGACCGGCGTACAGCCTTCCGTACACGGACTAAGTCTCAACCGATTCTTTTCGCGCAAAGACCAATCGGTTCATTCCTTTTTCGAGGACAAGACGGAGCAGGGAATCGGCACCAAAGAGCAGGTGTCGCTCAAAAATATGCCGGTGCCGACTCTGGCTGACATGTTCCGTCTGCGCTACGGCAAGTTCACGAAGATTTACGCCGTCGGTCTGCAACCATCCTCCACTCTGTTGCTCGCGGGTCACAGCGCGAACGGTTGCTGCTGGTTGGACCACGACAGCCGGAAGTGGGTGACTACCACCTATTACCCCATGGGACTGCCGGCTGAAGCGGATGCGGAAAACATAAGCGGGCGAAAGGAAGACAACCACGAAATGCCCAAGTGCAACTCGATGGCGGTTGATCTGGCACTCCGTATTCAGGAGAATCAGCAGTTGGGAAAAGACGATACGCCCGACCTGCTTCTGCTACAGTGCAGCGTATTGCAACCATCCGCCACAACCGACTGCATACAAGGCAACGTTGAGGAAGACACGCATCAGGCTCTGAACCAGTATCTCGGTTTTCTTTTCGAACAATTGCAGAAACGTGTCGGCAGGATGAACGTGCAGTTCTTGGTTATGGGCATCCCCCGTCACGGACAGTCGGCGGGGCAGATGGAAAGCGTGGGTATTCCTATCCGCTCGTTCAATCTCAGTCGCGCCGCCGCCCTCACGTCCGTTTACCTGATGGCGATCTACGGATACGAGCGGTGGATTGAAGGCAATTACGGTCAGTCGGTGTACCTGAACCGCACTCTGATTGAGGAGAAAGGACTTGACATCCAGAAGATACAGCGGCAGGTGGCTGACTTTCTGATGGATTTTGACGGTGTGCAGGCCGCCTATCCACGCCATGAGGCGTTGATGGTTCCCGAACTGACAAGAGGTCTTGCCAAAGCCTGTATGGGGGATGTGGTGGTGTGCCTCCAACCTGTCTGGCGGATGATGGAGGACGAGGAAAAAGAAACAGACCACGTGATTGACAGCCTGCCGGACGCTCCGCTATACCTGCTTAGCCACGATGAAAAAGCTGAACTGCCGAATCCGATGCGTGCTGTCAGTCTTATTCATCTGTTGCTTCAATAAACATTAATAAATCATTACTGTATGCTGTTTTACGAAATCAAAATCACCTACCAACGTCAGACAGGCGAGAGCAATCCCTCTTCTGTCAAGGAGACGTATCTTGTGGAGGGTCTGACCATCGCCGATGTGGAGAACCGTCTGATGGACGAGTTGCGTCCGTATATGTTCGGCGACACGGAGGTTCCCAGCTGCAAAAAGGCGCAGTTCTACGACATCATCCCCTCGCCGGAAGGCGACCGCTGGTTCAAGGCGCGTGTGGAGATGATCACCATTGACGACAGCGGCAAGGAGAAGCGCAAGGGGGTTTCCATTCTCATTGAGGCGGCAACGATAGACGATGCGATGCAGAACCTGCGCAAGCAACTGAGCCATGTGGACTGCGAGGTGGTGAGCGTGACTCGTTCGCCGATTATGGAAGTCCTCCGCGCCGTATGAGCAAGCCACTGATTGATTTCGATGAGATTTTGCGCACCCGTGCACCGCATCTGCCCCGTTTCGCCAAGCGGTGGCTCCGGCGGATTGTACACGTGGACGAGATGAATGCCTTCTACGAAACGCACAAGGGCATCTATGATTTCGATTTCGCGCGTATCTATCTGAACGAGGGTCTGCATTGTGATGCCACCGTGGAAGGGACGGAGAACATCCCTGCGGACAACCGTCCCGCAGTGTTTGTGAGCAACCACCCGTTAGGCGGACTGGACGGTATTATCCTGAGTCTGCTGCTCGGAGAAAGGCGCGGGTACCATCTCCGTGTGATTGTGAACGACCTGCTGCTGTACATCCGCCCGCTGGCGGGTATCTTCGTGCCTGTCAATAAGATTGGCGGTCAGAGCCGTGAGTATGCACAGAGGCAAAGGGAACTATGGGAGTCAGATATGGACATACTGACTTTCCCAGCCGGTGCGTGCAGCCGTTTGCAAAGGATACGCGGAAAAGGGTTCACGGTAAGCGACTTGGAATGGAAAAGTTCTTTCATCCGGCACGCGGTGAAGACCCGTCGTGATGTGGTGCCCGTGTATTTCGACGGGCGCAACTCCGGTTTTTTCTACCGGCTTGCCTTCATCCGCAAACTTCTGGGCATCAAGACCAATATCGAGATGCTCTATCTGGTGGACGAGATGTACGGCGCACGCGGCAGGCATTTCCGTGTCCGTATAGGGCAGCCTGTCCCCTACTCCGTCTTTGACCGGAGCCGTACTCCGGACGAATGGGCGGCATGGGTAAAGGAGAAGGTGTACAATCTGGAGGTACAGTAAAAATCAATACGCACTTGCTCACTTCGTAAAATCCGCTTACCTTTGCGGCACAATAAAGGACTTTCCGAATGAAAGACATTATCCCGCGCGTCAGTCGTGACCTGATAAAGAAGGAACTGACCAAGAAGAATTTCATCCGCCCCACAAACAAGGCGGAGAACGAGATATACGATTTCACAGCGGCGGAGGCTCCCAACCTGATGCGCGAGGTAGCCCGTCTGCGCGAGATCACCTTCCGCACGGCGGGAGGCTCCACCGGCGAGGAGATGGATATGGACGAGATGGACACAATGGAGCCGCACCCGTACCACCAGCTGATTGTCTGGGATCCTATCAACGACGAGATAGTGGGCGGCTACCGGTACCTGCTGTGCCGCGACTGCCGGTTCGATGATAAGGGACAGCCGATGCTCACCTCCTCCCACTTGTTCCGCTACACAGACTATTTCATCCGCTATTACCTTCCCTACACCATTGAACTGGGGCGCGCCTTCGTACAGCCGATGTACCAGAAGCGCGAGATGGGCAACAAGTCGCTGTATGCCCTTGATAACATCTGGGACGGCATCGGTGCCGTACTGTACAACCACCGCGACGAGATCCGCTACATGATCGGGAAGGTCACGATATACCCGCAGTACGACACGCTGTCGCGCAATCTGATATACGCCTACCTTCACCGCTTCCACAACGACCCGAAAGGGCTGTTCCATCCCTACAATCCGATTGACATATCCATCGAGGGACAGGAACTGGCGGACAGCGTGTTCGTAGGCGATGACCCTGCGCTCAACTACCAGTTGCTCCAACGCGCCCTGCACGCACGCGGGACATCCCTGCCACCTATGTTCTCTGCCTACCTGAACGTCGCCAAACGCCTGCACTTTTTCGGCAATACGGTGAACGATGAGCTGTCCAATGTCTATGAAACAGGCATAATGGTGACAGTGAACGACATAAAAGAGGAAAAATGGACCCGCTACGTAGGAGCCTATATCCACTACATCAAACATATTTTCTCCGAACGCTCCGTCAACCGGACATCCTTCCTGACTGAAGAACACTGAACATTAATTACTGAAGCAAAAACGTGACAGAAATCCAACAACATATAGCCGCTATACGTCAGACTCTTCCTGAAGGTGTAAGTCTTCTGTGCGTAAGCAAGTTCCAGCCCATAGATGCCATCCGCGAGGCATACGATGCGGGTGAGAGGGACTTTGGTGAAAGCCGTGTTCAGGAACTCCTGCTCAAACACGAGGCACTGCCCAAAGACATCCGCTGGCACTTCATCGGACACCTGCAGACCAACAAAGTCAGGCAGATTGTGCCGTTCATTCATCTGATTCACAGCGTGGACAGCGAACACCTTCTCGCCTGTATCAACCGCGAGGCGGAGAAAATAGGTCAAAATGTCAATGTGCTGCTCGAACTGCACGTGGCGGAGGAAACAAGCAAAACCGGTTTCACTCCCGATGAACTGGACAACCTGACCGAATCCATAAGCCGTGGTACACTTTCCTTTCCTTTTGTCAATGTGCGTGGGGTAATGGGTATGGCGACCAACACGGACGACCGGAACGAGTGGCGGCGCTGCTTCCGTCTGATAGCGGACGCGGGGCGAAGACTACAAAACGGCATGATAAACAGCCATTCGCACACCGAACCCGCTATTGTGTCCATGGGTATGTCCGAGGATTACCCTGTAGCCGTAGAAGAGGGTTCTACTATGGTGCGTATCGGTTCATCCGTCTTCGGAGCGAGAAACTATGCATAAAAGAGCCTTCATACTTGCTGTCTGTCTCCTTTGCCTTTCCGTTCTTCTGTATGCGGAAAGGACAACCCGCATTTACGGCTACGTGCTGGACCGGCAGAACGTGGGCATCGAACTGGTGAACGTCTTTCTGGACGACGGTGTGACCGGCACCACCACCAACAAAAACGGTTATTACACGCTTACGATTCCTATGCAGGACACCGTGTGCCTGACGTTCTCCTTTTTAGGTTACACGACGCTCAAGCAGTACGTCTTCACTGAGCAGGACGTGCTGAACATCAACGTCGTGATGCAGGAGGAGACAACCGCATTGAACGAGGTGGAGGTGCGCGGCATACAGAAGCAGCAGGGAATGATGGACAACACCTCCACCGAAATCATCCACTTGATGCCGGACGCTACGGGCGGATCGATAGAAAGCCTTCTCATTACGTTTGCGGGGGTGAACCAGAACAACGAACTGAGTACGCAGTACAACGTACGCGGCGGCAGCTTTGACGAGAACTCGGTGTATGTGAACGGGATGGAGATACACAGGCCCTTGCTGCTGCGCAGCGGGCAGCAGGAGGGACTGAGTTTCGTTAACCCGGATATGGTGGAGTCAGTGAGTTTCTCGGCAGGCGGTTTCACCGCCGAGTACGGGGACAAGATGTCCAGCGTTCTGGACATACGCTACAAACGCCCTACCCGATTCGAGTCATCAATGAGCCTGAGCCTGCTGGGAGCCAACGCCTATTTCGGATGGGGTGACAAAAAGCAGAGTCAGATGCACGGAATCCGATACAAGACAAGCAAGTACCTGCTCGGCGCGCTGCCCACTTCGGGCAACTACCAGCCCAACTTCTTCGACTACCAGACGCAGATGACGTGGACGCTGCCACAGCAGTGGCAACTGGCTTTTCTGGGCAACTTCTCGCTGAACAACTACACCTTTGTTCCCGACTCGGAGAGCGAGGGATTCGGCACCTACACACAGGCGATGAACCGCACCATTTACTACGAGGGACAGGAGAAGGACCGCTTCCTGACCACTTTCGGCGCGCTGACCGCCTCACGGCAGTACAAACTCAATCAATCGACCTTGGATATAGGATTCACGCTCAACGGGTTCTACACGCGCGAGCAGGAGACATACGACATTCTGGCAGACTATATCCTTTCCGAGCAGTCATTAGACGGGAACAAGGCGACCGCCTCCAAACCCGGCGAGATATCGGACGGCAGTACGGCTGGTCACGATGTCATAGCCGAAGGCATCAACCACGAACACGCGCGCAACCAACTGCAGGCAGGTGTGATTGCATTGGCTCACAGCGGACAATGGCAGCACGCGCAGAACACCCTCTCTTGGGGGCTGCAGGGTCAGGCGGAACTCATCAGCGACCGTATATCCGAATGGGAATGGCGCGACTCGGCAGGCTACTCAATGCCGAATGACAACCGGTTGATGCAACTCTATTATACGCTCAAAGGCGAGAACAGGATGCGCAGCGCACGGATGGAAGCCTACGTGCAGGATGCATACAAATGGAACACCGAACTGGGCAGTGTGATTCTGACGGGCGGCGTGCGGCTCAACTGGTGGAACTTCACCAACGAGGTGCTGGTGTCACCGCGTGCCAATGTGGTCTGGTTCACGGGCAAACAGAGGGACATCGCCCTGCGGTTCGGCACGGGACTGTACTATCAGGCACCCTTCTACAAGGAGCTGCGCGACACGGCAACGACCAACGGCGTGACACGTATCGTGCTGAACGACCAACTCAAGGCGCAGCGGTCGGTGAACGCCGTATTGGGCTGCGACTACTATTTCCGCGCATGGGGACGACCCTTCAAGTTCACCACCGAACTGTATGCCAAGTACATTGACCGCATGATCTCCTACACGGTGGAGAACGTGCGCGTCCGCTACTCGGGCAAGAACGACAGCCGCGCCTATACACTGGGGGCAGACCTGAAACTGTACGGCGAACTGGTGCCGGGAGTCGATTCGTGGGTCAGCCTGAGCGCGATGCGGAGCCGTATGCACTTGGAGGAGGACACTTACAACCTCGGCTGGTTCCCCACCCCGCAGGAGCAGCGGTGGGCGGTGACGTTCTTCTTCCAGGACTACATCCCCAAGTTCCCGCAGTACCGCCTGCACCTGAAGTTCATCTATTCGGAAGGTCTGCCGTTCGGCTATCCGCACCGTGAGGATATGCGCTATCTGGGACACCTGTCCTCATACAAAAGGCTGGACATAGGCGCGAGCCGCACGTTCTCTGCACAAACCGACAAGTTCATGCGCGGCGACGGAGCCAGACATATCGACTCATGGAGCATCTATTTTGAAGTGTTCAACGTGGTGGGATGGAAGAACGTCAATTCCTACTATTGGATATCCGCCGCCAACGGCAACCAGTGGGCAAGTCCCAACTACCTGACCGGACGCATGTACAACCTGAGATTAGCTGTCAACTTGAAATAGGGCAAACGTTTTTACCGCATAAGACTATGGCGACGAAAGAGACACCGATGATGGAGCAGTTCCGCAAGATCAAAGAGCAATACCCCGACGCACTGCTTCTGTTCCGCTGCGGAGACTTCTACGAGACGTACGAAGATGACGCGGAGGTGTGCGCCAAGACTCTCGGCGTCACATTGACGAAGAGCACCACGAGCGGTGTCCGTATGGCAGGCTTCCCCTACCATGCTCTCGACAAGTACCTGCCGAAGCTCATTCGCTCAGGCAATCGCATCGCTATCTGCGACCAGCTCGAGAAGCCGACCAAGACGGAGCGGCCAAAGACGGAAGACGTCAAGGCGGAGCCTGTCGCAGAGACGCCACAACCCAAGAAGCGCGGACGCAAGCCGTCACAGAAGAAGGATGACGCTGCGCCGCAGCTCGTCTATTCCACCTACCAGAACGCTGCAGGCAGGACTTGCGCCAAGATAAGCGGCTTCAAGGAGGACGACACCGCCTATCAGATGGCCGGCCTGTACAATGCGTCGAAGTCGTGGGACAGGAAGAAGGACGGCAGCAAGGACTATTCGCTCATCTTCGGCCCCATCTACGCCGCTGCGGCAGAGCTGCTATGCAAGGCGCTGAACGCCAAGGATGACGCCCAAATCAAGGCCGCCCATGATTGTTTCGCAGAAGCCCTGAAAGCGCACCGCGACATGAAGTCGGAGAGCCGCAAGGCGTTCATGGAGAAAGTCGAGAAGAGAAAGGCCGGCAAGGCGCAGAAGGCGAAGGCCCCGAAAGAGAAGACCTATACCGAGTCGCAGCTCCGCGAGCTTCTTGAGCGCTATGCCAACGGCGAGAGCGTGCCCGAGATCGAGAACCTTATCAACAACCGCAAGACAGCGTAAGAAAGGAGGACACTATGCACAGCAGGATATTCCAGATAAGCAACGCCCCCATTGACAAGGACGACTATTCCATCCCCGAGTGCTATTACGACGACTCGCCGTTGTTTGCGGACTACATAGGCGAACCTATAAAAGGGGAGACGCGCGAAGAGTGCATCGAATGGCTTGCAGAAAGTATTTCCGACCTCTTCTCGTATGACAAAGAAGCGGGAGCGTTCGTCTACAAGGGCAAGGATGCCCTACATGAGTTCAAACAGAAATGGACCGAAGCCATCAAGGAGATTGCCGACAAACTGACCGCAGACAATATAACGGAGGAGAGGAACCTCCACCGCCTCCGCAAGCTCACGAAGTCGACGCACCTTGAAAGCAGCTTCCGTTTCGACATCAACGAGTGGAACGGATGGGCAGGACCTATGGAGGACCTTGTCGAATACGCAGGGTATCAGCTTAAAGAGGGCGACCGCATCTATGTGGGAGCCGTCATCGACTATCATTATTAAACCCAAGTACAATGAGACAATTCACGAAAAAGCAGCTACGGCAGNNAGCTGCGGCAGCAGGTCACGGTCACATGCTACGGCAAGAAAGAGACGATGAGCCGCGAGGAGGCCATCGACAAGTATTATGAAGCCATGATATACTGCGACGGCAGCGAGGCCGAGCGGTATCAGACCATCTACTGTCAGCTGATGGACGGATTTATGGACGTCAGCGACTGCGACTACTAAACACAAGACCACTATGGACAAGATTCTGACAATGTTTTTCGAGCCTGAGCGGTGGCAGTATGCCATCGGGAAAGGCGTCGGCAAGGACATCCAGAAGGGTGTCCTCTACCAGCTTTGCAAGCCTGAGACGAGAGCGGCCATGTATGCCGCCATCCGCGACGGCAGGTACGAGATAGCTCCGCCGCATACGGCGCTCATCCCGAAGGACACGCCCGGCGAGTTCCGTACGGTGTATGTCAACGAGCCGGCTGACCGTGTGCTTCTCTCCATCGCCAACGACCTGCTCTTCGAG
>DBVX01000097.1:23766-23903 GCA_002308815.1 Bacteroidales bacterium UBA1253
ACGCTCGGCTTCAAGTCCGACCTCAGCAAGTATTTCGACTCTGTGCCCATCGAGTACATCGACAGGGCGTTCGACATGGTCGAGGAGCGTCACGGGAAGAGCAGTCTTATTGCAGTATTGCGCAAGTACTATCATGC
>DBVX01000022.1 GCA_002308815.1 Bacteroidales bacterium UBA1253
GCGCGGTGATGGCGGCGTATGGCTTCTCCCCGAAGATGACCGAAAGCGAGTGTGTGGCGGAGCTGTTCAGGATGTATCAGGAACTGACAAAATAACGAATGACATGACACGCAAAGAAACTATCATAGCGACCTGCCTGCTGATTGTTTTCGGTACAAGTATGCACTTTGTGCATCATGTGCCGTTCTTCAATCATTTTCTTGGTTATATCTTTCCGGTGAAGGAGAGCGTGGCGGCACACATGAAGATGGTGTTTTATCCGATGCTGCTTCTCAGTCTGTACCTTACTGTCAGCCGTCGTGACATACGCGAGGCAGGCGCGCCCGTGTTGGGCGGACTGGCGGTCATGCCGCTCATCGTGGCTGCGTTCTTCAGTTACTGGGTGTTTGTGCGTCACGAACTGATGGCGCTGGACATAGCCATCTATATTGCAAGTATGGTAGGTGCGGTCCACTTGGCGAAACGCTGGAGGACATCGGAGCTTGTTCGCCGTCTCTGGCTCCTGTGGATAGCGGTTGCCGTGCTGGGTATCATTGCCATCGGCGTACTGACCTACCACGCCCCTGACTGGATCATCTTTGCCGATTTTGGATAAAGCAGATAATTCCCCTATGAACACCAAAGCCCGTTTAACCGACCAAATCACAGAGCGTGAGCGCAGGCATCAGGCTCTTGCTCTTGAGGTTGCCACCGAAGGAGTCGTGCTGTTTTCCAACCACGGAGTGCTGCCGTTGCAGCCTTGTCCGCTTGCGCTCTACGGGGCAGGGGCCGCGTACACCATCAAAGGGGGCAGCGGCAGCGGAGAGGTCAATGTGCGGCACAGCGTGTCTGTGCTTGAAGGACTGGAAGAGGCGGGGTTTGATGTTGTGACAAAAGACTGGATAGCGCGTTATGACCGGCTGTGGCGGACCGGAAAAGAGGCGTTCCTGCGCGCCATGCGCCGCAAACTGCTCTTCCCCACAGCACGCGTTCTGACCAAACTGATGGAGTCGTCGTACCACTTTCCTTCCGGTGACCGATTGACCGAAACGGAAGTGGATTCCACGGGTGCGGATACCTGTATCTATGTGCTGTCCCGTCAGTCTGGAGAAGGACATGACTGCTACGACGAACCCGGGAGTTTCCGGCTGGATGAGACAGAGACACACAACATCCGCCTTTGCGCCGGACGCTTCAGGCGGTTCATTCTGGTCATCAACAGCGGCAATCCCATGGATCTGACTCCGCTCGACTCAATGCCCGGAATCGGCGCTGTCGTCTATATGGGACAGTTGGGAATGGAAGGCGGTCGCGCCTTGGTGTCCGTGCTGACCGGTCAGGTGTCGCCATCGGGCAAGTTAGCCGTCAGTTGGCCGCAGCGCTACAGCGATGTGCCCTTCGGCAACGAATACGGACAAGACCCGCAGGTTGCCGCATACAAGGAAGGCATCTTTGTCGGCTATCGGTACTATGACAGTTTTGACATCACGCCCCGTTATCCCTTCGGCTACGGACTCAGTTACACCACGTTCGCCATAGCGTCCGAGGCTGCGGGCATGGATAACGATATGGTCCGCTGTTCGATTCGCGTCAGCAACACCGGCGGGCAGTATTCCGGCAAAGAGGTGGTGCAGCTCTATGCCCGCTGTCCGGGTGCGGAACAGCCCTTCCGGCAGTTGGTGGCATTTGCCAAGACAGGACTCCTCGCTCCCGGAGAGTCGGAAACCATGCATCTCACTTTCTCCGTCCACGACTTGGCTTCCTACGTTCCGCAGACAGCACAGACCATACTGTCCGCCGGACACTACCTGCTATGCGCAGGTACTTCTTCTCGTGACACCCGCCCGATTGCCGTTGTCCATGTGATCAAGGACTATGTGCTCAGCCAGCACCGCAACCTGTGCGCGCCGGCAGACAAAGTGAGCGCGCTCACACACACCAATACGTTTGACATTCCAGAAGGACTGCAGGAGCTGCGATATGCTCCAACGCGTCTGACGACGCGCGTGATTGATTATACAGCCCCTCCAGAACCTGTTCCGTCCCGTGTCAGCGAACTCATGAAAGACTTCACGTCAGCCGATTACGCCAGGTTCTGCGCCGGCACAGGCATGTCGGGCGAGAAACGGGGCTTCCGCACACCCGGGGCAGTCGGACACACCACGACGGACTATATCGCGCAAGGCATCCCCAATGCCGAGATGTGCGACGGACCGGCAGGCATACGTCTGGAAAAACGCGCGGTGCGGTACCCCGACGGTGACATACGGGCTGTGGATCCGTCCATCTCCGTATATGAGTTCTTCCCGCGTTTCCTGCTCAACTGGCTTGTGTTGGGTACGCCGGACAAGGGACAGATGCTCTACCAGTTCGTTACAGGCTTTCCGATAGCCGCCGTGGTCGCACAGACATGGAACACCCATTTGGCGGAACGAATGGGAAGGGCTGTCAGCGATGAGATGGACGAATACGGTGTCACTTTCTGGCTGGCTGCGGCTATGAACATCGTTCGCAATCCGCTATGCGGCCGTAACTTCGAGTACCTGAGTGAGGATCCGCTTGTCACCGGCAGAATAGCCGCTGCAATCACGCGGGGGGCACAAGCGTCGCCAAAGAACTGCGCGACCGTCAAACATTTCAGCGCCAACAGCCAGGAGGCGCATCGCTACTGCGTATCCTCGGAGGTTGATGAGCGCGTACTGCGTGAGATATACTGGCGAGGGTTTGAGATTGCTGTCCGCGAGGCCAAGCCCCGTGCTGTCATGACAGCCTATAACCGCCTCAACGGCATCTATTGCGCCAACAGCCACGAGTTGTGTACCGACCTGCTGCGCCGCGAATGGGAGTTCGACGGCGTGGTGATGACCGACTGGATGTCCACAGGCAAGAACCGTGCGGACGAAGCGGAAGCGATACGCGCCGGAGTGGATATCATCATGCCCGGAGGCAGGAAAGAGGTCAAGGCTCTCCAGCAAGCCTGCTCCGACGGCAGGCTGACTGTCGGCGAACTTCGCCATGCTGCGGCGCGAGTGATTCAAATAATTATTGTACATTCACAACCGATACAGGAAAAATTATGAGAAAAATTCTATTCACCCTGCTTGCGGCAGCGATGCTGACCGCCTGCAACCGCAAGGCGGAACAAGCCTGCGACCCCGTTTACGACCGCTCGGACTTCGTGGAAGTGACCGAAGTGATACCCGATGCCATTCTCGAAATCCGTTATTACAGCACCTACAATTTCGTGGGCGCGCGCATCGACGGCTACAATCGTCCGCTGGCTCTGATGACCAGACAGGCGGCGGACTCGCTCAAAGTGGTGAACGACGAACTGAAGGCGCAAGGCTACCGTCTGAAGATATGGGACACCTACCGTCCGCAACGCGCTGTCAACCATTTCATCCGCTGGGCGGA
>DBVX01000069.1 GCA_002308815.1 Bacteroidales bacterium UBA1253
AGTGCGCCGCGTGCCTTGTCGGTGATGGCGACGATGCGCTTGCAGGCTTCGGCTTTTCCGTATTTCTTTTCGCAATGCTCCTTGAAGATGCGGAAAGCGATTGCGGGTTCCGTCGTCGTGCCGGACTTGGAGATGACGACGATGGAATACTCTTTCTTGTCCAGAATATTCTTTAAATCAAAAAGATAATCCTCACTCATGTTGTTGCCGGCGAAAAGGATAATCGGGCTTTTTTTGTCATCTTCCAGCATACGGAAGTGTGACTGGAGGGCTTCAATGACGGCGCGGGCACCGAGGTAGGAACCGCCGATGCCGATGNNCCGATGACGACGACCACTTCGGAGCAGCCTGCCAGCCTTTGGGCGACCTCTTGGATCTTTGGAAGTTGGGCTTCCATGTTTTCGGGAAGTTCCAGCCAGCCGAGAAAATCGTTGCCTTTTCCGGTCTGTTCGGTCAACTGATGCCAGCATTTCTGAACTCTGGCATTTTCGGTTTCGTAAAGGTTCTTCGGGAGGAATTGTGCGGCTCCGTCGCAAATGAATCGGGTCTGTATCATACTTGTTGTTTTTTATGCTTTTGAAGCGGCAAAGGTACATTTTTTCTCTGAAAGTTTTTTATCAATTTTTAATAGAAATCTATCTGAAAATCTTGTAACTTTGCCAACATTTTCAGATATTGGGTTTGATGTGTTTTGAGTATTGTATTTTTCTGAAAATTAATAAATTATAACTTTTTTGTAGAAAAAATATCTTGTGGTTATGAACATAAATGAGTTGCTTTCTGCGAAAATTTCGGCAGCGAAAGGCGGTTCGCATTTTCAAAAAATGATGGTTGTGTTGGCAGCGATCCTGCTGATGACGGTCAATCTTTCAGTACAGGCGGCGACCCCGTCGGATACGATTCCGGGTGTTTCCGATACAATCCCATCAGTAGTTGATACGGTTCCGGAGGTCATGGACACGGTGCCAGTCGCCCCGGATACGCTTGCCTGTACCATTTCCGTCCCTTATCTTGAGACTTTCGACACTTGTGCCGCAGTAGGGCTGACAGCCGTCGGCATATTGCCTGACTGCTGGACAACTCTTTATGTGGGTACGGATGAACGCTATCGTCCGCATGTGACCAATGCAGCCAACTATGTGATTGCAGGTAATAGTTTGGTGATGTTCTCTTCTGCCCATGCGTCCATCGGAAGTCAAAGTTTTGCGATATTCCCTGATGTCACCAGTGATTTGAATGGATTGGAAATCTCTTTCCAAGCAAGCAAGCAGTATTATAATGCGCCCAATTACAAGTTGTCGTTGGGCTATTTTATTGGCGATGCTGTGGCGGAGAATTTTGTCACATTGGAGGATGCTGTTCCCGTTACTGCCAACACTCCATCTTCCTTCGGCTATTCCTTGAACGGAAGGGGAATTCCGCAGGGCGCACGGCTTGCTTTCCGTCAACAAGGTGGCACAGGAACAAGTTTTTATACGCAGACCCTTATTGACAGTGTGATACTCAGTTTCCTGCCGTGTTCGCCAGTGAGCGATGTGCAAGTGTCTGATGTGATGATGACTACGGCGCACGTCTCGTGGACCCCCGGTGCATGGGAGACGGCTTGGCGTGTGGAGTATGGCGAAACCGGCTTCGAACTTGGGACTGGAAACGTGGTCATTTCCGATAATCCATACGCGGACTTGACAGGACTGGATGGCGAGACCACGTACGATGTCTATGTTCAGGCCGCCTGCGATCCCGCAAATTTGAGTGACTATTCCGAGGTGGTTTCCTTCTATACCTATTGTTCTGTTTATGGTGACACCGCCGTTGTCGAGACCTGCGACCGTTACGAGTGGCGCGATTCCGTCTATACGGAGTCAGGGACATATTACGACACGGTTCCTCGTGCCGCCGACGCTTCCTGCGACAGCATCTATACGCTGGAGCTGGTTATCCATAATAGTATCTATCGTATTGATACTTTGGTTCTTTGTCAGAACCAATTGCCTTATCAGTGGAATGACACGACCTTTGACGTGGGTTCTGTGGATGGTATTTTCTGGTTTGAAGACACTACGGAGTACGGATGCGACAGTCTAGTCGAACTTGCGCTGTTCGTCCATCTTTCTTATTATGAAGATCGTTTTGACACCATTTGCCAGAATGACCTTCCTTATCAGTGGAATGACACTCTTTTCGAGGAAGGTACAGGAAGCGGTGACTATGTGCTTGTTCGCAGTTCGGAGTATGGCTGTGACAGCATTGTGACACTGCATCTTGTTGTAAATGATTCATATAACCAACTTGAACTTTTGGAAGTGTGTGCACATGAACTTCCTTATACGTGGCGCGACACGACCTTCTATGAAGGCTCGGCAAGCGGAACGTATTCTTTCCGACGTTATTCACAACACGGTTGTGACAGTCTGGTGACATTGGCGTTGTATGTCCATTCTTCGGATACAGTTTTGCAGGAAGACACCATCTGTGCATCGCAACTTCCTTATACATGGAATGATACAACTTTCCAAGAAGGGACAGTTACGGGCTATTATCTGATTCAAGGCGGTATGGCCACTGCATGTGAAAACACGCTGCTGCACCTCGTGGTTGGCGGAATTGAACAGGATATGGACCACCCCGACACGTTGAATATCTGCCAGAATGAACTTCCGTACGAATGGCAGTGCAATTTGGGTACAGTGACTTTCGGCACCACCACCACTCGTGGGCTCCGTCGCGTTACTCTCTCCGCCGGTGGTTGTACCGATGTCTATTTCGTCTATATCAATCTTTATAATAGTGAGGATGCGGAAGTGTCGAGAACTATCTGTAGTTCGCAACTTCCTTATAATATGAATGATACTACGTTCCAAGTGGGCACGCAGAGCGGAACGTATTACGTGACACGCCCCGCTACTGGCGGTTGCGAAAGGACTACGACCATCCACCTTACTGTGAACCCGTCGTACGCAATCTATGACACACTTACCATTTGTAGCGGCCAGCTGCCCTATCGCTGGCGCAATGAATGGTTGCAAGTGGGCATGAACAGCGGTGACTATACCTACAGCCGTACTTCGTCCCTTGGCTGTGACAGTTCCGTTTATCTGCATCTTACGGTAAATCGTTCGTATAGTGAGGTCCTTTCGCTGGCAGTTTGTGAAAACGAACTGCCGTATGAGTGGCGCGGTCACGTCATTCCGCGTGGCACACAGTCCAGAACGTTCGTTTATGATGAGACTTCCGTCACGGGCTGCGACAGCCTCGTTATGCTGAACCTTACGGTGAATCCGACTTACCGTCAGGAGGAAACCCTGACCATCTGCTCCGGCGACCTCCCGTACGAGTGGCGCGACACCACCTTTGGAGAGGGGACATTGGGCGGAACCTATCTTTTTGAAAAACAGACTTTAAAGGGGTGTGACAGCACCGTCGTCCTGCACCTGACCGTCAACCCGACCAAGGAAGAATCCGTGATGGTGGACATTTGCCGCTCCGAACTTCCGTTCCACTGGCACGATACGACTTTTGAGGCAGGAACTGTCTCCGGCACCTACCAGTTCGACCGTCTGACATCCGCAGGCTGCGACAGCACGGTCGTCCTTACGCTGAACGTTCACGAGTCCTTCGGCGCCAGCGAATCATTGGTGGTTTGCGAGAATGAGCTTCCGGTCGTGTGGCGCGGCAATATCATCCCCCGTGGTACCCAGTCCGGAAACATCGTTTACCGCGAGC
>DBVX01000079.1 GCA_002308815.1 Bacteroidales bacterium UBA1253
CGGTGCCCGGTCTGCGGAACAGGGGCGATGCCTGCGCATGATGACCGGTTTCCGCCCGTTTCCGATGACACAATGAACACGGTTTGTCATTCATAAGCGGGCAAAGATCTCGAAAAGATTTGAATTATGCAAACATTGGCGCATGATTTTTCGATTTTTCCCGCCAATGCGGTGTTTTTGGGTATTTTCCACAACTTTCCATGCCTCCGTTTTCCGCTCCTTTCCCGTCCTGTTTCCTGCTCTGTTTCCCGCTCTGTTTTCTGTTTCCTTTTCCGCCCTTTCCACCTTGTCTTCCTGACGGGACAGGTCACTTATGTCAATATACAAAGCCGAAATGCCACAACGGAATCTCATTCCTGTAAACAAATTCCACATCGTCCTTCACTATATAAGCCCTTTCAAGTCCTTCTATCTGCCTTTTGTCTTTGCGACGACCACCCACCTCAAAAGTGATGCCATCCACCTCAAAATCAGAAACAGGAGATGCCGTCACAAAATGACCAACCCTCATCCACGATAAAAACATCGTTTCACGCATATTGCCCGTGTCCGGCTCCGCCTCTGCCTCACTCAATGCCTCTGCCGTATTGGGGTTGTTGAGATACACCTTGTCCACTTTTTCCAGCACTTTGATTCCTTTTGCCTTTTCACGCAGCACATTGATCAGCCCTGCCTTCTCCAAATAGAGCATATATTGCGGTAATGTGTTGCGACTGATACCGAGGTCACGTTCCAACTTTTGGTAGTTGGGCTTGAACGGCACACTCTGCGCCAGCACATACAGAAGTTTCTTCAACTTCTGTACGGAGGCAATGTTCATCTCCGCATACATCGGGATATCCACCTCTGTCATCTGCTTGAGTATGCCGTTCAGACGCTCCCTGTATCCGGGTTCCGCATAAAAAGGATAATAACCGGACTGCATATACTGCCTGAACAACTGCAAGGGACGCAAATCTTTCATGGGGAACTCCACTCCGCCGTCCAGAATCTCCTGCAACGGATATGCCGGAAGCGACAAGCCCTGCGACATGTTCACATACTCGCGGAACGACATGCCGTAAAGCGTATAACTCAACTTGCGACGGCTCAAATCGGCTCCCCCGCGCTCCAAATCAAGAATGGAAGAACCGGTATAAACCACATTCAGTTGCGGCAACTGGTCATAGATGTTCTTCAACTCCACCGACCAGCCTTTGTATTTGTGTATCTCGTCAATATAGAGATACTTGCCGCCCTGCTGGTAAAACTGCAACGCCAGGTCAAACAAGCGGTGTTCTGCAAAATAGAAATCATCCGCCAGCACATACAATGCCTCCTGCGGTTTGTGCGTGAGTCGGATATGCTGCAACACCAGTGTTGTCTTGCCGACTCCGCGAGTTCCGAGGATGGCAATCAGGCGTGCCTCCCAGTTGATTTGCTCATGCAGATAACGCACAAAACGCATATCAACCTGCGAGAGCATACGATCCGATGTCATAAACAATGCTTTCATCTGTTCCTTTTGCTGTTTGATTTTCGGCGCAAAAGTAATACTATCGCCTGAATTGCACGACAAAATATGCACTTTTTATTATTTTTTGCACATTGTACTATGCGTTTTAGCAGAAGAACATCGATACGGATGTACAACTAACGTTCTATTTATTTGCAAATAGCAATTAAAATTTGCGGTAATATCAGTATGTCAAAGGTTGTTTTGCGCGGTTTATCGTGCCGCGCGGCACAAACTAATTGATAATTCTTATCTCCTTCGAAGAACGATCTGAAGGTATGGACAATTGATAATGGACAATTAGCGGTCAGGCTTTTTGGGGGGTGTCAATTATGGCTTGCTTGTCTTGGTCGAATATGTATGCTTTATCATTTTATGCGAAGCGTTCTCGTGCTTCACAGCTATTCTCATTTCTCGCCTGCATACTCATACCCGCCCGGGCATAAGGAGGCATAGACGCAGAATAGTTTTTTCATGATTGTTGAGTTTTTAATGGTTAATTTATTGTTTGTTTATTCGTTTTGTCGGGTTATGGTTATCAACTATGTCATATTGTGAATAAAAAATTTTGCCATACCGTAAAAATACCGTATCTTTGCAGCCTGAAAATCTAAATAATTTGGATTATCGGTATGCAGAACACATTAAATAATCTTTGGCAGTTGCCTCAAACAGTATTTACTATCAGTCAGTTGGCATCTCTTCTGCAAGAACCTCGCACCGAACTGATTGTGAAACGGATGTACTATTATGTCCGGCAGGGCAGTCTGTTGTCGCCCAGGCGGGGCATCTATGCCAAGCCCCTATACAACCCCGAGGAGTTGGCTTGTGCGCTCTATACGCCTTGTTATCTTTCGCTTGAGTATGTGCTTCAGCAAGCGGGTGTGGTGTTCCAGATGGATGAGACACTGACAATGGTAAGTCCGCTGTCACGCACCCTGACCATTGACGGGCATACATTCCGTTACCGTCAGATGCGCGGCGACCTGATAGCCTCTATGGCAGGCATTGAGAACCGGCGGAACATCAACATCGCCATCCCTGAACGCGCACTGCTTGACACGATGTACCTGCAACCGCATTGCCACTTTGACAACCTGCATCCTCTCTCCCGCCGGATGATACGGCAACTTTTGCCTGTATATCAGAACAAGCGGCTGACAGAGCGCGTGGAAAAACTCTTCTCCCAATCGTAAAAAATCACTGTTTCTATGGATACGAACCGTCACAAATACTTCATGCTGCAATTACTCAAGGACATCTATTCCGACCCGCGCCTTGCCTCCTCGCTCGGCTTCAAGGGCGGAACGGCACTGATGTTCTTTTATGGTCTGCCGCGTTTCTCGGTGGACTTGGATTTCAACCTGTTGGACACCACACGGGAAAAGCAGGTGTATGAACAGGTGCGGAAAATAGTGCTCCGCTACGGCAAGATACATGATGAAGCCGTCAAGTTCTTCGGACCGCTGTTGGTTCTTGACTACGGTATGGGCGAGAGGAAACTGAAAATAGAAATCAGCAACCGTGTCTATCCCAACCATTACGAGATGCGCAACCTGCTCGGCATCAACATCCGTGTGATGACCGAGGCGGATATGTTCGCACACAAACTATGCGCTCTGCTTGACCGGACGGAAACAACCAACCGCGACATCTTCGACTGCTGGTTCTTCTTGCAACGTCACACACCCGTCAATCGCGGGATTGTGGAAATGCGTATGCAGTGTCCGTTGGAGGAGTACCTCGGCAAGTGCGTCAGTATGCTGCAATCGCTCCCCTCACGCAGTCTGTTGGACGGTTTGGGCGAGCTGACAGACCCGCAAATGAAGACTTTCGTGCGTAACCGCCTGCGGGAGGAAACAATCACGCTGATGCAGTTCTTCCAAGCATTCCCGATTACGGTGTAATTTTATTCACAATACATCAAAGGTCGTTTTGCGCGGTTTTACGTGCCGCGCGGCACGGTAGGCTTTTTCAATTATCCCCAACAACCATTCTCATTTCTCGGCTGCTTACTCATGCCCGCCGGGGCATAAGGAGGCATAGACACAGAATAGTTTTTCATAATGTTGAGTTTTTAATGGTTAATTTATTGTTTGTTTAATTTACATTATATCAATGGTTTGTAATCAGACGTTATACTGAACACAAACAACAATTTGCGATTAGCGGTTCTTTTGCGGCTTAAAAAAATGCGATTAGTGAACGATTTGTACCTAAAAGATTTTGCGATTTGCGTATTAGCCATACCTTTGCGCTCAAAATATAAAAATTACAGTCTATGATATTCAAACGTAAACTCTACGAACGTATGCTTCAATGGAAGCAAAAGCGTAACGGAACGACAGCACTACTTATTCAGGGCGCAAGGCGTGTGGGTAAATCCACCCTCGCCACACAATTTGCCCAACAAGAGTACAAATCTTATATTCTGCTTGACTTCGCCGAATCCTCCACTGAAATAGATGAGTTGTTCGACAATATCCGTGACCTTGACTATTTCTTTTTTCGTCTGCAAAACCTTTTTCACACCACCCTGTATAAGAGGGAGAGTGTCATAATTTTTGACGAGATTCAACTTAAACCTCTTGCCCGTCAAGCCATCAAGTATTTAGTGAGAGACGGCAGGTACGATTATATTGAGACAGGCTCATTATTAAGCATCAAGAAGAATGTACAACACATTGTCATTCCATCCGAAGAAACACGCCTAACCCTCTATCCTATGGATTTTGAAGAGTTTCGTTGGGCTTTGTCGGACGACAATACCGTTCCTTTTATGGAACAAGCATTCTCGATGAAACGTCCTATGGGTCAATCCGTTCACCGTCAATGGATGCGGGATATAAGAGTGTACGCGTTGGTCGGCGGAATGCCGCAGGCGGTTCAAACATATCTTTCGACTAACGATTTACAACAAGTAGATGCCGTCAAGAGAGAAATTATTCAACTCTATGATGATGACTTCCACAAGATAGATGGTAGCGGAACTGCCTCACGTCTTTTTAAGGATATACCAACTCAACTGACCTCTAACGCAAACAGATATATGGTCTATTCCGCGACCGAACGCCGACTAAATGCTGCAACAAAGGCTATAATACGAGAGATGCAGGACAGCAAAGTGATCCATATAGCCTATCACGCCAATGATCCGCAGGTGGGTATGCCATTAAGCAGAAATACAGACCGATATAAAATATTTCTTGCCGATACAGGTCTGTTCCTGACACTTGCATTTTGGGATAAAGATTATACGGAAAACATCATCTATCAGCAACTTTTATCGGATAAACTTTCGGTCAATCTCGGTTATGTATATGAAAACCTTGTGGCACAGATGCTCCGAACAAAAGGCGATGAATTGTTCTACTACACTTTTCCATCGGAAAATAATCATAATTACGAGATTGACTTTCTGCTTTCGCGTGGGAATAAGTTAGTGCCGATAGAGGTCAAGTCGTCAGGCTACAAAACCCATAAGTCGCTTGATGTCTTCTGCGAGAAGTTCTCACAGCGCATAGGCGAGCGGATACTGCTTTACACTAAGGACTACGCTCGCGACGGTCAGACCGTCTGCGTGCCGGTGTATTTCACGCCGTTCCTGTAAGTTCTTTGCTTGCACTTTCAGGCGGACAGATTGCGAAAAACAGTCTGTCCGTTTTTTATGTTGTTTGTTTTCAGTATGTCAAAGGTCGCTTGGGCAACTATGCTGTTGGTTCCCGGGTGTTGGTTTAGTCCTATTTTCAACTCCACTATTTCCTTTCATTCTGTGTTACCATGCTTGCGGAGAGCAGGAGGCAACAGAAGACAGGGAATAGTTTTTGTTTCATAATTTTAGGTTTTTTAAGGGTTAATTATATTGTTCGTTTATTTGTTTTGTCGTGTTGGGTTTGGTTTGTTGATATAGCATTGTATGTTTTTGACCTTGTTGTGGGACATTGATTTCTCTTTGTGTACGCGGTTGCACACAAAAAGCGGCAATCCGCTATTTTATTGGATTACCGCTTTTCAGTATTTGCAGGAAACAGTCTTATGCCCCTACATCGCCACTTTGTTCATCATCCCTCCGAAGGAGAAGAACTCGTGCAGCCATTGGAAATTGGGCTTGCGCTTGATTTCGTTGATTATGGTCTTTTCTATCTTCCGGCAGAGTTTGTTGTACTCTTCCTCTGTCATCTCGCGTTTGCAGCCTTCCACATAACGCAGGAACACAGCCGGTGTCTGCACCGAGCGCAGCATCTTACCTATCGCCTCGGAGGGCATCTCGCCGTCCTCGTATAGGCGGTACTGGTTCTCGCCGAGCCCCAGCACACGCGACATACCTGCAGCTGACATCCCGTACTTCTCGCGCAAAGCCTTCAGTTCGGCAGGCGAAGGTATGTCGTGCCGCTTGCGGTACTGCTCGTAGATGCGCTCAAGGTTGTCGAAGTCCATGTCGTTGGTCGTGTACTCGATGCCGGTGTCAAGGTCTTTGACATTGTGATGCTCGTATGTGTATGTCTCACCGCGATACTCTATCTCTCGCATCTCTTTCTGGTAAACGGCGTCGCCTTCTGTCAGCATACTTTTCATAATGTGCCTCCTTTCTTCTTATACGGATATTTCATCGGATATTCAGCTATGTGGAACGAAACGCATATAGTGGAATGATTGGGCAGTCCGTAACAGATTTTGATATAGACCTCCTGTCCGTCCACGTCCTTACCAAACACCCACAGGTCGCCCAAGCGGTTCAGCAGGTTCTTGATAGGACCTTCGGAATAATCGTCCACCGTGATGGATTTCACCACCTCCATACGCATTGCGCGAGTGATGTTAAGGTCGCGCAGGGCTTGTATGTTCTTGTCCCTGTCGTCCAGAAAAAGAATGTCAAACACTTTCACTTTCTGATGGAAATCGTTAAGGAAGCGTTCCACTTCAGCCAACGTTGCTATCATAGTTTCGTTCTGATTGGTTTTGCGCCTGCAAAGATACGGCTTTTTCTTGACATAACAAGTATTTTTTCAACTTTTTCGTTGAAAAAAGCTTGTTTTTGCGGTAATCCAATATGTCAAAGGTCGTTTTGCGCGGTGGGTCGTGCCGCTCGGCACGGTAGGCTTTTTCAATTATCCCCAACAACCATTCTCATTTCTCGCCTGCATACTCATACCCGCCCGGGCATAAGTGAGGCATAGACGTAGAACAGTTTTTTCATAGTTGTTGAGTTTTTTGAGGTTAATATAATTTGGTTTATTTGTTTTGACGTGTTATCTGTTTGTTGATTTGTACTGAAACAATGTTTATCCCACGCTTTTTATTGACATTTCCAGTTGTTTATCCTACGCATTTTTATAAAATTATACTTATTTTATCCCAAGATATTTTGGCAATTCGTTTATTTGTAGTATCTTTGCAGCGTCAAACAGAAATATCGTCATTACCATGTCAGAACCCATTTATTTTTCCCGTCGCATTGATGCCGAACTGGTCAAATGGAAAGACAGCGGTCTGCGCAAGCCGTTGCTGCTTCGCGGAGCAAGACAAGTAGGCAAGTCATCGGCTGTCAGACATCTGTCGGAGCAGTTTGAATCGTATATTGAAGTCAATTTTGAATTGGACGAGCATGTCGCCCGCGTATTTGAACATGACCTCCGTCCCGACCGTATCTGTGCCGACTTGGAAAGTCTGTTCCATACTCACATTACGGACGGCAAGACTCTCTTGTTCTTTGACGAGATACAGGCTTGTCCGCGCGCCATCAGTGCCTTGCGTTTCTTTTGTGAGCAACGCCGCAGTCTGCATGTCATAGCCGCCGGTTCGCTGTTGGAGTTCGCACTTGCCGAACTGCCGTCCTTCGGGGTTGGCAGGATTCAGTCGCTGTTCATGTACCCGTTCAGTTTTGCGGAATATCTGAATGTCGTCAATCCTATCATTCACGGGCAGTTGCTTGCCAAGCGCGATTTGACACCGCTGTCGCCTGTCATCCATGAGATGCTGACGAAATATCTGCGGACATTTATGCTCATCGGAGGTATGCCGGAAGTGGTGCGTGCATGGACTGATAACGGCAGTTATTTGGTTTGCGAACAGATACAGGCGGATATTATTTCCACATACACAGACGATTTCGCCAAATACAAGACCCGTATCTCTCCGTTGGTACTGCGCGAGACATGGCAGTCGGTGGCGGATCAGGCGTGCAGCAAGTTTGTCTATTCGGCTGTAAGCGGAGGCTTTGACGGCACCCGCGTGAAAGAAGCGTTGGAACTGCTGCAGATGGCAGGGTTGGTGATACCCGTAACCCATACAGCCGCCAACGGCGTGCCTTTCGGAGCGCAGTCCAATCATAAGTTCCGCAAGATGCTCCCTCTTGACACCGGGCTTATGCTCTGTCAGTTAGGACTTCGGACCGGCGATTTGCTGTTGGATTCCGACACCGACCTTGTATGCAAAGGCAGTTTGGCGGAGGTCTTCGCCGGTCTGGAACTGCTCAAAAGCGGCAATCCTCGTGTGCGTGAGGAACTGTATTACTGGCTCAACCTAAAGAAAGACCGTCAGGCGGAAGTGGATTATCTGACGGCTGTTCACGGCAGGATGATTCCTGTGGAGGTGAAAGCCGGTACGCGAGGTTCGATGCAGAGTCTGTATTATTTCCTGCAACTCAAGAACCTGCCTTACGGCATTCGCACCAGCATGGAGCCTTTCTCAGAGATGGAGAAAGTGCATATCATACCTCTCTACGCTCTCGGGACGATGCTCGATTCGCTGTAAAAACATTGTTTCAGTACGTCAAAGGTCGTTTGTTTGCCTGCCTGCCGGCAGGCGTTTTGCGCGGTTTTACGTGCCGCGCGGCACGGTAGGCTTTTTCAATTATCCCCAACAACCATTCTCATTTCTCGGCTGCTTACTCATGCCCGCCCGGGCATAAGGAGGCATAGACGCAGAATAGTTTTTTTATAATGTTGAGTTTTTAATGGTTATTTATGTTTGTTTATTTGTTTTACATTATATCAGTGGCTTGTAACCATTCATCATACTGAAAACAAACAACAATTTGAGGAAACAACTGCTTTGATGTCGAAACATTTTGAGAAAACAGCATATTTTTGATAAAAACATTTTGAGATTTCAACATAAAGCATTACCTTTGCAGCCGATTTACAAATACTTTGATTATGATTTTCAGAAGAAAACTCTATCAAGACATGCTGCAATGGAAGCAGGAACGTCATGGCAGCACCGCACTGCTGATACAAGGTGCAAGACGTGTGGGAAAATCAACACTTGCGGAGGATTTCGCAAAGAGGGAATACAAGTCGTACATCCTTCTAGATTTCAACACCGTCAGCAAGCGCATCAACGCTTTGTTTGAAGACATCAGCGACTTGGACTTCTTCTTTATGCGCCTTCAGGCGGAAACGCGTATAAAGCTGCATGAACGCCGAAGCGTGATTATCTTCGACGAAGTGCAGCAACAGCCGCTTGCGCGGCAGGCTGTAAAGTACCTTGTAAAAGACGGGCGGTACGACTACATCGAAACAGGCTCGCTGCTGACCCTTAAACGCAATGTGCAGAATATCACCATACCCAGTGAGGAGACCCGCCTGACCTTGTTCCCGATGGACATGGAGGAGTTCTATTGGGCGCTGGACAATGACACCACACCCGCTTTGCTTCGTGAGTTCTTTGCTATGAAACGCCCGTTGCAGGACACCCACCGTACCTATATGCGCGACTTGCGGCTCTATATGCTGGTAGGCGGTATGCCGCAGGCGGTGGAGACCTATCTGCGAACCAAGAACCTTCAGCAGGTGGACAGCATCAAGCGCGAGATACTGCAATTGTACAATGACGATTTCCGCAAGATTGACTCCTCCGGTCGCGCTTCGCGTATGTTCTTCAACATCCCTGGACAACTCTCCACCAACGCCTCGCGCTATCTGGTAGCGAGTACGGGCGACAGAAAAACCGAAAGCACCGAAACCGTTGTGGCGGACATGGCAGACAGTATGGCTGTCAGTCTCGCCTATCACTCTAACGACCCTAATGTAGGTCTCGGGCTGAACAGGGATGCCGGTCGCTACAAGATGTTTCTTGCTGACACAGGTCTGTTCGTCACCCTCGCATTCTGGGACAAGAAGTACACCGAGAATGAGATATACAACAAACTACTGTCCGACAAATTAGAGGCGAACCTCGGCTATGTGTATGAAAATCTTGTGGCGCAGATGCTTCGAGCGGCAGGCAACGAGTTGTACTACTACACTTTCCCGACAGAAAACGCCAAGCACAACTACGAGATAGACTTCTTGCTTTCGCGGGGGAACAAACTCGTGCCGATAGAAGTCAAGTCGTCCGGCTACAAGACGCACAAGTCGTTGGACGTGTTCTGCGAGAAGTTCTCACAGCGCATCGGCGAGCGGATACTGCTCTATACCAAGGACTATGCCCGCGACGGTCAGACCGTCTGCGTGCCGGTGTATTTCACGCCGTTCCTGTAGGTAGGTTCTTCCTTAATGGATTCTCATTATCTTGAGAGTTCGGTCTATGTGACATTTTTAGTACCTAAAATCTTCTGTAACGCCGATAAATACTAACTTTGAGGGCAATTTATCGTAATATGTCAAAAAAATTGCTCAAAATGCGGCTCATTTTCGGTTATTCGGAAGGGCAGAGAAAACGGTTGTCAGAAGTGGTTCTGTAAATCGTGCGGACATTACTTTTCAGGTCATCAGCATGACAAGGTAGGTGCCGTAATTAACCTATCAAAAACAGGCCGTTATACGGCAGTTGATATAGGCGAAAAGGTCGGTTTGTCAGCCCGTCAGGTGTACCGCTACCTGCGCGGTTTGAAACCGGATGATATATGCCTAATAGAAATTCGTTCCGGGCGGGAAGTTGTGGTTCTGATGGACGCTACGTATTGGGGCAAAAAGTTTGGCGTGGTCATCTTCCAAGACCACAACTCCGGAGATGTTCTTTGGTATAAATTCATAGCGAGAAAGGAATGTGTCGCCGATTATGAAGAAGGCATTTCTCATCTGAAACAATCCGGTGCCATCATTAACGGAATAGTATGTGACGGACTTATTGGCTTGAGAGAAAGAATGATAGAATACAGATTCCAGTACTGCCAGTTACACCAGTTGCTCACCATAAAGAAGTATCTGACAAAGAATCCGAAGACCGAGGCAGGCATCGAATTATTGCATTTGACAGAGCAGACATTTCATACGGATAAAGAGTCTTTTGTCGGCGCATTCGGGCAATGGGAACGCCGATGGCGTGATTATTTGTGCGAGCGGAACGAGCCTGTTGCCGGCAAACATTTGGGAGAGTTCAAGCATAAACGTCTGCGCAGCGCGTGGAGGAGTTTGAGGCGCAATATGCCTTGGCTGTGGACATTCTACGACTACCCTGAAGCAGGCATTCCGAATACCAATAACGCGCTCGAAAGACTGAACGGCATCATCAAGGATTTATTACGGCGGCACTGGGGTATTTCTTTGGTGAAACGAAAACTGATGACAAGTGAAAAGTTAAAAGCCTATAACCATCATAGAAAAAGACAATTATAGCGATTTTAGGAACTTTTATGTCACATAAATGAATTCAACCCCGTTTTCCGGTGATTTTATGTCATATTAACCTATTACTCAAACGCTTCCAAACTAATGGGTAATCTAAAAGTGGCAAAGGCAAAGGGAACTTTAGAGGTCGAATTGCGCAAAATTGAGCGTTGTCCATTGCTCATTCTTGATGATCTTTTTCTTGTGCCATTAGACCCTAAAGAACGCCCTCTACTGTTGGATATTATCGAAGACAGACACGGACGGAAGTCTATCGTAGTGACCTCACAATTACCTGTATCTGAATGGTATGATGCCATCGGCGACCCAACGGCAGCGGATGCCATTTTAGACCGTATCGTACACTCTGCACATCAGATTGAACTGACGGGTGAGAGTGTTAGAAAAATGAAAACGGGAAGGGTAAAATAGACGTAATTGTGCAATCAAAAAAAAATGGAAACAATACAGGATGTCGAAAATTATGTTTCCAAAATAAGATTGACCCCCACCGACCAGATTTTAGGGGGGCATTTTATTTTGGTTTTAGGGGTCAATCAACTTTTGGTTTTGGGGGCAAACTGAATTGGATTTTCCAGCTCAGCTGGAAGTTCAGGGGAGTATTCAAGCGAAAGCGGCTCACCTGACAGGTTATTTGCCCGACAGATGAACCGCATACGTTCCAAATCCCTCAATCAATGCTTGGAAGCAGCATAACCCGCCTCGACGGCCGCCACATTGGTGTCCACCACAGCATCCCCCTTGCGGGCAAAGACACGGCGCACACCGGCAATCATCTTGTCGTGGTCAATGCCGAGCATCGGGATAGCGGCACCGAGCAGCACCATATTGGCAGCCTGCTGCGGGGCACCCGCCTCCTTCGCAAGCGTCTCGACATCCAGCAGCACATGGTTCTTGAACGCTTTGACGTGACCAAGCACCTCGTCAAGGTTCGGATAATCGGGGATATTGACGAACGGCACGGACGATGTGACAATCCACCCGTCGGGCGCGAGATAAGACACATAACGCAGTGCCTCCATCGGCTCGAGCGAGATGATAAGGTCGGCATCTCCTTTCTCTATGAGGTCGCTCATGATGGGGTCGGACGAGAGGCGCAGGTTCGACTGGACATCCCCGCCGCGCTGGCTCATACCGTGCACTTCCGCCTGCTTCAGATACAGACCCTCGGCGAGAGCAGCCTCGCCTATAACGGTTGCGATGGAGAGGATGCCTTGTCCGCCCACACCGGCTAATATGATATTCTTCTTCATGGTTGTGAATGCTTTATTGGATTACTTTTTGGCTTGTTTGAGATGGCGTTTGAGCGTCTGGATGCACTCACGGCGGGCGATGACCACACTGGTGCCCTTGTAGTCAATCTCCTCACGCAGCACCTGCTTGATCTCTTCCATATTCTTGGGCAGCGGCACAACGACACGCACGTGCTCCTTCTCCACACCCACGCCGTAGCAAATCTGCTCCAAGCGTCCCGTACCGGCGGAGTCCTGACCGCCCGTCATACCCGTGGTCAGGTTGTCGGAGATAAGCACCACCACATTGGCGTTGGAGTTCACGCAGTCGAGCAGTCCGGTCATACCCGAGTGAGTGAAGGTCGAGTCGCCGATGACGGCTATAGCGGGATGCTGTCCGGCATCCGCCGCGCCCTTCGCCATCGTAACGGACGCACCCATCTCCACGCAGGCGTGTATGGCATGGAAAGGCGACAGGGCGCCCAGCGTATAGCAACCTATGTCGCCAAAGATACGCGGCTGCTCGTATTCGCGCGCCACCTCGTTCAAGGCTGCATACATATCCCTGTGGCCGCAGCCCTGGCACAACGCGGGCGGACGGCTCACGACAAGGCTGTCCGCTTCAGGAGTCGCCAGCGCCTGCATACCAAAAGCCTTGCGCACGCTGTCCGGCGACAACTCGCCCATACGGGGCAGCGCGTCAGACAGACGGCCCGTGATACGCACGTCGGAAGGCACCATACCGCGCAACAGCTCCTCCACCACGGGCTGGCCTTCTTCCACGACCATAATCTCTTTCGCACCGTCCCGTACCATCTGCCGTATCATCGCCTCGGGCAGCGGGTACTGCGTTATCTTCAGCACGCTCGCGCTGCGCCATTCGTCCGCATCCTTGTGGTGAAGCACCTCCATCACGTAGTTGTAGGCTATACCGCAGGTGATGATAGCGCGTGCGGGACGCGTTCCTTTCACGTAGCGGTTATGTCCGCAGGTCTCGGACAGGCGGACGAACTCGCTCTGCGCCGCCACCAGTTCGGCATAATTGCGTTTGGCGAAGGCGGGCAGCAGGATGAAGTGCTGCACGTTCTCCGGCAGCGACATCGCGTTCTGTGCCTTGGGGTTGTCTGTGGTCTCCACCACGGCGCGGGAGTGCGCCATACGGGTCGTAACGCGCAGCAGCACGGGTGTGTGCATCTTCTCCGACAGATCAAACGCCGCCTGCGTCATGTCGTACGCCTCCTGCTGGTTGCTCGGCTCAACAGCAGGTATCATGGCGAACTTGCCGTAGAAACGGCTGTCCTGTTCGTTCTGCGAGGAATGCATCGACGGGTCGTCCGCCGCCACGACCACCAGACCGCCGTTAACGCCCGTGATGGCGGCGTTCATAAAAGCATCGGCACAGACGTTCATACCCACGTGCTTCATGCAGACTAACGCGCGCTTGCCCATATACGCCATACCCAGCGCAGCCTCCATTGCCGTCTTCTCGTTTGCAGCCCAGCGGCAGAAAATGGGATTCGCCCCCTTGCTCTTCGCCTGCTGCATCTGAATGTACTCCGTTATCTCCGTCGAAGGAGTTCCCGGATAAGCATACACACCGCTCAAGCCCGCGTCAATTGCGCCTTGGGCAATCGCCTCATCGCCTAATAGCAAATGTTTCATAATGGTTATGATTTGGTTGAACAATTATTTCCTGACAAAACGCCGCAAAGATAGCATAATTTTCGGAGGTATCAACGTGTTGTATGATTTCGACACACAAAAAAGCGGCTCGCACTTCAAGCAAACCGCTTCTGTGGTACATCTTATACTGATACGCATATAAAGCTATGTTGTATTGAGTTATTATCCATACTCCGGATATATCGGTGGTGGTGGCAACTATATGATTGAATAACATTTGGTGGATTTTCTCTATTTTGTACCACTTTTCGTAAAAAAAATCCGTACGGAAAACACCGAAAGAAATCGCGGCGGGTCTTTGCCCGTCGGACTAAAATACTTACCTTTGCGCGTTTATTACAATCACAACCAAGATGAGAAAAGGGTTTTCATTGCTGATACCTCTCCTTTCGGCAGTACTCGGTATGCGCTCGCCACAGCCTGCACAGGCTGATTCCACCCGCATATCCCCAAAACGCAACACCGTTTCCGCAGCTTCCGTTGCGGATGTTTTTCAAGGAGCTACAGCCGATACCATAAAAATTCTGTACGATTTGAGTGCAAAAACAGGCGATGACGGCAAGACATATATCCCCGTGGATATGGGATACGGTGTGGCGTGGGCTGACCGCAATGTGGGTGCCGCAGATGCAAATGCCACAGGAAGTTATTTCCGATGGGGGGATTCGGATGCCTCACACTACACGATCGGCCAGACATATCTGGACTGGACAACAAGATGCTCCGCCAATAATGATTTTGCCAGCCAGTACGATATGGCGAAAAGCAATATGGGAAACAGATGGCGTATGCCCTCAAAGAGTGACTATACGGATTTGATAACCTATTCAACCATTACGGACAACAACAGATTCACAAACCGTACAGACAACAGCAAATACATACTCTTTCCTGCTACGGGAAACTATTACGGAACAACACAATATGACGCTGCATATCAGTATTACTGGACAAAAACATACGGAGGAACAAAAAACGACAAATCGTATGTGTATTGTCTGGTGAGAACCGGCAACAACACCTACAAATCGGCGTATACAGACATTGAAGGAAGAAACATCCCGCCCCATTGGGGCATCGCCTGCCGCGCCATATATGTGCCTCCGTTCACACCCTGCACGCTGACAGTCAGCGTAAACGGTCAATTGTACCGGTATCTCTGCGAACCCGGACAGGAGGTTACTGTCACCGCACACGCCACAGCGGAGAACCACGTGTTCGACCGCTGGACAGAGGATGGCAACACCCGCGCCACCCGCACGTTTACTGTCACAGACGATATGACTTATACAGCCACATTCAAGGAAAAACCCGCCGAAAAACATATCATACTTGATGAAAACGCAGACAATGCGCATTACGATGAGTTTGCGGCAGACTACGACGGAGTAACCGTCACTTCCGCCACCCTCAACCGCACGTTTAGCGCAGGACGCTGGTCGACCATGACTCTTCCGTTCGAGGTGAGCCGGGGCATGATGTCATCAAACGGTCTATGGGGGTGCGTCTATGAGTTCAGGCATGCTACAGGCAACGCATCCACAACTGTGACACTGTACTTCACACGCGCCACACGGATGGAGGCGGGCAAATGCTATATCATCAATCCCAGCGAATCTCTCGCCAAACGATCCTGTTTCCTCTTTGGAAACGTGACAGTCAATCTGAACAAAGACAAAGGTGAAGCACTAAACTCGGTGACAGCATACAACTCATTGGACGGATACAACGACGGTACAGGTTCTATTGAACTGGTCGGCACGCTGCGCAACGGTATGCTGTCTGAATCGGCTGGCAACAACACGTATATGGGGCTGAAAGGGAACAGAATATACTATCCCAACACCTCCACAGGAAGCACCATACACGCCTATCGCGGCGTGTTCCGAAGCACTACACCTATGAACATCAGCCGCATACGTATTGTAGTGGAAGACGAAGAGATGACCGAACTTGAGGTTGCCGACGACGAAATACAAAATTCCCCAGAGACGCGCAAACTCATTCGTGACGGCAAACTCTACATACGCTGCAACGGCGTGACTTATGACGCAACAGGACAAAGGATAAAAGACAATTGAAACACTCAATACAATGACCAAAGTAACTCTGATAGGCGCCGGAAATATGGGCGGCGCACTGGCTCACGGATGGATACATTCGGGTCAAACAGCACTGACCATCACCGACAAGAACGAACAGACACTCAAACAGTTCCAATCGCAGTACCCTGATTTGAAAGTGACAACCGACAACAAGAAGGCAGTACAGGGAGCGGAGATTGTGGTGCTGGCAGTCAAGCCGTGGCTGATGGACAAGGTACTGGACGAGATACGTCCCGAACTGGACCTCGACAGGCAGATTATCGTATCAGACGCCGCCAACTACGGCACAGACAAACTGTCATCCAAACTCGGTGGCGCAGGGCAGTACTTCTACGTGATACCGAACATAGCCGCCGAATACGGGAACAGTATGAGTTTCGTGGCGCATAACGGGCAGGCGACAGAGGAGAACATCCGCAAAGTCACCGGTCTGTACAGCCTTTGCGGCGAGGTGATGGAAGTGGAAGAAAAGCAGGTGGAAGCGGGCATGATGATGGCATCATGCGGGATAGCCTACGTGATGCGCATGGTTCGCGCCATGACCGAAGGCGGCGTGGAAATGGGCTTCTACCCGCATCAGGCGCAACAGATAGCCATGCAGACCATGCAAGGAGCCGTATCGCTGCTGCGCGAATCGGGACTGCACCCCGAAGCCGCCATCGACAAAGTGACCACCCCCGGAGGCGTCACCATCAAAGGACTGAACGAACTGGACCGCAAGGGCTTCAACGCCGCCGTGGTCAGCTGCCTGAAAGCAGGCATGAAATAACAGAGCAAAGATGAAACGAATAGTAGTAAAAGTAGGGTCGAACGTACTGACCACAGCCGAGGGACGCATTGACCTCACGCGCATATCCGCACTCGTTGACCAACTGGTATGGCTGCGCGAGCAAGGATATGAGGTCATCCTCGTCTCCAGCGGCGCCGGCGCATGCGGCAAGACCCTGCTGAAAGCGGAGAACCCGCTGGACTCGGTGGAGCAACGGCAACTGTACTGCGCCATGGGTCAGGTCAAACTGATGAACCTCTACTTCACCCTCTTCCGCGAACACAACCTCCACGTGGGGCAGGTACTCACGATGAAAGAGGACTTCGAGCGGGAGGAACAGTACAAGAACCTCAAACAGTGCATGGAGGTGATGCTGGAGAACGATGTGATTCCCATCGTGAACGAGAACGACACCGTATGCGTCACCGAACTGATGTTCACCGAC
>DBVX01000018.1:0-610 GCA_002308815.1 Bacteroidales bacterium UBA1253
TATATGTATGGAGACCTGTGTAGTATGCATTATCCCCGTTGTCCACCAGGGTTATATTCACAGCGTTCTCCGTCCAAGTCGCGGTGATGGTCTTGTCGCCCGTCGAGCCAATGGTGATCTGCGTGATGGCTTCGCCGCCGCATGTCCAGCCTGCGAAGGTGTAACCGTCGCGTTCGCCCGGAGCGGCAAGATCGAAGGTTGCCGTCTCAATGGTGTAGGTTTCGGGGTTGCTGTTCGTTGCGCCGTTCAAGCCCTCGTATGAGATGTTATAAGTGACAGCCTGGAACGTGGCTTGCACGTTGTAGGTGGTGTTGTGCGTGCCGTTGGTCGGGAAGGTGAACACATCGCCGCTCATCTTGGCAGCATCATCGCCTGCCCAAGCGAGGAAGTTATATCCTGTTGCCGCTGTGGGTGTGAGGGTGACGGTGTTGCCCGCACGTTTCACGGTGCTGCTGTTGCCGCTATCGTCACGTGTCACGCTTGCTCCGCCTGCGCCGTAGGTGGCGTTGAGGAAGTAGTCGTTCTGCGCGAAGGTCGCACCGATGGTCTTGTCGCCGTTCACGGTTACGGAAGCCGCGCCGTCATTGGTCCAAGCACCGAAATGATAGTC
>DBVX01000018.1:627-4825 GCA_002308815.1 Bacteroidales bacterium UBA1253
TCGCGGCTACCCGAGGAGAATGACTGTGCGCTGCCGTTGTTGTAGGAAACGGTGATTGTTCCGTTCTCGGGGGCGGTGATGCTGACAGTATGATTGACAAGAGGAGTACCCACAGTTAGTTCAAAGAATTGGTGTGTGTCATTTCCTTGACCTGTATTAACTACAATATAGGGATATCCATTAGCACCTTGTGAGATTGTTATTGTTCCATTACGGAAAGGTTTGTAACTATCGTTAGCATCTCTATAGCAAGACATATAGGAAGTATTTCCTGTACCGCCTAAAGCCTGAAACTCCGTAAATGTTGCTGATAGATTGTTCAGTATGGAATATTCTCCTTCACGCGGGGCGGTAAATGAACCATAGTTCTTTAAATTGGACTTGTTGTAAATCAACTGAAGTTCCAATGACGGATAATTGATTCCGCCATCCGTAAAGTACAAGCGATAGACATACAGACCATCACCTGAACCCCATTCCGCATCAGTACCGCCTTCTGCAAGGTTTGCCCAGTCAAATGCATGAACGATTGTTTTATTCCGTTCAAATACGGCAGTATAAGTAGCATCACCGTTTACAGAAACTGTACGCGGATTTTGAGTGTTTTCGTCATCCCATTTTGAGAAATAGTATCCGTCATCCGGTTTTGCGGAGATGGTAACATTTGCATCAGCATCGTAATCATCGGAGAATGTTGCTCCCCATTCGCCAGCATCAAGTTTGACCTGACCATTCTCGCCAGCCACAACCGTAATCGTACCGTCTTCAGAAGTTTCTTCTTCTGCTGGTTCTCCAATAGTGCAATACAATTGAGCACCTGAACGATATACGCGCATATAGATGTTTCCATACTTGCCTGTTTCTACAATCACTTCATCAAAGGCGCATACAACACTCAGAGAATTACCTGGATTCCAATTGCCGATATATGAGTTCCAGGGACAACCACCATAAGTATTGCTATAACTATACCCCACAATACTGCTATTAACTTTGCCAGAATCAGCAATACGCCAATAAATGTTATAATTATTTGGCTGATACAAAACAGGTGCGATCACCTCATAAGCACCTTCAGCAGGTCCCAGCATCCCGTTGTAAGTATGCGAAAAATCTGTTACCCAGAAATTGATTCCGCAGTAGTTGTTGGTTGTTGTCTGATTATTGGCAGCCTCGAAATAAATAAAATCGTCATTATTCCAATACCAGTCACCATCTGTGTCACTTGATATCTCTGCAAGGAACTGGTCTCCGTTGGCAGATTCGTATTCATTATTACTTGTTGGGCCATCAAATTTGAACGCCCTCATTTCAGGAGTACGTTCATCTTTAATATTTACAAGGGCACTTCTTGTGGTTCCATCGGATTCGAAAGAACGCACGGGCAGATGCCCTCTGTAGATGAGATAGTTACCTGAGGAAGTTGACACAGCAATCGCACTGACATAATAAACAGGCCAACCGTTGGCATCTTCATATCCAAGATATACGAAACCAATCTCCCCTGTGAAGCCTCCTGTAAAACAACTTGTACCGCCTGAATTATAGACATAATTGTTGCTGCTTGAAGAGTAAGCGTAAGGGCCACCCGCTATCACATTGGTTTCGTTGCTTGACAGATTCAAGTCTGCAATGCGGAATTCGGAATACTGCGACCCAAAAAAGTCTACTCGCCAGTGTTTTGCTGTACCCGTTTTAGTAAGTTTGACGTAACTTACTGATGCAGGCGTGTTAGCAGTTCCTGTGGGATTAACATTCACCCACGCCCACGCGCTCATGCCCGCTCCGAGCATAAGGAGGCATAAAAACGAAAATAGTTTCTTTATGATTGTTTAGTTTTTAATGGTTAATTTATGTTTGTTTATTTGTTTTGTCGTGTTGTGGTTTGTCTCTATGTTGATGATTGAAACAGACTTTGCCCATCTTGTATTATGTTATTATGGTGAAATGGGTTAATCTATATCTTCCAAATACTGAATCAAGGTTTCAGGATTCATGCGCGTGTCCCAAAAGGTGTCGATATAAATCGTTTCGCCCGTTATATGATAAACCATCTTGGTTAAACGGTGAATAAGACGATATCGAAACTCTATAGCCGGATGAGAAGTTATCACTATCTGCCCGCTGCGAGGCATTGCCAAAAGCAGTTTCTCCTGATATACCGTTTCTTCCCTGAAATCAAAAAGTGCCTTCTCTCCAAACCGACGGAGGATATATTCCGCTATCCGCTGCCAAGTAAAAACGGCTTGTTTCGACCAAACGACACTCATACAGCCACCCGGACCAGATGTTCCACATAATCATCCATCATCTGATGAGCCTCTTCTGAAGAATAGACTTCTCCGTCCGCTATCTGCCGGAGCGACAAGTCCAGACTTTTTTGCAGCCAAGCATCAGCTTTCATGGAAGGATGTTGCTCGCAGTACAGTTCCTCCTGCATTCGTTGAACCAGCCACGCCTTGTCTTCTGGTTGCAAGGTCAGCATTAACACCTGCATAAGAGCCTCTAATTTTTCCTGTGCCATAATCTGTTGTGTTTCGTTGTTATCGGGCGCAAAGGTACGCACTATTTACGAATCAAACAAATTAGAATTATTGTTTGGTGGTTTTTCAGTATAGGGACACTTATAGGATACTATATGGATACTGTCGTTTTCCGCTACGGATGCGCTACCCTTGGGCTACCTTTGCTTTATTTATGATACCGCTATTCCCTTTTCATGCCCACGCGCTCATGCCCGCCCGGGCATAAGGAGGCATAGACGTAGAATAGTTCTTTCATAATTGTTGAGTTTTTTGAGGTTAGTATTATTGTTTGTTTTGTCGTGTTGATTAGCGTTTACATATTGAAATGTCAGACTGATAAATAAATAATTTATTCTTGGGATTATTCTACGCGGGGATGTCAATCGTCTTTTTCTTGCTGCCTCTCATGACACCTCTCACGGGCGATGGCTATTGCGCGTTGCAGTTTCTCCGACAGCACCCGCTTGTCGGGCAACTGCGTGAAATACTGCGCCACCTTGATCGGACTCTGCTCGTCCAGCATCAGATACTCTATATGCTCGGTGTTGCCCTCGCTGCACAGAATCAGACCTATGGGTGATTCCTCACCCTCCCGCCGCTCATTGCGGTCAAGGTATCGCAGGTACAGCCGCATTTGCCCCTCGTGTTCGGGCTTGAACTTTCCGAGTTTGAGGTCAATTGCCACCAAGCGGCGCAGGCCGCGATGATAGAACAGCAGGTCAATATAATAATCCGTTGCATCCACCGTGATGCGCTTCTGTCGCGCAAGGAAAGCGAAATCCGTCCCCATCTCCGTAATGAACTCCTGCATCTGGGAGATAATCGCGCTTTCGAGGTCATGTTCGGTGAACGTGTCGGGCAGTCCCAAGGCGTTGAGGAAGTAACTGCTACGGAACACCAAGTCAGGTGTCATCGTCCCTTTGTCCTCACTCTCGTCCAATGTCTTTGCGATGACCTCTTCGGGACGGCGGCTGATGGCAGTGCGCTCATAGAGTTGCGAATCAATTTTCGCGTCCAATGTGCGCGTGTCCCAATGCTCGTACCGGCACATCTGCATATAAAACTTGCGGGCAAGCGGGTCAGAAATGCTCATCAATGCACGAAGATGTGTCCATGTCAATTGTATACGCACTGCGTACACAATTTCCTCTTCCGTAAAAGTGTACGCAGCGCGTACACAATGTTGAAGGGTTGAATAACTCCACCCGCTACCATATCTGTCAGTCAGCCTGACGGACAGATTCCTGACCACCTGTTTGCCGTATTCGGCTCTGCGGTTGTAGAGGACATCCTCCTTAATCCGTTTGCCTACATACCAATAGGTGCGGCACACTTCGGCATTGACATAGACAGCCACACGGTTGCGTGTGTCGTCAATGATATGGCAGACATCGGTGTACAACTGCCTGCTTTCCGGCAAAGTGTTCAAAGTAGCGATTGTTTCCTGTGACATAACTGCTGTTTTTTCATGCGCAAGGGTAGTGGGAATTTCCAGATTGCACAAGAAATAGTGCATTTATCAGTCATTTCAATATGTCAAAGGTCGTTTTTGCGCTATTTTTAGCGTGTGCGCGGCATCAGCCGCCACGCACGACAGCTTCATGCTCGCGCCTGACAAGTTCAGACGGGATGACATTCCGGCGATAAACAGGGCGTACATTGATTACTCCAAG
>DBVX01000015.1:0-13408 GCA_002308815.1 Bacteroidales bacterium UBA1253
ACGTCAAATTTTTAACGAACTATTGTCATAATATAACTGAATTTAATTAAAATGAATCTAAGATTACAAATGCAGCCCAATAAATAGGGTCTGAAAACATCCCATCATTTATTGTTTTTATAGTTTGCTGAGCATTACTCAATGCTAGATGAGCCGATTGTCCATGAGACATATTTGCATAAAATTCTGTCATTAGAATAAGAGTCGCCTCGTCATTCACTTTCCATAAACTCATCACCAATGACTTGGCACCTGCCATTTTAAAACCACGTTGCAAGCCAAACACCTCATCATCTTTTATGTCTCCTAATCCGGATTGACAAGCAGACAAAACAACCATGTCCACATGCTGTAAATCAAGGTTAGATATTTCTTGGGCAGTTAGCACTCCATCTTCTGCATTATTTGGTATAGATTTGTGTCGAAAAACATTAGCAGCACCGGTAAGTAACAGCCCCGATCGTTCGAGAGAGTTATCAGTATGTACTGCATCATTATTAGATTGTGTTATAAATGAAATGTTTAAAGATTTGGAATCTTCCCAATAAAAACCATGAGTCGCTACATGTAATATATTTATATCTTTTCCTGATAAATTCTTAAATGTTTCTTCCTTTCCTTCTTCAGCGGTGTATAGAGTGCAATTGTAGTTTTGTGAATACAAAATAGAGTTTATTTCCTCAACTTCTATTGCTGTTCCCTCCAAGAAATTAATACCACCTCTCAAATGGATGGAATCTGTATTTGATCTATTTGCAGTGAAACTGACATTAGTAGAACTGTTCGTTATTTCCGCATCATAATATAGTCCTCCATAAAGAACAGCAGAAAGGGATTTTTTATTTTGTGGTTTATGCAATACAAGTTCCCGTGTTGATGACAATCGATATAAGTTGCAAATGTCTCCAATGTTTGTCTTGTTGTTAATAGGTGCATACTCAATAGCGATGCTATGAAATAAGCCGGTAGGAGAGAAAAATACTCGTTTGACCCCGTTTAATTCTTTTTGCAAAGGTTGCCATACCAATTGAAAAATCTCATCGGTTACATAATAATTATTGGGGTCAATTGTTTTCAATTGATTTTCGTCAAAAAGCTTCACCAAGACAGGCTGTTTTGCATCTTTTTTGAGCAAAAGAGCAAAGTAGGTCATTTTATTGTCAACGATAGGGAAAGATATGAATTCTATCGCAACATCATTCGCCTCTAACACACTTTGTACTTGTTGCCAATTCACCTTTAGCCCTGCCTCCAAATCACCATATTCGTTGCATTGTTCCAAGAGCAATCGTTCTTCTTCCTGTATCGCTTCTTTTACAGACAAAATATCATATTTACTATTCGTAGAATAATGTTCAAGTATCATTTTATGAGACAAATATTCTTGATATAGCGTCTGCAAATCTACGTTCCCGCTTTCTGAAATAATTTTTTGCATGGAAGTATTGGTATTCAACATCATTCCTTTGCTAAACAACGATAAGTTATACATAAATTCCGGAGCATTTGTGGAATGCGAAGAGTATGCAATCTGTGGAATGATTGTCGTGAAGCCATTAGATAACTTTTTCCACAAAAGGACACGTTTATCGGAAGTGATGTGAGGCACATTGTTGACGATTTTATTGGTCATCTTATCATAGTACCATGAAATTTTATCAAAAGCCTCCTCTTTTTGATTGTCCTTGTATAAACAATATGCTAAATTATAATGAAGATTTAGGTATTGTTCCTTATTTACAAAAAACTCTTCATCTGTTGTTTGCTGATTTTTCAGTACTGCTTGTAGTTCTGCAATTGCTTTTTCATAGTCTCCAATGCCGATATAATAATTAACCAATGCCATGTAAGCATCATCACATTTATCTGCACTTCTCCAATTTAAAACCCAATATCTCGGTTCATCGTCAGCACCCAGTAATATGTTTGTCCAATCAGTCTTTGTGTCGGTTGCCAATAGGGCATAACGTTGGGCATTTATCAAATCGCCCTTTGCTAAAAAAGATACAGATAGGTTCTTGAAGATTTCTTGATAGTATCCGTTGCTTAATAATGTTTCAAATAAATGGTATATATATATCCCATCCATATCGTAAGCACCAAATTCTTCTATGATATTATTAAACTGTGATGTTGCGATATAATACTTACATAATTGCTTTTTTGCTTTTGCAATAGGAATATTGTTAGAATCATAAAGACCTGACATTATTGACAATGCATCTTTTGTTAACTGAATAGCATTATCTGTCGCACCTATATAGTAATATACTTCCGCTAATTTTGTTAAGATATCAGCATATTTCACTCCTTTGTCATATTCGCTCTCATTGATTTTCAGAGCTTGTTCAAGGAGAGGAATAGCATCATGGTATATTTCACAATTTATTTCACATTCCGCAAGATTTTCGAGCGCGTTTGCATATAGAATATTATTCTCGCCAAACCATTCCAGATTCTGACTAACAACATATTTTGCCAATTCCATTGACTTGGAGATATCTCCAAATTTAGAATATGCCAATGATAATTTTTGTGCGCTTCGTACATATTCCAAAGATTTTTCTCCGCAGATTTCACGATATATGTCAAGAACCTCCTCTAATAATATGATTCGATAATAATCATCAGGTGCAGGAATATACCCCCAATCCCATAATGCATAGTCCGCTTTTTTCTCTAATAAGTTCCCATATTCTATACTTTTTTTCCCCTTAGAATCTGCTATAGATTTTAACTCACTTCCAAATGGATCATCCAAATATGTCCATCCATAAAATAGTTTTATTTTAGTTATTTCTTGACATAAATCAATTGATGAACTTTGCCATGAGAATTTTTCAAACCAATCCCAATCAGACAAAGGAAGAACACTTTTTACGAATTCTTTATCACAAACATGTGTTCCGTATTCTACGCATTTAAAATAGTATTTTAAAAACAATGAATCATTCACTATTGAATCATTATTAATGATAGTGTTCAATGAAATAATTCGTCCCATACAATAAGCAGCGGATTGATATTGTCCTAAATTTGCTTGGGCATTTGCTTTCTCTGTTAAGATTTTAATTCTAAATTCATCAGATGGCATTTCGTCAAGTTTTTTAGATGCTTCGATTAGAATCTCTCTCGCTTGTTTGAATTTGCCAATCTGGTTGAAACAATGTCCTAAAGAGTAAACCGTTTCGAAATAATCGCTATCATTCAACTGCTGATTCAATCTATCCTCACAAATCCGGATGCTATCAAGATATATTTGCGGATTGAATTCATAGATATTAATTTTTTTAGAGCAAGAAGTCAATATTACACAGCAAATAATTGCTAATGTAGGTAAATAATTTTTCATACCCATGTGTTATTTATTAGTTAATGTGGAATCTATATCACGATAAGATGTTGCGGCACTTTGCATATATGTATTTTTTTTCGCATTTTCCTGCGTTTGTCCTTTCTTAAGGATATATGATACATATTGCTCGGATACTTTTCTTGCAACAACATTGTCTTTCTTCACCAAATTACGAAGTTCTCCCTTTATGGCTCCCATTATTGTATATAGAGTATGAGTTACCTCATCAAGAATCACCATTTGAGCATCTTGTGCAAGTTCAACGTATGTATTAACATCTAACTTTTGTTGCGCTACAACTTTATCTGTCTTTCCTTGGCTTTTGTACACAATCGTTCCACTGACAATATAAACAAAATAGGTTTCTGCATTTGCTATATTAAAAGTAAATGCACACATAATGAGTAAGAGAACGTATTTTTTCATATTAATATGAAATTAAAATAATGAGTTATTTATAAAATGATTAGTATGATTGATTCTTAAAGATTTAATAATGCCGCTATACATTCTACGACTTAATCCGACGAAAGCTAACATTGAAAAAATGACAACTGCATCAATGTACAAATTATACATTTTAAAGATGTAAAACATAAGGATTGATACAATGGATAGATATACAATAGATACAATTGATAAATGAAGTCGCGATTCTGATATCAAAATTCTCACTGTTTCTTTACGTCTTGAAACCCATCTTGATGCCATATCGAACATTAGTTCAAAAAGGAAACATAGAATTAATCCAAGCAGGAAAGAATAAGTTACACTTAATTGTTTGATATCTTTATGTTCTAATAATGTTAATAAAGAATATGCCTGTATGTCTATACCGGGCATCTTGCCGAGTGAAGACAAGTGCATATCCTGTTCTTCTTTTGCTGCACCTACCAAAACAATCTTATCCTTAATAAAATCTTTGTTATTTTCCAAATTCTTATAAGAAATAGTCCTAAAATAAATAGGTTTATAGTCTATAAGCATATCATTCTTCATGTCTAATGGATGCCCCATAAATTGAGCTATTTTGGCGGCAAATGATAGTTTCATCCCGTCTTGTGTTTGTCTTTCGATTGTCAAATTGCGCAATGTGGCTTTTTCCATATTGTCAGCCACATTTGTATATGCCTCGTTGATTGGAATGAAATCAGCAAAATATGAATGAATTTCTTGTGTAAAGTATCTTTTACTCTCACTATAAGCTATCAATTTATTAGCAAACACACTATGTTCATATATATTAATAACAGACTCTTCCAACTTGTAGTTACCTCTTTCATCATCTTTAATGCCCTCAAAAATCAAATCAATCCCTATGACGATCGGATTCATCGAATCTATCGTGGAAAGTAATTGTGCGATATCTCCTCTTGAGTGTAACTCGGTCATATCCACAATGGTTATGATGTCGCATGTATCTTTCACACTTGCCGCATTTTCTATTTGAAAGAATAAATCTGTTGCAGAAAGATTCTTAATCGCCTTTGAAATAGGGTTAAAGACGGGAACAGTAAAAGTTATCAACGACAGAATAAATACTATCAAACATGTTAGACCAACAATCAAGATATGATCTTGATGAAAAATATAGCGTATAAATTTACTTCTTTTCATTCATATATAAATAATTAGTGTTGATTTAGGCTATTAATTAGTATAACATACTTTGTATCTCTGACAAAGACTTGCTTGCTTCAATCACTTTCCATTCGTACCTGCCGGAATCAAATTCGGTAAGGTCAACAAGTGCGTACCAATGACTCTCCTTAATCTTGACCTCATACGTTATATAATATCCCGTATACGAATCCCCTTGCATGGATTCGTTCAAACTCCATTCAATCATTTCCGTATTACTGATTTTTTCACTTTGAGAGATATTACCAAACCCTCCGTCTCCCCTGAGGAAGCGCAAGGTATTGTACAGTTGTCCCGAATAATTTTCCAGACCATGTTCCATCGTGATATGAAACGTTTTGTCGTAAACATCTACCAAAATATCATCGTTCTCGGCGCAGGTGGGTGCCAGAAATGCAGTACAGGAGGATAACGAAAACGTTGCCAGTACACAAAATGCCAATGTCAATCTTTTCATTTTTCAGTTTCTGATTTATTGCCTGTTCGTTATTTCCCGAGTATTGTCTTCCGCTTTATCGGTGTCTTCGACTGCTTCAAGGTATGCCATATTTATTTCTCTATAGTAATCACCGAATTTATAGAATAAATACAAATCAACGCATGGCACTATAATATTGCTTATAATATCACCTGTAGTATAACCAATCATTCCTCCTACAAAATCTAAAAGTAAAGCAAGATATGTGAAAATTCGAAGCAAGTCTGCAATTTTCTTATGCGCAGGACTGAGTGCTGACCATTTTTTAGACAGCCTATGCACCCAAATGAAGGTAACGACAATGAGGGCGATGATGAATGGCAAAAATATCAATGCCATCACTCCCGAGTCATCAATTTCTAAAATAACACCCAAAATACCACATAGAGCCCATCCCCAAACAAGGATTTGGGTCATATTGGCGGACACCTGATATTCCGGCTTCAATGTGTCAAGAGAAACATCTATGGCATGATAAATATAGGCTATGACAAACGGTATCAGATAACTCAATCCCAATCCCAATATCGCCAAAGGATACATTATCATCGCTCCGCCAGCAGCCTTTCCGTGCAAACGGGTGTTCGTCATAACATCAATGAGATTGCTTATGCTGCAGGATTCACCCGACACGATACACAAAAAGGCGGCAATCATCGCAGCGTAACTGATATATCTCGCAATCGGTAGAATGGTGTCAAGCCTGTTTGATACTTCTATCCGCGTTCGCAACTTGTAAGCGGAATCATTTAATTGATATTTCAACATACGCGTCAATGGTTTTGAATGATATCATAAAATTAATCAAAAACATGAGCCCAAAATTATACAGAAAATGATAAAGGCGGGGACTCCCCAAGCTATTATCAGTTCAAATTTCTCCAAACCTGATCTTTTAGAGTTGGGCATATTGTCAAGAACGGCATATATGTCAAAAACAGGATCGTAAGCGTTAATTAAGGACTTTAATCCCGATACATTTTTTAAAAAGCCTGCAAAATCCATATTTGAATACAAACCGCCAAGTTTGAACATTCTGCCGTCAGGCGTAGTAAACTCATAAGTGCGGTTTCGCTGATCTTGGAACAGCAACTTCCATCCTGATGTTCTCCTGATTTGCAAATCGTTGATGGGAGCGGAAAAACTGCGTCCATCTGCAAATTCCATTGAAAGGACATCATTCTCCACCTTGAATACTTTCATTCCTGAGAAATTACGCTTATTAAGCCACCTCTCATTGTTTGCAACAAAAATTACATTTTCCATAATGAATAAATAGAATAAACTGCCTCCACTTTATTATTCGGCTATCGGCATTCTCCGCTTAATTTTTACAATCATTTTTCGAATCAACCACTTTAGGGAATAATAAAAGCGTGGGCTTTCGTCTGCTTCGTTTGATTTTCTGAGGTTCTCGACTACCTTTACAACTCAAAGTATGCACAGAAAACTCACGCTGGTGCGTGAGCGTGCATAAACCGTACTTGAGTTGTAATCCTTTCTAAAAGTGTCGAGTTTTCAGAAAATCAAGATCGGTTTATAACGCTTTACCATTTATTGCGCACGCCTGCGCCTATGATTTGAGCGCAAAGGTACAACTCTTTGATTGAAAACGCCAAATTTATGCGGTATATTTGTACAATTTTGTCTTGCGACCTTCAAACTGACAACTAATAGATTTTGATGAAACGATGATACCTGTTACTGCTGTATGGACATGCTCTATATTCTTCCACCTTTTCTGCATTGAGTTGCAATCCGCAATATTCACATTGACATACATGAGATGAACTATAAGTTGCTAATCTTCGCCAATCGTGATAGCCATAGACCTTTCCGTTTTCAGTGTTCCTGCATGTGCCTTGACCGGGACGGGGGCTTCTATTGACAAGCAACACCTGCCAACAGTTAATACATTGATAATACTGGTCTTTAGATTGATAATGTGTTGGAGCAACACTTCTCGTGTCTCTTTTTGGGGTCTGTACCGCCCGTTCTTGTCGGGAATCATCAGACTTGTTTGTGGGCGACCCACATGCTGTCAGGCATACCGCTGATAGCAAAATAAATAATGTCTTTTTCATAAACAATTGTTTTTTAATGTTATTAACATAAGCCTTCTTTACGATGGCAGTGCTGCCCAAGAGCGTGTTCGGATATGAACTTCCTAATGCGTTTGCAAAAGTAGCGCGTATTGAGAAAACAACATATTGCAAAGTGTAGCAAATGGTTGCAAATCATAGCAAGCGGGATTGGACACATACCTGCCGGCATAGGTCCAAATTGAGTTTTCCGTCCAAATGCAGGTTGAAATGTATAGATTCGGACAAAAAACTCATTTTAGGATTAGAAAAATAAGAAATAACTTTGCGGCATATAAAAAACAAACCACAACCATGCAGGAACAGGAAATACAAGAATTATGCGGAGAGGTAGCGGAAAAGTTCGGCCGTAATATCGAATCAACCGTTGATGTGGAAGATCTGCGGAAAGACATCCTTGCAACCACACACACCGACATAAGCGGTTTCACTATCAGGCGTCTGTTCGGAATCATCGCGACGCAAAGCAAGCCGCGCACCTCCACCCTGTCCGCTTTCGCCCGCTATTTGGGCTACGCGGGGTGGAAGGACTGGCAGGACGCCCACACCATAGAATCGGGCTTTGTCAGCAGGAAACGAATCAAAAGCACTGATTTGCAGGAAGGCGATCAGTTGCTGTTATCATGGCAACCCAACCGCAAATGTATGCTGAAATATATCGGGGACAGCAAGTACGAGATACTGCAGGCAGAGAAAACAAAACTTCAAAACGGCGATGTCCTGATTATAACCGAACTGCTGCTTGGTCAGCCGTTGGTGATAAATTCCGTCATCAGAAACCGGCAGGATATGGGGGCATATATAGCAGGACAACAAACAGGACTGACAGAAATCAAAATCAAGGATAACCAATATGTATGATTCTGATTTGAATTCCGGTTTTGTTGACAGCCAGGCGTTTGACATATCGCAACAATGGTCAGACATAACCGTACTGCACCATTCGGACAACGGCTACACGCAGGTGCTGCGCGCAAAGAGATACGGCAAATGGCACACACTGAAATGTCTGACCGGCGAGGCTGCCGGTAACCCGCGCTACCAGACCCTGCTGGAAAAGGAGTTTGAGATTGCCTACCAGCTCAACCACCCCAACATAATCCAAACGTACGGCATTGAAAAGATACAGGGCTACGGCTGGTGTATTGTGCAAGAATGGATTGACTGTGAGGTGCTCAATCCGCAACTGCCCAAAAAGACACTGCGCAATGAGTTGTCGCAGTTGTGCGATGCCATTACATACATTCACGGCAAAGGCATCTATCACCGCGACATCAAACCCGAGAACATACTTGTCGAGAAACACACCAACCGCGTCGTGCTTATCGATTTCGGACTTGCCGACAAAACAGCTTTCGACATTCTGAAAGAACCCGCAGGCACGACAGGCTATTCCGCTCCCGAACAACTCCTGCAAACCACAACCGACAATCTGTCAGACATTTACTCGCTCGGTAAAATCATACAACTCACGGGGTATTGGAAATACGTGGCGGACAAATGTACCCAAAGCCTGCCACAAAAACGCTACCCAAACGCCGAGGCTGTAAAAAGGGCGATAAACAGGCAAATCAGATGGCAATACATAGTCGCTATTGTATTACTAATCGCTCTTGGTGCGGTGATTTATTTCCAACAACAGATTACACGGCAACAATCGGACGACATTCTGACACTTAACCAAACAGTCAATGATTATCGGACAACGTTGGACACGCTTAACCAACGAGCAGCGGATTATCAGAACATCAACAATACCATTAATGAATACCAGTCGGTAATTGACACTATCAAACATCAGACGGCGGATTACACAAAAGAGCAACACCGCCGTGACAGTCTGCGGAATCAAGCAAAGCATCAGACAGATTTACTTTATATTGCGGCAAATATCAGCGACAGTCTGAAAGACGAAATACTGGTATATGCAATAGCACGATATGACAGCATCCGCGCATTCCCCACATACGATGAAGTAAAAAAGGCTTATAACGAATGGAAGAATGAGAACCTATCCTATTCAAGAAATATAGGGAAAAAGGCGGCAGCCTCCCAAACAGGCTATGTAGCCGAGTTGCTCAACATCTATTCTGAGACCAGGCTGCCTCAGACTGAAAGCAGGGTAATGAGAGAATTATCACTACAACTCTTCTATTGGAGAAGGCAAGGCAGAAACACGCCGTACAAAATTCCTGAATACAAGGAGTAAGAACACCCCCTTTCGTGCAAGCCATTTGGAGACCCCGTGCGGGGCGGGGGAGTTCAAGGACTTGTGAAACTTGAATTATACGGAGCTTTCCGCGCAGATGCGATATTTTATAGGAAGTTTTTTGCCGTTTGCACCAATGGCATTAAATTTGCGGCGGATATTATGGAAGAAACAACCCATAAAACGAAGATACTATGAACAACTACTGTGTGATAATGGCGGGNNCCGCTTCTGGCCCTTCAGCCGCAACAACCGTCCCAAACAATTCCTTGACTTCTTCGGCACTGGCAGAAGCCTGCTCCAGATGACGGTGGACCGATTCCGTCCGTTGGTGCCGATAGAGAACGTGGTTATCGTGACGAACGTGATGTACCGCGACATGATTCTCAACCAGATACCCGACCTCGGCAAAGCGCAGATACTGTGCGAGCCTGCGCGCCGGAACACGGCGCCTTGCATCGAGTACGCCGTGATGCACATCAAGGGGGAGTTGTGCCGCCGGTACGGTCTGGACATACGGACGGCGGACTTTGAGGGAGACGGGCGTCTGCAGGCGAACATAGTGGTCGCCCCGTCGGATCATCTGATCGTACAGGAACAGCGTTTCGCGGACACCATCCGCCACGGTCTGGAGTTCGTGAGCAAGCACGACACACTGCTGACATTAGGCATGAAACCCACCCGTCCGGAAACTGGTTACGGATACATCCAGAAGGCGCAGCCGGTGGACGGATGGACTGACCTGTACAAGGTCAAGACGTTCACGGAGAAGCCGAATCTGGAACTGGCGAAGGTGTTTGTGGAGAGCAGCGAGTTCCTGTGGAACTCGGGCATCTTCCTGTGGAACCTGAAGACGATAGCCCGCGCCATCGAAACGCATCTTCCAGAGTTGCACGCCGCCTTCATGACTCAGCCGGAGAAGATGGGTACGGCGGACGAGGACGCATACATACAGGAGATATTCCCCACCTGTCCGAACATCAGCATCGACTACGGGGTGATGGAGAAGGCGCAGTCGGTACACGTGCAGCAGGCGGACTTCGGATGGAGCGACCTCGGCACATGGGGTTCGCTGTACGACCTGAGCGAGAAAGACGAACTACAGAACGCAACACTCAAATGCAATGCCGAATACTACGACAGCGAAGGCAACGTGGTGGTGCTGCCGGAAGGACACCTCGCCGTACTCCGCGGGATGAAGGACATGATTGTGGTGGAGTCGGACAAGGTGCTGCTGATCTGCCCCAAGCAGGAAGAGCAGCAGATCCGCCAGATAGTGATGGATACGGAGCATACCTACGGCGGCAAATTCAACTGATATGAGTTACCTAAGTTTTGACAAACCGGCACTGGTCAATCTGGATCGCAGCCTGCGCAGCGAAATCCTTCACACGAACCGCGCCGGAGCCTACACAGCAACGACATTAGCGGACTGCAACACACGCAAGTACCACGGTCTGCTGGTAACGCCGCTACCGGAGGTTGGCGAAGACAATTACGTGCTGCTGAGCGGACTGGACGAGACCGTCATCCAGCATGGGGCGGAGTTCCACCTCGGCGTACACCAGTACGGCGAGCGGCTGTTCAGTCCGAACGGACACAAGTACCTGCGGAGCTACGATTGCCAACTGCTGTCGAAGACCACGTACCGGGTGGGCGGCGTGATTCTGACGAAGGAGCGTCTTTTGGTCAGTTTCGAGCCTCGCGTGCTGATCCGCTACACGATGGTGGAGGCGGGAGCAGGCACGGTGATGCGCTTCCATCCGTTCCTCGCCTTCCGCCCGACGGACAGCCTGACGCATGAGAACGGAGCAGCCGACACGCATACGGAGCCGGTGCGCAACGGAGTGAAAAGCCTTCTGTACAAGGGCTTTCCAGAACTGTACATGCAGTTCTCGAAGAAGGCGGAATATGTGCAGGACGCGCACTGGTACAAGGACATATACTATATGAAGGAGGCGGAGCGGGGCTATGAGAGCAGGGAGGATCTGCTTGTACCCGGGTACTTCGACGTGGCGATGAAACAGGGCGAGTCGGTGGTGTTCTCGGCGGGAATCTCGGAGATTAATCCGGCTACGCTGAAGACCGTCTGGCGCAAGGAGGAGAGCCGCCACTGGGACAGGGATACGATGTACGCGTGCCTCAGGAACGCCGCATCGCAGTTCTACAAACGAGAGGGTGACAAGTGCTGGCTGCTGGCGGGTTATCCGTGGTACAAAGCGGAAGCCCGTGCGGAGTTCTTCTCATTAGCGGACTGCACGATGGGTATCGGCCGTCCGGAATACTGGGACGCTATCATGGACAAGACTGCCGTAAAGGAGGTGCGCGCTTTCCTCGACGGGAGGTATGAGGAGATCGGATTGTCGGGTATGGACGAGCCGGACGTGCTGTTGTGGTTCGCAAGAGTGATTCAGGAATACTCGCACTACACAGACATAAAGCAAGTGGCGGATAAGTACGGCAAACTGCTGTACGACATCATCGTCTATCTGCGCGAGCAGCGTCATCCGCGCCTGTTTGTCCATCAGAACGGTCTGGTCTGGACGGACGGGACGAAACGTCCCGCCACGTGGATGAACGCCGTGGAGGACGGCCGCCCCATCACTCCGAGGACGGGTTACATCGTCGAGTTGAACGCATTATGGTATAACGCCATCTGCTTTACTGCCCAACTGATGCGCGCTACGGGTAAGGAACAGCGCGCCGACCTGCTGGATTATCAAGCGGAACTGGCTCGCGAGCAGTTTGTGACGATGTTCTGGAACGGCTATTACCTTGACGATTATGTCGTTGGGACGTACCATGACCGCGAAGTGCGCCCGAACCAGATTTGGGCGGTTTCGCTCCCCTACTCTCCCTTGGACCGCAAACAGCAGAAGGCGGTGGTGGATATATGCACGAAGGAACTTTACACGCCGAAGGGTCTGCGCACGCTGTCGCCCAAGAGCGGCTCGTACCGGCCTGTCTATATAGGCGGTCATCTGGAGCGCAACCGCAACCTGCACAACGGACCTGTCTTTCCGTTGAGCATCGCCGCCTACGGGAAGGCGTATATGCGTGTGTATCAGCACAGCGGGGCAAGTTTTATGCGCCGCCTGTTAGCCGGTTACGAGGCGGAGATGCGCGAACTGACCATCGGAACGCTGAGCGAACTGTTCGACGGCAACCCGCCGTTCCANNCACCCCGCCGTTCAGGGGACACGGCGGGATGAGTTACGCGCCGAGCGTGAGCGGTGTGACAGGCATATACAACTGTCTGAACGAATTGGAACAGAATACTGACAACCAGCCATCCTGACTATGAAAGCATTGATGTTCGGGTGGGAGTTCCCGCCCCATATCCTCGGCGGATTAGGTACTGCGAGTTACGGACTGACCTACGGCCTTGCGCAGCAGGGCGATATGGATATAGTGTTCATGATGCCGCGCAAGTGGGGCGGCGAGGAGGAGACGTTCCTGCGCATTATTGGCGCGGACACCGTGGACGTGCCGGGTCGCGGACGCATCGAGTTCTCGGGACGCTATCCGGACAATCTGTTAGAGGAAATCGGCAACTACGAGCAAGTCGCTGCCGTGCTGGCACGTCAGGAACAATTTGACGTGATTCACTCGCACGACTGGCT
>DBVX01000015.1:13421-36210 GCA_002308815.1 Bacteroidales bacterium UBA1253
ATCCACGTGCACGCCACCGACTTTGACCGCTCGCGCGGACAGGTCAATCCGACCGTCTATGCCATCGAGCGGCAGGGAATGGATATGGCTGACCATATTATGTGCGTGAGCAACCTGACGCGGCAGACGGTGATTGACAAGTACGGGCAGTCGCCCGACAAGGTGTCCACCGTACATAACGCCGTTTTCCCGCTTGCCAATTCCGATGAATTCAAGCATCACAAGCGCAAGGACCATCTGGTGACGTTCCTGGGGCGCATCACAATGCAGAAGGGACCGGAGTACTTTGTGGAGGCAGCCGCGCGCGTACTGCGGCAGACTGACAATGTGCGCTTTGTTATGGCTGGCAGCGGTGACAAGATGAACGAGATGATTGACCTTGTGGCACGCCGGGGTATATCAACCCGTTTTCATTTCCCGGGATTCATGCGCGGCAAGCAGGTGCAACAACTGTTAGCGGATTCGGACGTGTACATCATGCCGTCCGTGAGCGAGCCGTTTGGCATATCGCCGTTGGAGGCGATGCAGGTGGGTTGTCCGACCATCATCTCCAACCAGTCGGGCTGCGCGGAGATTCTCCACCATGCCATCAAGACCGACTACTGGGACATAGACGCGATGGCGGATGCCATCCATGCCATCGTGACCAACCCTGCCATGTACAAGGCGTTGAGCGAAGAGGGACGCAAGGAGGTGAACGGCATCCGCTGGGAGGACGCGGGGAAGAAAGTCCGCGCGGTGTATGATATGGTAATACGCAGATACTGATTGCGATGAAAGTCCGTGCGAACTGCAAGGTGAACGTGGGTCTGCGCGTGAGGCGGCGCAGGGAGGACGGCTACCATGAGATTGAGACGCTGTTCTACCCCGTTTACGGGCTGTACGACTTGATAGAAATAGAGAAAGCGGATGACACGGATCAACGTATCACTCTGACGGCGAGCGGAATAGCCGTGGATTGCAACGCAGGTGACAATCTGATTGTAAAGGCATACCGCCGTATGGCTGCGCTGTACGACAAAGTGGGGAGTGTCCGCGTGCATCTGGACAAGCGCGTGCCGTTCGGAGCAGGTTTAGGCGGAGGTTCATCCGATGCAGCACATACGGTAATGGCTGTCAATGAGTTGTTCGGACTTGGGCTGACACGCGGGCAGATGGCGGACATTCTGCGTCCGATTGGGGCGGACTGCCCGTTTTTCCTTTATAACACACCCTGTCTGGCGAAAGGCATAGGCGACCGACTTGAGCCGTCGGACTTCTCGTGGAAAGGCAAGCGCATGGTTATGGTGAAGCCTCCCGTAAGCGTCAGCACGAAAGAGGCATACGCGGGCATACGGCTACATGATGAGCCGCTTGACCTGCGGGTGAATGATTTTGAAGAGACTGTCTTTGCGGGCTATCCGTTACTGAGGCGCATCAAGCAGTCGCTGCTGGACGCGGGAGCGGAATACGCCGCCATGTCAGGCAGCGGGAGTGTTGTCTATGGCATCTTTGAGCAGGATACGGAACGTGGTTCCCTGCCCTTGGACAGACTGACAGACAAAGATTTTTCCCCGATGGTAATCTTCGATGATACGCTTTGAGAGGGACAAACCGAGTCCCCAACCGCGTTTCTTGGTGGTATAGCCCGGTCGGAAGACGCGCTTGAAGCTGTTTCGTGCTATTCCTTTTCCCGTATCGGTAACATCCAGCACAATCGTCCGGTTTTCGCGGTGAAGCCGCAGCGTGATGTCCCCTGTACCGCTGATGGCATCCACGGCGTTACGAATCAGATTTTCCAGCACCCACTGAAAGAGCGGCGCGTTAAGTTGCGTAACTATTTCCGTGCAGTCTGCCGCACATTCAGTATGCAGCGTCACTTTCTTGGAGATACGCGCCTGCATATAATCGGTTGTCTGACGGATAATCGGGAAGACGGGCTGGAGTGTCAGTTCGGGTTCGCTGCCGACCTTTGAGAAGCGTTCGGCGATGGCTTGCAGACGGTTGATGTCCAGTTGCATCTGAGGGATGTACTCATCATCCGGGTAACGCTGATGCAGAAGTTCCTGCCATGCGGCAAGGGATGAGATGGGAGTGCCGAGTTGGTGGGCGGTCTCCTTGGTCAGTCCGACCCATACGCGGTTCTGCTCGCTGCGCTGGGTGGTATAGATGACCACCAAGGCGATAATGATAAAGAGCGCGAGCACGCCGAAGGATATATAGGGATAGATATGCAGATGACGGAGGGCATAGGAGTCATCGTAGAAGATGTACTGCGTGGTATTTTCATCAATATCCACCACGATGGGACCGTGAAGGAGTGTGGGATCCGCAACCGTATCGCGGACGTTGCGCGTGAGGAGGATATTACCGTCCGCATCCAGCATATAGACGGGGATATTGGTGTTGTTCTCAATGATATAAGACACAAAATCGATGTCGGTGTTCTCGTCCGCCTGAATGAACTGCCTTGTCGCCTCCGCCCAGATCTCCATCAGTTTGGTCTCCTCCTCCGCCAAACGGACGGATATGAAGTTGGAATAGAAAATAGACGCGGCCACAAAAAAGATGGTGAGTGCGAGTGCGACTTCCCAAACGTGGTAGTAACGGAGGCGGTCAATGAGGGCAACCGTACGTTTCATAGAACAAAAAATGATTTTTTTACGATTTTGCTTGCACGGGTGGAAAACAGGCGGTACTTTTGCGCGCTGTTTTTGAGGTGCTATCGTCTAGTGGCCCAGGACAACGGCCTCTCACGCCGTAAACCCCGGTTCGATTCCGGGTAGCACTACAAAAGAAATGGAAAGAGCGAATTATCATCCGATAACTCGCTCTTTCCATTTGGTATTACTGAATGCGGTTTCCGGTAACGGAATAGACGCTACCGTCCTCACGAACAATCATCAACGTACCGTCCATAAGCAGTTTGCGTGTGGCGGAAACGGGTTTCGGAAGGGTGTACTCCAAGGGGGTCACGCCTTCTTCATAATGATCAGGAACAGCAGGTGCTGCTATCTGCGAGCCTGTGAACACCTTGATTTCGTTCGGTTGGAGCGTACAGGACGAGGAGGCTTGCTGTCCTCCGTCAAGATAGTCGTACCACGTGCCGGAAGGCATAGTAACAGTTTGGGAAGCGGTGGCGGAGAAATTGCCGACAGCAAAGACCTGATTCCCCCACTGGATTTTCTTGACTGCCACTCCTGCTGAAAGCGTTGACTGCGTGGGGTTACCGGAGAACACATCGGGCAAGAGGCGGGTGCGGAGTTGCAGGATTTGCGCAAGGCGTTGGTAGCCGCGCATACGCGGACCTGCTGCCATCCATGGTTCAGGACGGAACTTTGTGACCATCTTTACCTCATAATCAACGGTGTTTGTTCCGATATTATCTTTCCCGTATGCGTCCACGCCGTCCTTTCCGAAGCGTCCTTGCTCATCCTGAAACTTGGAGTAGTCGAAACCGAGTTCGTCGAAGTGATAGAAGAGTTGCGGGCCATTGAGCATACACTGCAACCCGATGACGAGAGGGATACGGGCGGCACGGGACTCTTCGGATGTTGTGAGGTCGCCATCCCCCCATTGCTTGGCTTTGAAGAAGGGACGCTCCTCGTCGTGGTTATTGGAGTAGGAAACGTAGTTGTCTGTATTGGCATCGCCCAGTCCGTCTTTTTTAAGCCATGCACCTGCCGCCTGCTGGAATGCTTCGGACGTGTTCTGCCAGCACATCATCCCCTGCTGAACGAACATAGGACGGTCTGTCCCCATGCTATTTCCCCAATGCTCAAGCATCAGGTATGAACCCGGAGAAACGGTCTGCATCACATCGTAGTACTCCTTGATGTTGGCAGGAGCGTTGTAGGTCTTTCCGCACAGACCGTGGCTGAGGTCGAAGCGGTAGCCGTCCACCTTGTACTCGGTGAGCCAGTAGGCGACGGCACGACGGAACATATCCTTGACAGGTTCGAAGTCGTGGTTCCAGTCCTGATACACATTGTCGGGATGGGGAGCCGTCACGTTGAAGCAGGGGTTGAACTTGAGGTCGGAGCCGTATGGGTAAAGTTTGTTCATCGGGTTGTTGCCCGTGGCGTGATTGAAGACCATATCAAGAACGACTGCCATACCACGTTTGTGGCACTCGTCGATGAATGTCTTGAGCATATCGGGTGTGCCGTAGGCTTTGTCGAGAGCGAAGTAGTGGTTGGGCGAGTAGCCCCAGTTGTAATTGCCGTCAAACTCGCAGACAGGCATCAGTTCGACGCAATTGACACCGAGGTTTTGGATATAGTCCAGCCGTTTGATCAGTCCGGGCAGATTGCGCTCGGGTGTATGGTCGTAGATCCATACCTCGTAGATGATGAGGTTGTTCTTGTCGGGTCGCTGGAAAGCGGTGGTGGCATCAGACCAGGCGAAAGCGGGCTTGCCGGACTGCAGGACAGAAACATATCCTTCCGCGCCTGTCATCGGGTAGGAGATAAGCGTGGGGTCGGTTTGGCGGGGTTCGTAATTGTCGTCCATCGTGAGCAGTTTCTCGGAGAAAAGGTCGGAGATGAGCATCTTCACTCCATCAGAACGCACCACGGCGTACTGGAAGCGGTATTCTTTTCCCTTCTCAATGGGGACCGTAATCCAGAAGTAGTTGCCGTCGCGCTTCATCTGGTAGTCGTTGCTGAGTTCCCAACCGGTCATATCGCCAATGAGAAAGACATGCTGCGCGGGTTGGAGAACGGAGTTGTCACCGGCTGTCTTGTTGCCTGCCGCAAAGGTGCAGAGGGTGACGGAAGTACCGTCCTGAGAGTAATAGATGCCATTGAAGACACCTGTGGGACGCGCCTGTTCCACCACAGGGGCGAAGACGAAATTCTCCCAAATGGACTCTTTGTTCTCCTTGCCGAGGTAGATCAGAATATCACCGTTGGACGTGGAGGAGCTTTTGCCTTGCAAAGAGTTGTTGCCTTTCCCGTTGTGGAAGACCATCACGATGGCAACGATGTTCTCCGAAGCGGGAACTCCGTAGAAATCGTACAGATTATTGATGGTGAGTGTCCACTTGTCGCCCGCCTTGGTCCAAGCGGGTTCCTGCGTGGTTCCCCATTTGTCCCCGTAGATGACGTATTTCCAGTCTGTAATGTCTTTGCTCTTGTCGGTGATGAGTCCCATGTGGGAATAACATTCGGTGGCGGATTTCATACCGCCTGTGCCTTGTGAGGGGTCATAAGTGAACTCAATCGCACCCGTATAGCCAAAGGGGATGACGGACGGATTGGTGGTAACCTGTGCCGTCAGGAACGAGGCAAAAGAGAGAAGGAGGAGAAGGAGTCTGATGGGTTTCATAGGAGAATATGATTAATGGATTTTACTGGATAAGTATGCCTTGGGCGTTATATTCACGGTTGCCGTCAAGGATGATTAACCGGCCATCGCGTATGATTTTCCGCACCTCTTTCCAATCGCCTTGCACGGCAGGGAGAGCGGTCTGCTTCCGCCGCGCATAGACAGCGACGGAAGCCAGTTCGTTCTGGTAGGCGGAGAATATCCTGTTCATTGAGTTGTAACAGATGATATTATGCGAGTTGTTCCCTTGTGCGGTGATTTGCGCCTGTCTGCCATCAAAATGAATCGTCCACGAGCCGTCTTCGGTGATCCGTGACTGGGTACGCAGGTAGTTCTTGCTCGAAGATGCCGCGTAGAGATAGCCGTCCGTTGTCATAAGACCGAAAGAGGATTCGACCGTTCCCTGCGTCAGTGTCAGAATCTGCACATCCGTATTGGTTTCATCCAATTGGATGGCATTGCCGTTGATGGTGACAACCGCTTCCGCACGGTTGTTCTTGTTCTGGGTTATGCTTAACGCGACCTGGTTGTCCTCGTTCACTATAAGTATCTCGTCACCGATATGGAGGTCCTTCTCTTCCGTGACGAGAACGAAATCTTGGGAGGCTGCCTTTTCGGATGTTACGACAACGACCGCTTCGGCTTTTTTACCTTCCACTGTGGCTGAGATAGTAGCTTTCCCCTGACTGACACCTTTGACCGTACCATTGCTGACCGTAGCAACTGCCGGGTCGGAAGACGACCATGTAGCGATACGGACGGAGGAGTTGGCAGGAAGGATGGTGGCGGAAACTGTTTGTTGCTCGTTGATCTTGAGGGTAAGCGTAGCCGGGGTAAGGGAGATGCTTTCAACGGGAACGTATTCTGTCTGCGCGGGTTCGAGACCGATGATGGCATCTAAATCGGAAGAGAACTCGTAGCCATCGCATTCGAGGGCAGTAATGGCGAAATAACCGTTGCCATCGCCCGACCAGCCCCAGTTGATATGCAGCTTGCCATTGCTGTCGCGCCCGTCGCAGACAAACTCATGCCCGCCTTCGCCGTATGAGTCGTTACCGCCCATTATGACAGGAAGTCCTTGCTCAAGGTCGGCATAGATATAATTAAGAATCTGCGATGTTCTGACAGAATACTCAGTCGGACTGATTTTGGCGGTTCCGTAAACACTCTTACTGAGTTGGGTAACGAATTTTCCCACCTTGTAGCCGAAGTAAGTGGTCATTCCAGCTGCCATATAATCAGTAAGAGACGCACTACCGTTCTCATACGAATAATCCATATCGCACGCCACGCCACAATGGAACATCAGCGTGGCGACGGCTTTCGCCTGTGCAGCAGTATAAGTACCCTTGTAGGATTCAAGCATATTATCCCAATCGTAGGGTACGTTGAAGTCAGCAGAAACCTGCTTTCTGAGTTCGCGGCTGGTATAGGAGTGCGAGCCTGTACCCTGCGCAGGAAACTTCCACATACGCATCACCTGCGCTGCAGCGGTAGCCACACAGCCTGTCAGCGAGCGATAAATGCCGTCAAGAGGACAGAGGTTGCTGTACGGTTTTTCCTGATCGTACTCAATTTTGCCCAAAAGAGGGGCTATCGGCGTATATGTTGCCGCCGCTTGGGAAACTGTTTTCATTTCCTCTGTCACCGAAAGAGCCTCCAACTGTCTGCTGTACCGCGACAGCCACCAGCGCAGGGATGGATTGGCGGTGTTGTAGTCAAAAGAGCCTGTGTCGGTATAGCCGAGAACGGGCACCATACGGTCGTCGGCACTGACGAACACAGTAGTGCTCTGATTCGGATTATTAAAGACATAGTACGCGGGGATGGACAGACCGATCACCGTACCGGTATAAGCCAGATGCATGTCAGATGCTTCGGCAGGAGCCTGATGACGTGCGCGGAAACCGGGCTGGCTATTGACGAATTGAGCCGCTATGGAAGCAGCCTGCCCAACGGTTCGTTCACCTGCTATAAGTGAACAAGTAATTGAGAGAAAAAGAAAAAAAGTAAGTATTCTGTTCATGGTATGCTATTTGTTGCCCTATCGGGCAGATTTGGTAAGTAAGGGCGGTAGTCAGCCGCCCTTACCTTGTTGTGTTCAGCGGGAAGATTACTTCACTTCCACACCTTGTGCGTTGTAGCGTTTGCCGTCGCGGAGGATGTAGAGGACACCGTTCTCAATGATTTTACCACTATTGGCAGGTTGTTCAACGATTTCGACATCCGTCGGAGCATCGCAGGTAACATTGAATTTGGGTTGGTCTTTAATCCATCCTGCAAAATAAGCCTTTTCGTTGTCGCAACGGGCGAGGTTATCCGACTTGCCCCAATTGTTCTCCAAATTAATGGCTTCCGCTTCGGGGTTCATACGTACGAACACAAGGTTCTGTGTGAGGTCGTTGATAGCGGCTTTGTAGCCCACAACAACCTCTCCGTCCATCACGGCGGTCATCAGAATGTCTTCGTCAGCCATACCGTCGCCCCGTGTGTGAATGAACATCTTGGCGTTGTCCTTAGCCAATTCGCCGGCATTGAGGAGCGTGTAGTCAACACGTGTGATTTCCACCGTCTTGGCCACAAACATATTGTCCTTACCGGCACCTATCACCTTGATGTAGAAGGTGTATTCGCCGGCTTCCGTTACTACATAATATCCGGCTTCCGTTGTGAACTGGTAACCACTCTGGTCAAGAGCAACAAGCGAAGCGGCTTTGTTTCCGTTGTCATAGTTCTGGATTTTGTCGCCCGCAGCAAGTTTGACGGTAACCATATATTCAGCACCTGCACCTTCATAACCTTCGTGTATCACGGCGGCTGAATAGTCCTTATCATTAACCATTATACCACAATCGCTCTTCAACGATACGTACATATTGTCATTGCCGGGAATCAACTTGATATAGAAGGTATATTCGCCTGTAGTCGATACCACATAATGATTATCTTCGTCTGTAAACTTATAGCTTTTGGGATCTAACTCCATCATCCAGGCTTCCTTTTTCACATTGTTGTAATTCTGGAACTTGTCACCTGCATTCAAGGTTGCGGTTACTTTGTATTCATCGCCGCCCTGAAACTCCTCGTTCCTAACACCCGCGATATAGTTGTTGTCGTTCACAAGAATGCCATAATCGTTTGTTACCACTTCTTCTTTCTTGGCTACGAACATATTGTCCTTAACATCATCAATGATCTTGATGTAGAAAGTGTATTCACCCGCTTCGGTTACCACATAGTGATTGTCCTCCTTGTTGAACTTGTAACCCTTCTCGTCAAGAGCAATCAGACTTGCCACTTTCGCAAAATTGTCGTAGTTCTGAATCTTGTCGTCCTTTGCCAAGGTAACAACAACTTTGTATTCCGTTCCTTCACCTGTATAATCCTCATTCTTAACACCTGCATGGTAGTCCTTGTCGTTTACCATAATACCGTAATCTGGAACATAAACATCCCATGTGCCTTTTTTCCAACCTATAATGGTGAATACCAAACTTTCGGTGTTGATTTTCTCTTTATCTACTCTGGTCCACTCGTTTCCCTTTTCTGATTCGGTATTCCATTTGGGTTCAGTAAGTGCGCTGTTGAAGCGAACGAAGAGGATGCTGTCGGCTTTGGTGTTAACCTTCACGGAGAGCGTGTCACCTTCGCCTTCGAAGAACGCGGTAAACTGACCAGCCAGTTTTTCACCCCAGATCCAAGCTGCGATTTTTGCATCCGCTTGCGCCCATACGTTCGGAACGAAGCGGAGGGTGTTGTATGTTTCGGGGTCAGCGGGAGCGACATACTTACCAGTTACCTTTACGGTCAATGTTTTGGTTGACAAGTCGTATGAAAGTGAGATGGTATCGAATTTGGCGACTTCCACACTACCGTTAGCGGCTTTGATAGCGTCATTGTTGAGGTAACTCTCGTTGCTGTCCTCCATTTTGGTGTCAATGTTCATACCGGCACCGCCATAAACGAGGTTAGCGAGCTCGTAGCGTGATGTTACTTCGTTCAGAATGAGCTCTTTCCAAGTCCATTCTTCGGCACCTGCCCAGTTGCTCTTTGCATAAACGTGCGTTTTGCCGTATTCAGACCATTCGCCGGCTACCTTGTGACCTTGGTTCATCCATTGAGCAGTCGTGGAAGTGATGGTGTACAGATTACGACCGTCTGTGGGGATAACCAAATCTTCGGTTTGTGCACCCCAATCTTCCGTACCGTTGGAGCGAACGAAGACGATGTTCGGATATGCGGTAATATCTACGTCAATGTACCACATATTCTCTTCACCATCGACAGCAGTCATAGCCGTTCCCGGCCATGCTGCCATCTTGTTATCAGCATCAAGGAAGCAGTGGGCATTCACGCCTGCTCCGGCATCTAACCACCAACTCTGCGCGTTCTTGCAATAGATTCGCGTTGTGGCGGCAGACAACATTCCTATTCCAAGGATGGTTGTCAAGAAGAAAGATAAGATTTTTCTCATAGTTTTAATTATTGATTGGTTAAGATATATCCGTTTAGGGAGTATTTACCCCAAGCGTTTTATTTCCGTAAGTATTTCCTTCCGTTCTGAATGACGATTCCTTTGTAGTCAGCGTCCACCTGCATACCAAGTATGTTGAACATCGGGCGGGTGATGTCAAGGCGGTGTTCCGTGTCCTGCTCCACCTGTTCAACGGCATCAGCGAGTCCGTCGCAGTCCTCGTCAATGACCGCCTGCCAGCAGCCGGTGTTCCAGACGTAGCAGGTGTTCTCGGTGAGGTAGATGTCCTGCGACTGGCGTTTGTTGAGTCCCTCGTTGAAGATGATATAGAGGTCTTTGTCCTTCACCTCCTCGCGCATTGTCCACGTGTAGGTGGAGTCGCCCGCAACGGAATGGTCGATGGAGGTCCAGTGCGTGCCGGGCCATTTGGCGGACTGTCCCGCCACAAGGGCGTAGGGCGTATCCACATACTTGGTACCTACTTTGACGCGGGTGAACGCATAGAGATAGAGGTCTTCCCAGTCGCCGGGTTTGGCGAACTTGACAGTGATGACACCCTGCTGCGGGGCTTTGTATGTGTAGGCGTTGGTATAGGTATCTGTCTTTTGCTTCGTTGCCGCATCATAAGCGTATGCCGATACGGTCGAAGTGTTGGTAATCTTGAACGAGACAGTATTCTCGACGGGTTCCTGCTCAACACCGTTGACGGAGTAATAAATCATCGCTCCTGTTTTTCCCACAACGGTTATGGTTATGTCCTCACCCTGCTGCAGGTCGCGGAAATTGCCGCTTTCGGGTGAAATGACGAGATCGAAATCGGGATTGAGGTCTGTCGCCCCCTCCAGTTTCTTCTCGTAGTTGCTTTCCGCCTCGAAGCCTTCCTCCCATCCGTACCAAGCGTCGTAGTCCGCCACAAGGTCGTTGGAGCGTACATTGAGCAGTCCGCACTCGTTGCCGGATGAGATGCAGAAATGGACGGACTCGAAGGCGGCATCAAACTCATAGCTGTACCATCCGTCCGCATCCTCATAGATACGCTGACCCGGATAAGCACCCATCATATTGACGGAGGTGGGGTTGCCCTGTTCGTCCGTGCCGGGAATCCACGCGTAGAAATAGACTTTCTCCCACTCGGCTGGTTTGTTGAAATGCACCTGTATGCCGCGCTTGAGCGGCTCACGGTAGGTGTAGGTATATGTCTGTATCTTCGACTGCGCCGCGCCACACACGCCCATCACCTTGAGGGTAGTGGTCTGCTTGAAGTTGAACGTCTTATCGCCCGTGAAAGAGGGACTGGCCGTTGTGGGATCAGAGCCGTCGGTGGTGTAATAGACGGTCTTGGTATCGGAAGAGCCTCCAACGGGCTTAACTGACACGTTCAACCCATTGACATTGTCTTCAAAGAATGTTTCGGGCGTTACAATGAGACGCGGTGCATAATCATTGGTAGGCAGAACCCACATAGCGTATCCGGGACCGGAAGCCATCAGGCGGTAATTGTAAGTAGCGAGCCACTCGTTGGCACCTGTAGGTTCGTGTACGGTCTTGTTGCCGAGCATAAGGATGAGTTTGCCGTTCTTTCCCTCGATAGTAGCTTTGTAGCCGTTCTGATCTCCTTCCTCCTCACCCACGGGACTCTCAGAGTGCACACCTGCCACGTGGCGGGCGTTAATCATATCCTTGATGGCATCCTTGTACTTGTTCCAATGAGGATAGAACACGCAGGGGACACCCGGCATGGAGAGCTGGTAGGCAATGGCTTGGAGCAGTCTGTCCTTGAGGTCATCGGACATGGATATGCCGTCATAGCAGTTGCCTGACGAGCAGCCGAACTCCTGTCCGTTGCCGCGATAGAACCAGTCGTGGCTGTCCACGAAAGTGACGGCATATTTGGCCCGTCCGCTGCCTATCAGTCCGCCGTTTCCGCCATTGAGGAAGCACTTGGAATAGTCAAAATGACCGATAGCATCGAAGGTGGAGTACTTGGTCTGGAAGTCAAGCGCCATAGTGTTGTAGTTGGCATCCTTGATACCCTGCCATATACGGTCGTTGCCATCCCAGAGTTCCATAAAGGAGATGTAAGCATCGGCCGCAGAGTTGTAGTCATTGACGTGGCTCATGTGATAGCCTTTGCACTCATCGTAGCGGAAACCGTCATAACCGATGACGTTGCGCATCCACTTGACATAGGCGCGGAACATCCTTCGAACGTCCTCGTTGTCGTGCGCCCAGTCGCGCGCGGCGGCATAGTTGTCGCCATCGTCATAGGGACCGGTTGCCGTTCCGAAGCACGAACCCGCCATTGTTTCTGTATTGTTGGCGGGGTCGTTCATCTCATCGTTCTTGCAGATGAATGAGCCATCGGGCTGGAACTCGCCGTATTCGCCGAAGTTGAGGTGGGCGAAATCGCACCATGAAGCCATCGCCTCACCGTGGTTGAGCACCATGTCGGCAACCACCTTGGTGCCGGAGTTGTGGAACGAGGCGATGAGCTGCTGCAGTTCGGCGCGTGAACCCCAGTCGGAGTTCTGGTTGGAGTACTGACGCGGATGGTAGCCTGTGCCGCTTGCCATAGCCGATGGCGGCAGCCAGATGAGGTCGAAATACGCGCCAATCTCGCCGGATTGGTCATAGAGCGTTTTCCAGCGGGTGTCGCCGTAGAAGTTCGTTCCGTTCTCAAATTTGCCGGGGTTGTCCTTGACACCGGTTGTATCCTTGACCTCGTAAGAGTCGAAATAGAATCCCTGCATCATCACATCGGGACATTGGGAGGGAACGGCGCTTCCGTTCTTGTCGCTGTAGTCCTGATCACCCCAGTCGGCGCAGTCCTGCGAGGCGGAACTGCCGATATAGAGTTGATCCTGCCCGTATTTGAGTTTGATATAGAAATCGTAGCAACCGTCGGCGGAGCATGTGTACTTGTCGCCTTGACGGGTGATGCCGCTGACGCTGTGAGAGTCAAGATCCACAGCCCAAGCGGCTTTGTTGGACAAGTCATAGAGTTGCAGGTAATCGCCGTTCCTGACAGGTATGCCGAGACACATATACTCAGTAAAAGACTGATCCGAAGGCGTTGGGTTAAGCGTACCGGTATAGTACTTTGAACCATTTACCAGGATACCGTAGGACTGAGCGTTGATGTACAAAGGGAGAATAAGCAGGCAGACGAATGCCAAAAGGAAAGATTTTTTCAATGATTGCATAACAAAATATCGCATTAAATCGCGCAAAGATAAGCGTCTTTCCGCAATCTTCCAAATTTTTTTCACATTATGTCGGATAACCAGCGGAAAAAGCCGGTTACAGTACGACGAGATACGCAAAGTATTTGTATGCGAGGTCGCGCAAGGTGCGCTCGTTCCGGTTGAGACTCAGCAGGTCTCCGTCGGTAAGCCGCTCGCGGTAGTCCGTTCCTTTGTAGGACATACAGACAAAGGATTGCTTTCCTTCGGATACCAAATGTATGTTCTCAAACGGAATACCGTCATCCTGCCCGAAACATGGCATATAAGCCACATTGCGCACTGCGCCCTGCACGGCACGCAACATCCCCTTCTGTACCAAGTCCGCTATATCGCGGCCGGCGGTATCAGGCGAGACATCCGCGAGTTTTGCCCAGTTCTTGGCGGTAAGCCTGCCGTCGTAGCCACTCAAACAGATATCCAACACCTGTTTCTGACGCTCCGAACATGCCTTGCCTGCGTGCAACTGCCAGAAATAAGCCTTCTGCAACACGTTGCCGATGACAGAGTCTGAGGCATGAACAGCGGCAAGCAGTGTGTTCAGGAACCAGACAATCCAGTCGGTTATGTTTCCGTCGCCTCTTTGCGCCCGTTCCAGTTCACGGTAATAATTGTCGCGGTCAAGCAGTATCTGATGCGACATGCTGTAATACCGCAGCCGGTTGTTTTCGTATCGCGCCAGCAGCATGTCTGACAATGCCCGAGCCAGACGCCCGTTTCCATCGTCAAAAGGATGGATACAGACAAACCAGAAATGCGCAACAGCGGCTTTAACGGGCGTGGCGGCAATGCTGTTGTCATTGAACCATGACAGAAACCGCTCCATCTCCTGCGGCACACATGCGGCATCAGGAGCTTCATAGTGTACCCTTTCACGCCCCATATTGCCGGAGACCACCTGCATGGCGTGTGTTCGATACTGCCCGACATCAACCAGATAGTGCCGTCTGCGCTCAACATGGAAGAGTTCGTTATGCCAGCCGAACAGCCGTTCCTGTGACAAGGAGTGCCGGAAGTTATGCGTGGCATCAAGTTCGATGCTTACGATACCTTCCACATCATGGGATACGCTTTCGGCAACGTCTTCCGCCGGTACGCCCAACCGTCTTGCCACCGATGAACGGACACTCCTTGCATTGAGGGTGATGCCTTCAATCTGTGAGGTCGAAACCACTTCGGCAGTGACGCTTTCCCTCATCGCTTTCAATTGTTCGTCAAAGCCAATCGTACTCAACCTGCCATGCATATAACCTAACGCTTCGGTCACTTGCAGAAGCATTGCAGAGACTTTCTCCTGGTCCCAGACAAAATCCGTCCAGTTATCAGATTGGTGAATAAACATACGGATATTAGCAATTAATCAGATTACTCCTCAATCGAATTGAGGCGCAAAGATACTGCCTTTGCGGCGAAAGGACAAATTTTAGCCGCATTTTCTGCGGTCTATTTGTGCTTTTAAGCCGCAAAAGAAGACGTTGTTCCTTTGTAAGTGACACAAATTGAGGGGCAAAAAACAGGACATATATCGCCGCGTGCGGCGATAATCCGGCTGACAGCCGGAGTAACGGAAGAAGCCCCCTTCCGGCTTAATAGTGGCGGCTCTATGGAGCCGATGTCGGAATCAAATTCCGACGGAATGAACGAAGGAAAACGCCGACTCCCAGTCGGCACAACAAACGAAAACAACAGCGGCAGGACATTATCCGAGAAACAGATGCCTTAGAACGGTGCGTTAGTATAGAGGCTATAGATGTCCTATATGAGCGGATGCTATACCTCCTTTATTTCCGCTTCCATCAAAACAAGGGCGTGCCGACAGCGGCACGCCCTTGTCCGGTTGTCTGAATGGTGTTTACTACAGTTCCGTGCCTTGGGCGGTGTAGGTCTTTCCTTCCCGCAGGATGTACAGCACGCCGTTGCGGAGGAGTTTGCGGGCTTCGCCGGTCGTGGCGGACGCGTCATCAAGTCCTGTTTCGGTTTTCTTTTGGAAGACGATGGTGATGGTCATGTCGCCGTAGAGCACGCCGTCCATGGTCGCGGTCTTGTTGTCGAGGAGTTCGTCACCGTCTTTCCATCCGGCGAGTTCGTAACCCTCGGCGGGGGTGGCTGTGATGGTGAACTCGGCGAAGAACATTCCCTGGTTGTTCCCGTCCAGTCCCGTGACGGTGAACGTGCCGCCTTCTGCGGGTTCCGTCTTCACGGTGAGGGTGTAGAGGACGGGGTTGAAGGTGATGGTCACATCGATGTTCTCCGTCAGCTCTTCAATGACGAGTGTCTTGTCGGTGACTGTCACATCGCCGTAGGTCCATGACACGAACGTGAAGTTGTCGTTTTCGGTGAAGGTGAGTACGACTTTGTCGCCGTATCCGTATCGTCCGGCGCCTTTGACGGTCATCTCGCTTTCCGTCGCGCCGACGATGGTGACTTTCACGTCGAAGCTGTCCTTCTCGAACTTGGCGGTCGCATAGAAGTCTTCGGTGATGGTGACGGTTGCGGATGTCTTGTCATAGAGGAGTTGGTCTTCGCTGTCGAACCAGCCTTTGAAGGTGCAGTGGTCATTGGGCATGGCGGTGATGGTTATTTTTGTGTCCTCCACTACTGTCGCCTCATTGGCACTCCGTTCGCTTGTCAGTTTGGCTTCGTCGATGTCCAAAGTGATAGTCCCCAAATCCATCGGGTCAGCGTTGAGAGAGACGGAGTAGTCATTCATCAGTTCGGTGTTCTTGAACACGCTCCATTCCTCTCCGTCGAACATCCCTGCCATTTGGGCTGTCCGCCATACATGGAGTGTCGCGTCTTCGGCTATATCCGCAAAAGGTTTTCCGTCAAGAGTCACACTCCACGGATAGATGGTCACGTCCTTCAAACTGCTGCAATACCGGAAAGCACCACCGCCAATTGTCGTAATGTTTTTGGGTATTTCTATAGAAGATAGTGCCTCGCAATCATAGAAAGCACTTTTGGGAATCTCGGTCAGTCCTTCGGGAATGTGGACAGCAGTCAATCCGTAACAACAGTTAAAACAATATTCTCCCATACTTGTGAGCGAGTTCGGAAGGCTGACTGTTTTCAGGGACTTGCAAGAATAGAAAGCACCGTATCCTATTGTCGTGAGTGTGGATGGGAAGGAAACGGTTTCAATGGAAGTGCAGTGTTTGAACGCATAATCCTTCAACTCGGTGGTTCCTTCCGGAATAACCAAATCGATTACCTCTTTGCCGTCTATGAAGATGTGTGTCGAAGAGTAAGAATCAGCGTACCATTTACTCATAAACCACGAGTTGTCCCGTGCGAGCCACTCTTCCATCGTGCCAAGGAACTTCAACGTAGCGTCTTTACTTGTAAAAATACCCGAACCCGCCTCTATGTCCTCGTTCATGTCCTTTGGCATAACAAGCGTGTTGCTATAATAGAATGCATATTTGCCAACCTTTTTCAGGTTTTCAGGCAGCGTCAACTCAAGATTCTCGCAGAAAGCAAAAGCAGATTCTCCGATTTCTTCCACTGAGTTCGGTAATGCCAACTCTTTCAGATTTTTGCATTTTTCAAACGCCTTGCCGCCTATCTTTTTCAGCTGGTCTGTTGAGTACAGTGATGCATTGAGTTCCACCTCCTCCAAGTTGCCACATTCTGCAAACAGCCCTTCCGGCAGTTCGGTGGCTTCTCCCAAGTCGAGCAGACGTACGGACTTGAGGTTTTCCATATTGGCAAAGGCATAATCAGGCAGTGCGGTCATCGGAATCATCGCGTCGCTGCTTATCTCCACATTGGTGATAATGTCCGCATACTTCTTCCACGGCAGTTTGTCGGGGTCAAGCGATGAGAGGTCGCCCGCGCCTTTGATTTGCAGTGTGACACCGTCGCACGCTTGAACGATACGCCAGTCGGATATTTTCTCCTCGTCGAAATATGCGTACTGGGAGGGCATGTAACGCATCGTCACTTCGCCCATAATCTGGTTGTTGCCGCAGTCCACAAGTGTGGTGCCGCCTTTGATATGCGCTCCGAAAGGCTCGGAATAGTAGTTGTTTCCGTTATAGCCGTCCAATGCGTCAAGACCGGTGACGGTCATATAGCCTGACGAAGCTTCGCTGAAGAAGTTGTAGTGGTCTTCGCCGAAGACGGAAGTCAACTCGTAATCGCCGTAGCCGAAATGAACGGATGAGGGCTTGTAGGCGTAGAAAAGCAGTCCGTTGTCCGCGTCGTTTTGGAAGTTGATATTCACCTTGTGGAGGGCGTCCTCCTCGTTGAGATACACATTGGCGTAACTCAGGTCAAACAACGGCCGCGTATAGCCTTCCTCAGACGAAAAATGGGAGAGAATAAGCCTCACATCGCCGGTGACGGCTGAGAGTAGAGGCTTCAAAAACTGCACTGTGACCGGCTTGCCGCTTCTGCCCGTAATCTGGAACATCTTGCTGTGGATGCAATTGATTTCGAGATCCTTTAGTACGGCGAAAGTGATTCTGTCATAATCGTCGCCGTTGTAGGTGAAGAGCGACCTGCCCGGCAGCACGGAAATCTCTTCGCCGTCTTCCTCGTCCGGTCCGAGCAGTACAAGAAGATCCTTTCCGTTTTTCATAATCATCGTTCCGTCGATGGTCGCCGTACCCGACGTGAACTCCACGTTTTCGCCTTTCCATTTCAGGCTGACAGTTTCCGCCTTGGCGGTCTGCCACGCTCCCATGCCCGTCAGACAAAGGAGCGTCAAAAGAATACCATTTTTCATGTTGGTTGTTATTTGGGTTTATTGCTGATGTGTCGGGATGTCGGAATATCGTTATTTCGCTGAAAAGGTAGGGCATATTGTTTAATCCTAAAAGATTAGTTTCTTATGCGCAGTCGCATTCCGGCGAGGAGAGTGTCCGGTTTGAGAAGCCATACAGAGCGCATCTCGCCACCCATGGAGAAACCGCAACGGTCGCATACATCGTGTGTATAACCCATACATTTGGGTGAGCGGCTCCCGTCGGAGAAGATGAAGTTGGTTATCCAGCAACTGCGGTTGGTGCAGGCTGTCCTGCCGTCCGCTATGCGCATTGCTCTGAGTCCCGAGACGGTGTTCACTATCGGATAACCGCGATGTTTGCAGTCAATGAGCCTGTCGATGATCCGGTTGCGGACACTTGGCTCAAGATACAACTCCTCCGTTTCGCTGAACGGCGTATGAAAATTGACGGAGATGCTGTCTATATACGGGCTGGCTTGGACGTACTCAAGCGTCTGATCAAGGCAGGGATAATTGCGGTTGTTGATTACCATATTGACACATACCCGGGCTTTCGGCTGCGCGCATTTGTAACGCCGTATGTTCTCTTCCATGCGTGCAAACGTACCTTCGCCACGGATGTCATCGTGCCACTTGCCGATGCCGTCCATCGAAACCCATATATGGTCAGCGTGCGAGTGGTCGAAGGGCAGTTGGGCATTGGTGGTGATGGTAACGTTCCAGAAACCTATCTCGTGTGCAAAATCCACCACGTCATCAATGGTGCAGGTGCGCCCGCCCTGACGGTCTTTCCACAGATAGAGTTCGCCGCCCTCGAAGTCCACGAACCGCGAACCGAGGTCATAGCAGTACTGCAACTCCTTACGTATCTGCGCGAGGGTCTTGATACGCGGACGGTCAATGGCATAAACAGAGCAGTGTCTGCATCGCAGGTTGCATTGGTCGAGGATGAAGATTACGGACTGCAAGGGCGCACGGCGACCGAACCAACCGCGCACCTGCCACCAGACCAGATATGCCGCTTGTCGAAGAAAGGATGCCATCAGTGTGCGAAGTACAGGATGAGTTTGACAATAGCCAGAATGAAGCAGAAACCGGTGTTGATGTTGCGCATCGTGTACCAGCGGAGCAGGTAATAACGGTTGCCTTCCTCCACCTTGTCCCAGTTGTCCATCGGACCCAGCCAGCGATGCGGCCGGTCGGTAGGCACGTCAATCTTGCGGGCGAACTTGACCATCGCGTCCATAAGCCATACGGCTTGCGGCATCATCAGGCAAACGAAGCTGTACGCCCAATGTATATAGCCCGTAGCCACACAGGCAATGACCAAAGCAAAAGGCACAAAAAGCATAATGCCGTAGGCGGTCAGTCCGGCAGCATCCGTCTTGAGAAGCACGGCCAGCGTCTTCTTATGCGACACATCGTCCACATGACGCTCCACGAAAGAATGGGTGTAGAGGATATTGGTAACGAACATGCCGATGGCGCAGCCCAAGGCAAATATATGCCATGCAAAGCCACTTTCCTCCGTGTACAACCCGCCGCATGCCGACTGATAAACACCGCAGAACAGACACGGACCGAAGCAGATGCCTATCACCAACTCCCCAAAACCGTGAAAACCGAGTTTGAGAGGCGGTGCGGAGTAGAAGAAACACAGTACGGCAGCCACGGCGGCNNGGCGGCAATACCCACGATCCACCGATCGAAGTCGCGGAACACCCAGATGATAACGCCGCAGACAACAGCCAAACCGAAGAAGACGGCTATCGCGGCGCGTAACTGCCCGATGGTGGTCGAGCCGTCACGAAGGTAAGGATACTTGTCCGTAAAAGCCTTCTCGCCACGCTCGCGCAACTTCTGACGGTAGTCCAGCAACTCATCCTGCCAGTCGAAATAGTCGTCAAGCAGATTGCCGCCCAAATGTACCAGACACACGCCTGCAACAGCCAACAGTCCCAACCACCAGTTGAAACCGGCTATTCCTATGGCCATCACTACTGCCAGTACACTTGGCATCAGATTCTGGGGAACCGCGAACGACCGCGCGTTATACAACCATTTCTTAATCATTGTCGTTTATATAAAGGATTCATTTGTACACATTTGCAGATATTTCTCTGCTTCAAATTTCGCCGCAAAGATACGGCATATTTCCCATACGGGCAAACAAAAGAACAGAAGGCACCCTGTCGGATTCCCTCTGTCTGTATGCGGAGTATGTCCTTATCTCACCATTCAGCCTGTACCATCACCGTGTTCTTGTCAGATGCCGCTCAAATCCACTTTGTAAACCAGCGATTCCTGTTGTATGCGATGATGCAGAAACATCGTCATATACACGGGCAGATAAACCACCTTGCCGCGAACTTCGACATTGCCGTTGCACAGGACATACGCCTGTTCAATCCGGTAGTCACTGTTACCCAGCAGATTGGTCAGCGCATTATGGCGGGCGTAGTCTTTCCCCGACTTGACTTCAACAGGGGTAATCGTATTGTCCTGCTCCAAGAGGAAATCCACTTCCCCCTGCCGTTTGGAATTGAAATAGTACAGCGGAAAACCGTGTGCGTGCAACTCCTGCGCAATGGCGCTTTCATAGACGGCACCGTAGTTGATATTGGCTTCACCGTTCAGAATCTTCAGTTGGATTCCACCGGCATACTGGCAGGCAAGCAGTCCCACATCGTTCTGGAAAAGTTTGAACAGATTGCGGGAACGGGACAGAAGCAAGGGAGCAACCGGTTCCTCGGCATTGTAAACGGGCAAAGCCACTCCGGCGTTCTTGAGCCATAGGAAACTGTTCTCTTTTTGCAGAAAACGCAGGTTCTCGTTCAGGTTCTTCAGTATGAAACGCTTGTTCTTGGCGTTCAGTTCTGACGGAATAAGACTGAAAATCTCGTCCAAATAGAGTTTGTTGTTCCTGTCGTATTGGCTGATGTCCCTTTTGTACAGGTGCAGTATGGCTTGCTGTTCACCGATGACGTGTTGCAGATCGTTGGTGTCAATGTATTTCTGCACGGCGGCAGGCATTCCTCCCACTATCAGATAGAGTTGGAAAAGTTGCATCAGTTTCCGGTGGATAATCATATCAACCGGTGTCCTGTCGGTAAATGCTTCCTGCAAATGCTCCATAATCTTATCATTGACACCGACGGCACGGACAAACTCCTCGAAGTCCAGCGGGAACATTTCCATCACCTCCATATAGCCGACCGGCTCCGAACGCAGGTCATTGAGTTCGATCCCTAAAAGCGAACCGCTCAACGCATAGCGGTAACTACCCTCGTCCGCAAGGAATTTGATGGCTGTTACCACCTCTTTGCATTTCTGAACCTCGTCAAAGAAAATCAGCGTATCGCCTTTCTGCAAAGGACCTTTGGCGAACGCGCTCAGCCGCAGCAGTATCTCTTCGGCGGAACGGCTTTCGCAAAAGATGTCGGCTGCCTGCGGCTGCTCCACGAAATTGATTTCTACAAAACAGCTGAATCGCTCAGCGAGTTGGCGTATGGCAAATGTCTTTCCCACTTGCCGGGCACCGGTCAGAAGCAACGCTCCCTTATGGTTGGCGAAATAATCCTCAATACGCTTGTAAATAAACCGTTGTATCATAAATTATCCGTTTTTCCAATATGAAGTTCATTAAAAGTTCCCGCTTTTCCAACATTTTTTTCTGTAAAACGCCCGCTTTTCCAACCATTTTTCGTGGCAAAAGTACAATATCATCTTTTCCCGTGCAACTCTCAGCGCAAAAAATAAAGGTATGGCACGAAAAAGGGGGGGGGTGTCAGCATTTTGACACACCCTTCCTCATGTATATGTCTTTCCGTTTACAGTTGCAGCCGCTTCGGGGCGCGCGCCTTGCCCTGGTCATCGCCCTCTTCGGCCACCTTCAGTGTGCTGCCGTCCATCAGGTGGGAGAACAACGCAACGGCGGTTACCGTCATTGCCGGTTCGTTATAGAGTTTCTTTGCCATAGTTGTGTCCTCCTTATTTCACTGTTTGACCTTCTGCGTTATATTTCACGCCGTTGCGGATGAGGTAAGGCATGCCGGCTTCGATATCGCGGGCGCGGGTTACTACCTGGCGGAGCACTTTTTCGCCGCTCTCCTCGTCAGTCTCTATCTCGGCTTTGGTGAAGACGTACAGCTCGCAGCCTGCCAGTTCGCTGGCGGCTATCTGGTCGGCATCCAGACCGAACGGCACACACAGTGTGTTGAAGTAGCCGTCCTTGTAGAGCGTGCGGTAAATGGTTACCGGCATGGACTTGCCTGACCAATCGCCGACTATCGTAGCGATATTGTCGTCATCCTCGTCCACGGAGGGCGCGCCAATGGTTACTTCCACTTTTCAGTTTTGGCTGAAATCGCTCTCATAGTTATCTCCGCCGTCCATTACGTAGTTAACGGTGTAGGTACCTATGTCAGTAGCCTGAGGTATCGCCAGGTCTAAACCGACTGTCCCGCCGAGCGTATATTTCACACTACCGTGTTGAACAGAACCTGCATTTACAAATGGCTGAGGATTGCCGGTATAAACCAGTCCCTCAATCGGTGTCGGATGGGTAACAAAAGCATTCGGAGCCTGGGCTACGGTGATAGTATAGGTACCGGTATAGGTACCGGCAGGATTTTTAATATATCCACTTTCTATATCTCCATCCGCTACATTCCATTGTACCTGATACGTACCGGCATTGGTAGCCTGCGGAACGGTGGTACTATATGAACTCCAACTGCCGTATGAACCGGCACCGGCTTTCTTGTAGCGGCTGCGGTACTTGATTGTTCCGTGTACCATCGAACCCGTGGTTGCCAGCAAGTCATGTGTTGACACGTCATAGGTCCAGTTTGCTGTGGCTGTAGGAGCAGTCGGGATATCGGCATATTTACCGAACATAGCCTCGCCATAACCGTCAGGAACTACATCCCACTCGTCATCGTCTACAAAGAAATAGGTAATAGGCTTAAAATTATTACTGTCCGATAAAACTCATAAAAACCGTTTAATCCCCTGAAACTCTCTGATAATCAAATG
>DBVX01000041.1:0-4963 GCA_002308815.1 Bacteroidales bacterium UBA1253
CTTCTTTACCACGGAAGTTCCCGAAGAAGAGAAGGACAAGCCGTTAAAAAGAGGACGAGGCAGCCAACGAAAAGCAAAAGTTCTGGTAATGGCAGAGTCAGCACCTGTTACGGAAACGCCGAAATACGGAAATAAACCGACAAAAGTGGGACATATCAAAATGTTGGTCATTGATGACTTGAAATCCAAAACCATTGATGGCAAAGTCAAATTATATGTGGATAAAGACACTATCATAAAATCGGATGATTCAACTTCATATACAAATTTCAAAACGTTAGTCAAACAACATATCTCACAAGTTATTCCGAAAGAGTTGGTAGGCACGTTGCTTCCGTGGGTACATATAGCAATCAGTAATGCCAAACGCCAATTATTAGATATACATCATGATATTTGCCCTGAGTATTTACAAAGTTATCTGAATGAGTTCTGCTACAAGTTCAATCGGAGATATTTCGGAGATAACCTATTCGGAAGGATGTTGGTGGCTTGTGTGGAAACCAAAAATATGTTTAGGTATAACATTTAGTACTCATTTAAAATAATTAAATCACTTACGATTGACATCCGCGCAATAACGCCCCTGCAAATGCGAGAAAAAGTCCAGTTATCACCCATGCTACAGTATAGTCAATTGCTTTTTTAGCAGCACCTTTTGCCGCTGTTTTAGTCGTCCTGTTTAACTCCTTCATAAACGCAGTAACAAGGTCTTTTGCATATTCACGCGCATCTTCAATATCGTTCTGTAGGTTTTGGTCATGTACATTGTATTCTCTATAAGTCCATTCTGTTTGAGACTGGGGATTCGCATTTACTCTGCCGTTACGACTGTTATCTACTTCAACTGTCTTGCGAAAGAGAACGTATTCTTTATCATAACGTATTCTTTTGGCAGCATCTTTTAATATTGCGTATGCCTCATTGATGGCTTGCATAGCGGCAGTTGTATCCGTATCGGGATTTTTGTCCGGATGCCACCTTATCGACATTTCACGATATGCCTTCTTGATATCTTCCGCCGTAGCGGATTGGGGAATCCCTAAAAGAGAGTAATAGTCAACGAACATATTGTTTTATTCTTGCAATATCGGCGAATCGTTATTGTTTCTATCGTTACCATCATTATCATCGTCCGGCTGCTTCCATATAGCCTTAATGGCTCCAATAAGTGCAACAAGCAAAATGAGACCTATAAATCCGGTCGAATGTCCTGTATCTTTCAAAGCCCCCATAATCGGCGTAGCAATAATGATATACAGAAAGATAGCTCCGATAGTAACTAAAATTTTAACAGATTTTTTCATCGTATTCGCATATTTAGGGTTGATAAAATCATATTTGATATTCAAATTATTGTTCTGTCAATTTCTCGTAAAACGTTTCTCTATTTGTTTCTATTGAGGACACCAGACCGGGAAACAATTTGGCTACATCCGTATTGTCATCCACCATGTGATCAATGGTAAACATAACACCTCTTTTATTAACAATAAACACATTGGCACCGCCTTTCTCTATCAATGTTTCATTGGCGGCTTCCAACAGCGAAAGGTAATCTGCTCCTGCCACCGTGTCCCCAAACGCTAAAATCCGTACAAATTCTTCTTCGGCGGAAACGCGAAACAGATAATACCGATCTTCGTATTCTAATGCATAGACCTCCGCACTGTCATATTTTTCGTAAGGGATGTTATTCTCATCGAAATAGGCAAAGAACCGCTTATCAATCGGTATATGCGAAACCTCCGTTTCCTCGTCTTTTTCATTTGGGTGATGTATGTAGCTGATACCGGCAACGATTGCCAAAGCAACCAGTGTGCCGACAAATGCCGCAAGCAGGGTTTTAACGAAACCGCCTTGTTTTCCATTCTTAGTTTCCATCGCTATTTGAAATCGTTTTAGTCAATACTCCACACAATACGTCTAATTGCAGCAAAGGTCATTCGCCTCCGTTCTCTTCATCAGAATAATATGATTCTGCACAATACAAGTCAGTACTGTAATCTAACACTTCAAGCATACAGGACATAAATCTGCCCATATCCATACCGGGCGCGACGTATTGTTCTACGGAAAAATAAATACAGTCATCGTCCACTGAAGTCATAACATACGTTACTCGTTCTTGTATTCTCGACGCTTTTACAAACGCTGCCCGGCGTGCATCATCGGGAACAGAATCTTCTCCATCTTCCTTAAGAGAGAAACTCGTCCAGATATGTATAAACTTGTCATTCTTTACAGAATCGTAAAGGAACACGTAAGTCAAGCCTTTGTAAGTAAACCGAGTGGCAATACTGTCAATTGACACACAGGAGATATTATGGTCATCGAAATAGGCATAAACCCTTTCTCTGATATTGTTTTCTTTTTGTGCGTATTCGGCATCGTCTCCTGTGTCATCGCCAATCCACGGTCTGCCAAATGAGAACAGCAGCACCGTAGCAACCAACGCGCCAATAAAACCGGCAATCAAGTTTTTTGTGAATGGTTTCATACTTTTGTGTATCAGTAGTTTGTATCACCAATGTTTCCAAGTCGTCCGCCGATGACCTTCCCTTCATCATTAGTGATTGCTTCAAAACGATATGGATGAGATTGTATCCATTCCTGTTTTTCCTGCCAACTCAAGTCTGTACGCTCCTCAATGCTTTTGACAAGGGAACGATATTCATCGGCTGTCCGTATCCGAGCTTGTAATTCCGGGTCATACGCTATTTCGCCTTGAGCTCGAATGGCATAATTCAACGCTTCGGATGAACTGATGTTTAAGAAGGAATAGAAATTTGATTGAATTTTTCTTTTGTACTGGTCAAACCAAGTTAGTGTTTCCCTGTCATTGTATAGTTGTCCGCCATATTCCGCCAATCGCGTTATAAGTTTTTCATATTGTTCGTTAGCGGCTCTTTCGCGCTGTTCTATTTTTTCTAATGAGCGTTGAAGTATCGCTGTATTCGATTGTTGAGGTTGATATACTGTGCCTGTGAAAACGTTGGGTTTCCACGTACTATATTGAGCGTTAAGATAGTTTGCTGCACATATAAAAAAGATGAAGAAGATGGTTCTTTTCATTTGAGAATATTTTACGTAGTTTTTCATATTTTGGGCGGGCTGTTATATCGCATTGCCCTCTTCGCTTTTAAGTTTTTCGTGTTTTTTTCGGCAAAAGTAGTGCCTATGGAATGACAGGTAAAACAATGCCTATAAAATGATTATGTCAATAATTCTCACGATGTTCCCGGCTCAACACATTACCTGTTTTGTCTCAATTGACCCCGCAAAAATAGGGCATATCTGTCATCTTTGAATAAGTTTGTAACGTTACAAACTATTACTGTCCGATACTTGCTATTTAATGAGTAAGGATGTCATTAAATAAGTCCCGAATGAACTCAATAGTATCTTCATCGCCGGAGATTTGTGCAATGCGTTCCACATCACGATAGACCGACCGGACAAAACTCTTATCCTTAATTTCAACCAGCGAGTCTCTTATGATTTGAATAGATCTTTCTGGAGAATAACTCATTGAAATCCTAATAGACCTCTCTGCTTCGTCTTTTGACAATCCGATTTTTGAAAGCCACTGATTCATAATCCTATTTGCTTCATCGCTATATGCACTCACGGCATTAGCACCTTGTGCAAACGCTAATATGTTGATAATTGCATATTTTTGATTCTTAAACAAATCGCTTGACGGAGAGGTTATTATTGAAGGACGATTCTTAAATTTCTCCTCTTGTTTGTCAGCACTTTTGTGATTATATATTGCTAATAAAGCAAATACGATTGCAAGGATGAATAAAATTGCTGCCATAATATCAATACATTATAGACTATTTAATCCACGTATTTTATTACAAATTGCCTCCACCTTTTTTACTACATTGGAAACATCTTCCGGTTCATAGCCCAACTGCTGCCACCAGTCAAGGAAAATGTTAAAATACTTTTCGTTTTGGGTGACTGAAACAATACCAAAACAACTATAAAGAAGCCATTCCATAACACCTGTATCCGTAATTGTCTTTAAGGTTGAAATGACTGATTGAAAGTTTGGTCTTGCATGCGTCTGCATATAATTAATCATCATATCTTCTGTTAAACCTATCATTGCCGCATCTGTAAGCATCATTTTTTTCGCCATAGCAGATTTTTCAACATCAGTTGGCGCAGATGCTAATGACGCAAGCATCGAAAGCATTGCGAACTTTTGTGTTTGACTGAGATTTGCAAACATCGGCATTTGTAACTGTGTCCCGGATTGTTGGGGCTGTTTGGGTGTCTCCTTATGAGACGAGAAAAAATTAAAGAATCCCATATTGTTGAAAGTTTGATGTGGTTGTTTATGTCTTAATACAAGTTATTTCGAACATTAGTGATAGATTTTTGATTATCTTTGATGAGGGTATATTGATTACCCCCGCAAAAATAGGGCATATCTGTCACCTCCGAATAAGTTTGTAACGTTACAAACTTTCCCGATTTGAGATAGCGCAAACTGTTGTTCTGTTCCATTCATCTTTACCACCGTTAATTGCGAAGAAGCTACATCGAAAGTGCTAAACAGCAGTAACGGGACGAGCCACTTCCTTTTGAGTTTGTTTGTTTCCATAATACCTATGTTTTTCCCCCTCTAACGCTTTCGGGGCTTGGCTATAAAATTGTACACAAAAAGTGTGAACATTCTGCAGATTGCTGGTTCGTATTATATCGGTTCTCTCGGGCTTCGACTCCCATAGACTCCAATATATGCAGAAAGTCCACACTCACGGTGTGAACATTCGCTATATTTAGGAAGTCTATTACAATTTGTCGAAGATTGAGAGAATCCTCAATAAAGCAAATGCTTAATTATGTATGTTGTTCTTTGCCTTTGTTATCTCATAGGCGATTGTTGTTATTCGTTACTGCGCGCGGGCATGTCTTTACAACTTTCGGCAAAGATACTGCTTTT
>DBVX01000041.1:5031-30528 GCA_002308815.1 Bacteroidales bacterium UBA1253
GAGGAGGCGCTAACGCCTAAGATGACGGTGTTCCTACGGTGTGGTATCGGTGTGGTCTGCTGACTAACATAAGAATAACATATAAATAACATAAGAATCACATAAGGCAGCTTGCTGCAATGCGGCTGCAAAGATACGACATTGACAGGAAAAAGGATTATCGGACAGCAATAGTTACAAACTTATGCGCAGCCTTTCAAAGAACATTCTCTGCTCAATGAACGCGCAAAAGTAATACTAATCATACAATACTGAAAAAGTTTGTAACGTTACCATTGTAATTCTATCGGCATGGAAACAAGTTCGCGAGGCAGATTGATTCTGTGATGCTCTCCGCGCCGGACTTCAATGATATAAAAAGGTATCCGATTGGGAGAATGGCGTAATGTGTCCTGTATGACGGCGTTGCACTGCGACTTCTTGACGTTCATCGCATTGGGACTGAACGCGTCAAAGAGTTTGTCCACGGAACGACTGAGTTTGTCCTTGTCCGAACGGTTGGTGACACACAGATAAAGCCGCTTGTACTCGTCCTTGTAATCGGCAATATCCTTCATACGGATGCCCTCCGGATGATTGAGGAAGAGGATGTAAAGCGCCTTGACCTGGGCGGTGAAATGGAAGAAGGTGGCATAGTCGGGAAGAGTAACCTCATATACATACGGGGTTACAGTCAGACGGCTGAGGAGTATGTGATGGGTCTCTCCATTATCGTCCGTGACGGTCTCGAAACAGGGTTCATGCCAGTCGGAAGAATTGTCCGCAGGTTGGTTGAAGTCGTCATCATCCGATATGGAGGAAGGGCTAACGTAATCTAAATCATCTAACTTATTTTGGATTAGCCACTCGGCATAGTCTTCGTCGTCCCAATCGCGGTATATTCTGGTTGATTTGAATACCCTCGGTTTGTCTTTCTCGTCCTCTTCGTCGTAACTTTCCGCGATGGCAGAATCCCGAAAACCGTCATCTATGAACGGCTTCAAGTGATATACCGAATATGAGCCTCTGTCAAGCAGTTCGGAGAGCATTTCCTGCAGCGTGTCAAAGTACTCTGCGAGCAGGCCGGCGAACTGTCCGCTTTCCGGCGTACCGAGGCGCGTGGCAAGGAACGGCTGTTGGCCGGAGGTGTCCTTTTCGGACGGGAGCAATGCGCTGTAAAGCATCACGTCGGTTGAGAACAGGGTGTCATGCCGCCGGGCGTTGAACAAGGGAGACTCAGCATCCAACGGTATAATCCGACAGGTAATCCAATTGCGCGGATTCTGGTTTATCCGCTCGGCTATCCGATCGGCGTTGGCTTTCACGAAGTCGTTCAGTTGGGGTGTGAGGTCGCACGGGAAATAATAGACGGTGCCGTAATCAGGGTTGCGGTAGGGTTCTTCGGCGAAGTACAGGACTTGGTTGTCAGAGGGTTGGATGCGGTTCATAAATCGGGTTGTTTACTATTCGGATTGTTTCGGGAAATGAAGCCAGAAGACGGTTTGCTTGGCGCGGGTGAGGGCGGTGTAGGTCCAACGAAGGAAAGACGGGTCGGCGGCGACCTCCTCCAACGTGTGTCCCGGGTCGATGAAGACGGTGTCCCACTGTCCGCCCTGCGCCTTGTGGCACGTGACGGCGTATGCGAAACGCACCTGCAGTGCCTGATAGTAAGGCGACTGGCGGACAAGTTCGTTCAACTCCCTTTTGTTTTTCACATCGGGCCAGTCTTCCGCGACACGCTGATAGAGCGTGCGCTGCAGGGCAAGATTGTCCTCCGGCGTGTCCGTGGTGAGCGTGTCCAGCCACAAGGTGGCATCCAAGTCGTACTCGTAATCAAGAAGCCTGAGCGATGCGTCCACGAAACGGAAGCCGTACATCTCGCGCTCGTTGCGCAGGCGCGTCACCTCCATCGTGTCGCCGTTGGCAAGGAAGGGTATGTCCTGATAGTCATTCGCCCAGAAATAGTTGTTGCGGCTGACCATCAAGCGGTCGCCCGCGTTGAGCAAGTCCTCGCGGAAGAGGACGGACGCGCGTATGCCCTGGTTGTAAAGGCTCGTGCGGCGGTTGCTGCGCGTGAGGATGATGGTTTCCGCCATGCCCGTCTGCCGGTACGACTGCTCGAGTGTCTCCTGGAAATTGGCAGGCGAAAGCAGATGCAGGTCCCTGCCTTCGGTGAGGGTGACGCGGTTATCCTGACGTATATTGGTGGCGTTCTGAAGGACAGTACTGTCCAATGCCTGCCGTGCCACCTGGGTAAGGGTGGCAGTGGTGAGCGATAGTCCGTACTGCCGCAGGATGTCGGGTTCGAGTGCGGGGGAGGTGTCTTGTCCCACGGGCGGGAGCTGCGCGTTGTCGCCGAGCAGGAGGAGTGCGTTGCCGTTGGTAAGACTGTTGTCCTGCGGGGTATAGACGAAGCGGATGAGGTCATCAAGGAGGCTGCCCGTGCCGAACATCCCGTTGTCGCGCGAATGACCGACCATGCCCGCCTCATCGACTATGAAGAGCGTATTGCGCAGTTTGTTGTCCGCCACGCTGAACCGTGCGCCCGTCGGATCCGCCGAGCTGTTGGCGCGGTAGATCCAGCGGTGGATGGTGAAGGCGGGTGTGCCTGCGTAATGCGCCATGACCTTTGCCGCACGGCCCGTGGGAGCCAGGAGCACGCAGGGTTTCTCCATCGCCTGCATCGCCCTGACCAACGCGGCAATGACCGAGGTCTTGCCCGTACCGGCGTAGCCCCTGAGGAGGAAGGCACGGCGGGGGTCGGAGGACAAAAGAAAACGCGCCAACAGTTGCAGAAGCGTCTGCTGGCCGTCGTTGGGCGCAAAGGGCAGGAAGGAGAGTATATGGTCGAAGATGAACTTTTCCACTTTTTTATTTGGCGGTGTCAGTCGGTTGCCATACTTTTGCGGCGCATTAGGGTAAGTCCTATACGACCAGCTCCCTCTGAATTCCCCCAGGTCTTGACCGAAGCAAGGGTAGGAGGTTGTAGCGGTGCGATATAGACCGCTTACCCTTTTTTCGTGGGAGTCAGCGTACTTTCTGTCCTGTCGGGAGATATCTTACGCCTTCGATGACGATGTAGAGTCTGCCATTGAGCAGCACTTTCTCGCGCTGATGAATGACGGGGAGGTCTTCCGTTCCCGTTTCCTTGCGTTCCTCCTCATAGATTTTCCACGCGTCGGGTATGCCGTAGCCTATCCTTTCATCGTGTTCTGGGTAGAGATGCGCGGACTGGATAATCCGTTCGCGCAACTGCATGGCTGTGAGGTGCGGCAAGGCTTGCCAAAGGCAAGCAGCCATACCTGCCACTTCGGGTGTGGCGAAGGAAGTACCGTTAGCTGTCCTTGTGCCGCGCATGGAGGGGTCGAAGACCGGTACTTTGGTACCTATGGCTGCCACTTCGGGTTTGGGTCTGGATGCTGCGATGGGTCCGTAACTGGTGAATGAGGATGGGAGTGAGTCTTCGTTGGCGGACGCGACGGTGAGTACGGAGTCGGCATCGCCCGGGACGGTGATTCGGTTGTAGTCCATCTTGCTACCCTCATTGCCCGCCGCAATGCAGACGAGGCGGTTGTGCCGTGCGGCTTCGGTGGCGGCGATGGCTGCGGGATTGGTGCCGTCGAGTTCATCGTACCTAAAAGTGGTGGACGGGTCGTCAAATCGGCTGTACCCCAATGAGATGGAGATGATGTCGGCTCCGAGTTCGTCTGCCATCCGTATGCCTTTGGCGAGGCGATCCACTTCGCGGCGGTGCTCCGTTTCCAGTTCCTCTGTGCGGATGAGGATGTAGTTGGCTTTGGGTGCGGTGCCGGTGAAATCCTCACCATCGTAGAACATCACGGACATACAGAGCGTGCCGTGGTTGTCAAACTCGCTTTCGGTCATTCCGTATGTGCGGTATTCGTCCTCAATCAAGTCGTAGAATCCGATGATTTGGTCTTGCGGGAAGAATTTTGCGGAGTCGGCTCCGTAGAATCCGCAATCAATCACGGCTATGGTCATTCCATCGCCTTTGAATCCCGCATCGTGAAGAGGCTGGAGACCCAATATCCACGATAGAATAAACAGTAGTTTCATATTGCAGTTTTGTTATTTAACTTCTTCACCGATGACGGTATATGTTCTGCCGTTGTGCCTGATATACAGTATGCCGTCCTTGACAAATTTGGCGTTTGCGGATTGGTGTATGTCGGTTGTATCGATGCCTGTGGGTGTCTTGTTGGGTATCACGGTAATCGACCAGATGTACGCGCCCGCGCCCTCCTCTTTGGCGGAACGGGCTATGCGCGCGGGAGCGGATCCGGGTGCGCCTTCAAGGTAGATGACCACATAGGTATCCTGCGTCACGTTGTAGCTTACGGTCGCTTTGCCGCGCTGTGCCTGTTCGATAGTGGATGTGATATACGCCGTACCGTATTCCGCTATACGCACTTGGAGTGTATAACCCGGAACGGTTTGGCAGTCAATCTCTATCTTACCTTCACCCTGTCCCAACTTGAAGATGATGGTACCGGGCAGGAACGGTTTGATTGTAGCCGTGCCGTTGTACACAGCGTTGAGCTTGGTGTCAATCTCATCGGCGGTGTTAGTGGAAGTCACTTCCATGCAGCCTTCCTCCGCATTGTATTGGTCCTTCGCATCTAACGTGACACCCAGCATCTTCGACCCGTCCGGCCCGATCAGCGAGAAGTCGAAGGTGGTAGTCTCGTTTTCGGGCAGCGGCTCCAGTTCTTCGGGTTCGTCCTGCTCATCAAGCCCCCTTACCAGACGGACTGAATAACCGAAGTACCGAGTACCCATGTCCTCCGCGTCCAGACTATAGGCGGTGAAGTTCAATTCATAGGCACGGTAGAACACATCGTTCGTGGGCGTGGAAGTCCAGTAGTGACCGGTTAAGGGAAAGAGGGTTAGTACTATTTTTTTGCCGTTGTGATACCGGTACCCTCCGGCAGGGAGGAAGATGGCGCCCGCCTTCTCCATTTTTTCCCACTCGGTGACGCTATAGACATTGGTGGCGTAATACCAGTCATACGCACCGGTTACCATGCCCGGCGTGAAATCACAACCCGCAGGCAATTTCCAAACGTCCGGCAGAATGACTAAACCTCCCACGTCGTTCACTTTCGCCGCGCCGTATTTGCTGCTTGCATCGGCGCGCTTGTTGAAAATGTAATCCCACTCGGATTTGGCCGGTGCGCGCCACGTACCCCGGGCATCGCCGCCTATCTTGTTATTACCCCATTCCGTATAGGACGCGTAGTTGCTTGCATCCGAAGAACACAGGGAAGGATTATTGCCCGTACCCCAGCAGAACAGATCCAGCCAGTCGCAGAAGTTAGAGGACTGGGTCTCACCGATATGTTCCCACTGATGGGCGGCAAAGTGCCACGACTTGGTGCTGGATTGGTACTGCAGGTTGCCCGGGGAGAATTGTATTTGGCCGCCGTCTCCGTTGATGGTGAAGCGCCGATACAGAGGCATGGAGAAGTAGCCCGGACCGGATTTGCCGCCGTCAAAACGGGCGTAGGTTTTGTCAATATGGCTCTCGTTGTATGCCGTACCCCGGCCGCCTTTAAGCGACGGGCAGTTGTAGAACATGTCATATGATGCCGCGCTGCTGGTGTCCCAGTCGTTCGAGCACCAGATGGTGACCAGCGAGGTGCAGTTGGCGAACATAGAGTTCATATTCTTGACTTTGCCGATGTCGAAACCGTCCACATCCACTTCCTTCAGCGACCGGCAGTCATAGAACATGCCGTGGAAGTTCTTCACTTTGGAAGTGATGAGCGGTGTCACATCCACTTCCTTCAGCGACCGGCAGCCGAGGAACATATCGTGCGCATCCGTCACCTTCTCTGTTCTGAGATTCTCCAGTCCTTCTATGGACTCCATTGCGGACAGGCAGGTGCTGCTGCTTCCGCCGTAGAACATCAAGGCAAGACTCTTCTTTATGATATTCTTGAATGACTTGTGTACCACCGCTTTCTTCACTTTATCGGCATATCCCTCAAAGCGAATGGCATCCCCTTTCGTGGGCGTGTACATCTCCACTATCCCCTTGCGTTCGAGGCATTGGTCATCGTAGTAGTAGGTGAGCGTGCCTTTCTCCTCATTGAAGACGGTGTATTGCTCGTTCACAGTAGTGAAATACCCCGGCGCTTTTTCTCCTTTGTCTGGCCGCGCATAGGCCTTGTCGATATTGTTGACACCGTCGCATTTGGTGCCTTTCCCGCCGGTCAGCGATGTGCAGCCCTCAAACATCTTTTCCGACAGCGCCAGTTTTTCACTCTCGTCCCAGTGGAATTTGCACCGGATGGCGGCGAGCTTCGTGCAGCCGGAGAACATCCCCCTCATATCCGTCACATTGTCGGTGTTAAAGAAGGCGAGGTCAAGCGAATCAATCGACGCGCATCCAAAGAACATGCCGCTCATATCCGTCACATTGTCGGTATTGAGATACTCCAGACCGTCTATCTCCGTCATGTTCGACAGTTTGTAATGGAATTCATAATCCAAGTCATCGTCGTATTTGCTTCCCCCGTAGAACATGTTTCTCATCGAAGTCAGCCTTGCGCTCGACATCGTTTCGTCCAAGACGGCATATTGCACATCTTCGCTATACCCGAATCGTATCCCTGCCTCATGCTCGGGGATATACAGTTCAGTGATTCCAGAGCGCGACAGGCGCAGAGTGTCGCAATAATAGGTAAGCGTACTGGTAGAGGCGTCAAACTCGGTATATACCTCGTTCTGTGCAGTGAAATATCCGGAACCGTTGCCCTTGTCCGGCCGGGCGTATGTTCTGTCGGTATGATACATTCCGTCGCATACCGAGCCGTAGCCGCCGACAAGCGAGATGCAGCCGCCGAACATATTCTCACATCTGGGCAAAATATAACTCTTGGTCCAGTCGCCATTGCAATAAATAGTAGTCAATGAGGTACATCCGCCGAACATAAAGTCGGCTTCCGTTAATTTTTCAATTGTGAACGAACGCAAGTCAAGAGTGCTCAGAGCAGTACAGCCGGAGAACATAGAATACATGCTCTCCACTTTGGATGTATTGAACGAGCGCAAGTCAAGAGTTTCCAGTGAGGAGCAACCCGTAAACATATTACTTGCCCACAACAATTCTTCGGTATTGAAAGAACTGAGGTCAAGAGAAGTCAAAGAAGAACACCCCTCGAACATACGTGTCATACTCGTCACATTGGAGGTATTGAATTGACTTAAGTCGATGGATTTCAGCGATGAGCAATCCCTGAACATGTTTATCATACTTTCCACCTTGGAGGTGTTCAACGGAGTCATATCAAGAGATTCCAAAGATGAGCAACCTTCAAACATACATGACATATCGGTCGGATTGAAGGTGTTGAGCCCTGACAGGTCAATAGATTTGAGCGCTGAGCAATCCTCGAACATAAAGGGCATCAACTTCAGTTTAGTTGCCTTTGTCAACGCTCTGAGGTCAACGGCAATGAGGGAAGAACAGCCTTTGAACATTGCGTACGTACTAGTCACATCGGTGTAATCAAAATTATCCAGTCCTTCTATTGTTTCAAGTGCGGTCAGACGGTTTGCTTCGCGTCCTCCGTAGAACAATGACCCGAGTGCGGTAAATCTAAAGTCCCCGACCGATTCGTCAATAACGGCTTTCTTTACTTTGTCAGCGTAGCCTTCGAAACGTACAACATAATGCTCATGATCATTATTATTAGTCATGGGAAAGAAAGTTTCACATATTCCTTCGTGTGCTGCACGCTGATCATCGTAGTAATAGGTAAGAGTAGCGCTGGCCTCATCAAATTCGGTGTAAAACTCCGGTACGGGGGTAAAGTACCCCGCGCCGGTTACACCGTCGGGACGGGCGTATTCTATACTAACATTGGTTTCTGAGTATTGCGTTCCGTTGCCACCGAGGATTTTGCCACAGGAGCTGAACATACCGTTTGATTTGACGTTTGGAGCCGCGTTTTTGCTCCAGTCGGAAGAAGCCAGAATAGTGGTCAATTCGCGACACTCATAGAACATATAAGTCATGTCCGTTACATTTCTCGTAGTGAAAGAATTTACGTAGAGAGCTGTCAAACCGGAACAAGCCGCAAACATATAAGACATGTTCGTAACATTCTCCGTATTGAATCCACTAACGTCAAGCGATTTCAAATTCCAACAATTGTTGAACATATTGCTCATATCCGTCACATTGGCGGTATTGAACGAACTGATATTAAGAGATTCCAGTCCTTCGCAACCGGTGAACATATAAGACATCTTCGTTACATTTTGAGTATCAAACGAACCGAGGTCAAGAGAAGTCAGCGCTATGCAATTATTGAACATTGAGGTCATATTTTCCACTTTTCCGGTGCTGAAATGTGACAGGTCAATTGATTGCAAAGAATTACAACACATAAACATACGACTCATATCCTTCACTTCATCGGTAACGAGATTCTCCATACCCTGTATCTGAGTCATATTTTTCAGGGTGTGGTTTTCGTCCCCATAAAACATCCTGCTTGTAGTTGACAGATTGGCATCCTTCATGGAGGGGTCAATAATCGCAATGTTGACAGATTCGTTATAAGTATCAAAGCGAGTCACTTGGGAGTTATACTTTTCAATGACTCCTTCACGCGTTCCGTATTCGTTGTCGTAAAAATAGGTGAGTGTGTTGGCGTCTTTGTCATATTCGGTATAAACAATAGGCTGTAGTATAGGTTTTTTTGTAGAGAAATAACCCGGTTGGCCGTCCAGACCGTCCAAACGGGCATACATTAATCCTACATTATTCATTCCGTCGCACTCAGTGCCCTTGTCGCCAAACAACAAATAACAAGCGCCGAACAAACCTTCCTGCTGATTTGGAGTGTAGCTACTCCAATCTTTTTCGCAATGAATGGTAACCAATTGATGGCACCTTAAGAACATCTTGTTTATATCTTCAACATTGGAGATATCAAATGAACTTATATCAAGGTATTTCAGTAAGTGGCAATCCGAAAACATCTCACGCATATTCGTTACTTTTGAAGTATTGAAATTACTCAGGTCAAGAGATGTCATACCGCACCCGTCAAACATATTCCTCATATTCGTCACATTGGCGGTACTGAACGAACTTACATCAAGAGTTCTCACACGCCCGCAAGAAGAGAACATACTGGCCATACTGGTCACCTTGGTGGTCTTAAAGTGACTCACGTCAAGAGATGTTAGAGAGGAACAACCATAAAACATAGAGTCCATATTCACCACATTATCAGTAATGAGGTCCTCTATGTTTTGTATTTCCTCTATATTATTCAGTTGGAAAAACATCTTTTTCGTAGATTGGAGGCTGACGTCTGCCATAGAGGCGTCTATCGCTGCAACTGTCACCTTTTTATTAAAATCCTTGAACCCCCACACATCGGGGTTGTAGATTACGGTAACTTCCCCTGATGACTCCCTTGCTGCGCGCTGGTCGTCATAGTAATAGGTGAGCGTACCTTTTGACTCATTGAACGAGGAATAGACCTCCTTTTGAGCGTGCGCACTGATGCCGAGCCATGTCAGCACAAGCGATAAGAAAAACTTGAATGGTTTCATTTTGGGTATGTTGTTAAGTGTTTATAATATACGTAGCTGAATATTGTCATTAATTGTTTCTGTCCGCATAATGCTCCGAATCCGGCACAGAGCAGAAACAAATACGCGCAAAGGTACGAATTTGTTTTCTATTTCCAAAATAAATGTGGTAAAAAAGGAAGGGCAAGCGCCAATAAGAAAATCAGTAGGAGGTGGAAGATGCCGGATAGGATGTAAGCGTTCGAGATGGCAATTATTGTATGATGCAGCCCGGTCGGGTTATTTTTGATAATCCCGTACTGCTTGAATGATGGTCTTTTTCATTTCCTCCCATGAGGAGTCAATAAACATCTTTGGCATATCATTCATTTCGGCATCCTCGAAATAGGTCATACTTAACAGCGCACGATATTCGGAATGTTCGGGGTACTTTTTTTTGTAGAAGTCCATTATATCCGCCAACGAATAGTGTTGCAACAAGACATACAAGTCTATAAAATCCTTTCTTGTTCCCCTTCCGATAATAGCGTTCACTTTCATAGCAGCAATATCCTTATCCGAAGCCAATACGAAACCATCGCCAAATATCGGTTCGTCAATCCACGGATAGCGACTATAGTCCACAAAAACCACCTTTACTCCATCAATCTCCATCTGCCAAATCAAGTTAGAACGGTGATGTACCATCCCTTTCCCTTCTTTGCATATCAAGGCGATAAGTTCTTCTTTATCTTGTGGTAGCCGTCCGGAGAAATCCAAGTCGATGGATTGCCTATGCCCGTATTGGAGTGCCAAAGCGGTTCCTCCCACCAGTCTCGTTTCGATCAGTTCATGATGAGCCGTAAGACGTTTTAAGAGTTCCAAGGTGTTGGGTTGGATTGTCTGAATTGCCAGCATCGGTAATCTTCATTACGTGTATTAGACATAGCACAGACAAAAGCGAGTGCCATCGGATCGAGTGTGCGTAGTCTCTTGCAATCTGCGACAATGCGCTCCATACCGTAGTAGTCGCGTGTGAGTCTCCAGTCTTGCAAAGTGCCATGCTCTAAGACTCGCTGAATCAATCCCGCAGAGTGGCGCTCTGTATCAATATGCTCCCTGTCCATATTCCAAAAGATGACGGGGGTTAGTTGCGATATGTAAGATGAAGCGGACATTCGTCAAACATTTACAGCGACAAAGGTACAGAGCAAAAAGGATATATGCAAGGGAGAAATGTAATTTTTGCGGTAAATGATTGTGAGGTTACGGTGAGGCTATAGTGTGGGTATTGTGTGGTTTGCTTAATAACCCAATAATCACCCGCTAATATCCCGATGGTATATGCTGAAAATATGCTGCAAAAAGGGACGACGAACGCAAACAAGGAGGTGACGAACGCAGGCAAGGAGGACGAAAAACGCCGCGCTGACGCACGGCGCACGGGACAAAGAACCAAATGATAGCGACAAGGGGCGGGCGATACGGACGTGGTGATATGGATGTGAGGGCGAAGAATTATGGATGTGAGGGCGAAGAATTATGGACGTGAGGGCGAAGAATTATGGACGTGAGGGCGTAGAATTATGGATGTGAGGGGGATGAATTATGGATGTGATGGGGAAGATTTGCCCCACCTTGCTCCACTTTGTTGATAAGTTGTATAAACGATAAATAATGAGCATAATGCAATTAACAATAACTGCATAAAACCTGTTGAAAACGGTGTAGATAATTTTTTTGTGGGGAAATGTGGGGCATTAATGGAAAATTGTATTACCTTTGCGGCGATTTTAGATGAGAAATGTAGGTTATGGTTTTGAACAACACATTCATAGGTCAGGTGCAGAGCAAGACGGACGAGAAAGGGCGTATATTCGTTCCATCCGCCTACCGCCGCGTGCTGAAAGAGATGAACTCACAGCGAATCATCATGCGCCGCGACACGGACAACGAGTGCCTCATCTTCTATCCCGAGCAGGTATGGAACAAGAAGGTGAACGACCTTCGCGCCGTATTGGACGAGTGGAATGCGGAGGATCAGATGCTGTTGATGCAGTTTATGGCGGATGCGGAGATACTGGAGACGGACTCGCAGGGGCGTGTACTGCTTACGAAACAGAACCTGCAGTTAATAGGTGCGAAGCAGAACGTGCTGTTTGTGGGTATGCTCGACCGCTTCGCGTTGTGGGCACCGGAGAACTATGCAGAGAAAAGTATGGGGCAGAAGGCGTTGGCGGACAAGATAAGAGAACGCATGCAAGCGGCGAAGAACAACCATGAGTGAGACGTACCACATACCGGCAATGTTGCATGAGACGATTGAGGGTCTGCGTGTGCGTCCGGACGGGACATACGTGGATGTCACGTTCGGTGGCGGCGGACACAGTGCCGCCATTCTGGACGATCTGGGCAGTAACGGGCGGCTGTATTCGTTCGACAGGGACATAGAGGCATACGAGAACGCGGGAAGCATACGGGATGACGAGCGTTTCACCTTTGTACACAGCGATTTCCGCTATCTGGGGCAGTGGATGGACTATTACGGTGTGACGGAACTGGACGGTGTGCTGGCTGATCTGGGGGTCAGTTTCCATCATTTTGACACGGCAGAGCGGGGTTTCTCTTTCCGTTTTGACGGTCCATTGGATATGCGTATGAACAGGCAGGGCGGCAGGACGGCGGCGGATGTGGTGAACGGATACAATGAGGATGATTTGGCACGCGTGCTGTATCTGTATGGCGAGTTGAAGCAGTCGCGTCAGTTGGCGAAACGTATTGTAAAGTGCCGCGAACAGTCGCCTGTGATGACTACCAATGATCTGGTGCGGGCAGTTGCGGGCAAAGCCGTGACGGCGGGGCAGCTCACCCCGCTGCAGAAGAAAGAGATGACGCTGGTCTTTCAGGCATTGCGTATGGAGGTCAATGATGAGTTAGGGGCACTCCGCGATATGCTTCAAGCCGCTTCCGAACTACTGGCTCCTGGCGGCATGCTGGCTGTTCTCACCTACCACTCGTTAGAGGACCGGTTGGTGAAGAACTTCATGCGTTCGGGAAGGCTTGACGGGGAGATTGAGAAGGACTTCTACGGCAATATACACACTCCTTTCCGTCTGATAGAGAAAGGTCTGACGGCATCGGAGGAGGAGGTGGAGCGCAATCCGAGAGCCAGAAGCGCGAAACTGCGCGTGGCGGAGAAAATCTGAAAGAAAGGAGGGCAAAATGAAACTGCAAGACGTACTGAACGGCAATATCTTTTCGAGCGAATGGCTCAAGAAACAGTACAAACTGATAGGTCTGATACTGTTTCTGGTGATGGTGTATGTCTATTCGGGCTATCGCGCCGAGCAGCAGCACAAGCGGTTGGGTGACCTGCAGGACGAGCTGCGGGATGCCGAATACGAGCTGCTGACCCTGCAGGGCGAGTTGACGGATATGACACGCCAGTCGTCCGTGGCGGAGGAACTGGAAAGACGCGGAAGTCGTCTGCATACCAACAAAACACCCGCCATCCGTCTCCAACCGTAAAAAACACACACTATGTCAGAGCAACAGACCCATATGATACTGCGTTTCGCGGTGATTTTCGTGCTCATCGTCATCGGTTTCGCCTGTGTGGTGGGCCAGATACTGTATGTTCAGAACTCCGAATCGGAGAAAAGACAATGGGGTGCCATCGAAAAGTCGCAGGTGAAGACCGACATCGTCATCCTTCCCAACCGAGGCAACATACTGGATGTTCACGGCAACATACTGGCGAGCAGCGTGCCGCAGTACTACGTGTATATGGACACGCGTGTGGAGGCGTTGCATCTTGGCGGGGACACGCTGTTCACCAAGTACGTGGATTCTATTGCCGAAGGTCTTGCGCGCATCCTCCGGGACACGACGGCACAGTACTACCGCGACAGGATGGTACGCGCCTTCCATGCCAAAAAGAACAAGGACCGAATCATAAAGGTGACACCGCGCCGTGTCAATTACATTGAGAAGAGGCAGATCGAGCAGCTTCCGCTAGTCAGGCGCAAGTACTACAAGAGCGGTTTCATGTACGACGACCAGCATTTGCGCAGCAAACCATACGGCAGTCTGGGCAGCCGCACGATTGGCAACATCTATCAGGAGAGCGGCGAGGGGTATGCTGGGCTGGAGAAGAGTATGGAAAAGTACCTTCACGGCAAGGAGGGTCTGTCACGCCGTCAGAAAGTGGCGGGTCACATGGACGACATCCCCGTCAAGGAGGCGGAGGACGGGTGCGACATTGTCACCACGCTGGATGCCGAGCTGATGGACATCTGCGAGACGGCTCTCCGCAAGAGGCTGAACGTCACGGAGGCGGACTGGGGCTGCTGCGTGATGATGGAAACGCACACGGGCGAGATCAAGGCAATCTGCAACCTCGACCGTATGGACGACGGCCGCTATGCGGAGAAGGAGAACCACGCGGTGAGGCGTGTGGAACCGGGTTCGACATTCAAGACGCTGTCGCTGACTGCGATACTGGATGACAACAAGATGAACCTGTACGACACCATACGGGTGACATCCAAACCGTGGGACTACTACAGCGTGAGCCATACCGACGCGCACAAGAAAGACACCGTCTATACACTCCGCAGCGCACTTGCCGTATCGAGCAACATAGCCTTCGCGAAGATGGTGACACGCTCCTACGAGCAGAAAGCGGAGCGGTTCGTGAACAAGCTGCGGAGTATGGGGATATGTGACTCCATCAAGATAGAGATACCGGGCGTGGAGGCACCCCGCATCAATGTGCCGAACGACCGCGTGACGCTCAGCAAGATGGCATACGGCTATTCGGTAGAACTCAGTCCGTTACAATTAGTCACGTTCTACAACGCGATAGCCAATGACGGTCGTATGGTCAAGCCGATGATTGTCAAACGCATCGAGCGGAACGGCGAAGTGGTGGCACGGTACAAGACGGAAACGATGCATGCGCATATATGCAGCGAGACGGCGTTGAAAGAGGTGCGTCTGGCCCTGCACGATGTGGTATGGGACAACCATCTCGGCACAGCCTCCGTGCGCCAGTGGGGCGGAAGGATCATCGATTACAAGGCACAGAGCGACCTTGTGCATATAGCGGGCAAGACGGGAACGGCGCAACTGCTGCTCAACGGGCAGTATACCGCCGGGCGGCACCGTATCACATTCATCGGTTACTTCCCCGAAGAGAATCCCGAATACACGTGCATCTGCATGATCAACCATCCGCACAACTACCACGGTTACGATGCCGGTTACGACTGCGGCCGCGTGGTAAGGGAGATAGCCGAAAAGACAATGGCATACGCGGGCGTGTATGTGCTGAAGAACGGACAGAAAATATGGACCAAAACAAGATAAAGACTATGACACTTAGCGAACTGATACAGGATTTGCACCCCTTGCAGGTGACAGGGGCGACCGACAAGGAGATAACTGGCATCGAGTTTGACTCGCGCAAGATAGCGGCGGGCAATGTGTTTGTGGCGCAATGCGGGACGGTGGCGGACGGACACAAGTTTATCCAGTCGTGCATTGACAAGGGGGCGGCGGCGGTCGTATGCGAACGGACGGAAGGGTTTGACACAGGCGGTGCCACGATTATTCAAGTGAGAAGTTCGGACGAGGCGTTGGGGCTGATGGCATCCCGCTGGTACGGCTGTCCGAGCCGGAAAATGACGCTGGTGGGCGTTACAGGCACCAACGGAAAGACAACCATCGCCACGCTCTTGTACCAACTCACTCGCCTGTTCGGCAGGAAGGCGGGATTGCTGTCCACTGTGGTCAATTACATTGACGACGAGGCTGTTCCCGCCACGCACACAACGCCGGACGCGCTGGAACTGAACCGTCTGTTGGCGGCGATGGTCGAGAAAGGCTGCGAGTACGCTTTTATGGAGGTCAGCAGCCATTCGATAGCNNGTGCGCGCGTTGGGACACAAAGCCGGACTGCTCTCGACGGTGGTCAATTATATCGAAGACGAAGCGGTTCCTGCGACCCACACAACACCGGACGCGATTGAGTTGAACGGGTTATTGCGGAGGATGGTGGATGCGGGTTGCGAATATGCGTTCATGGAGGTCAGCAGTCATGCTATCGCGCAGGAACGTATCGCGGGATTGGATTTCGACGGGGCGCTGTTCACCAACCTCACGCGTGATCATATCGACTACCACAAGACCTTCGATAACTACCGCGACACGAAGAAACGGTTGTTCGATTCACTGAAGAAGGACGCTTTCGCCCTCACCAATAAGGACGACAAGAACGGTATGGTGATGGTGCAGAACACCAAGGCGAAGGTCTATACCTACTCCACCCGCTCGCTCGCCGACTACAAAGGTGTCATTCTGGAAGAGGGACTGGACGGTATGCTGCTGCTGATCAACAACAAGGAGGTGATGGCGCGGTTGGTGGGACGCTTCAACCTGCAGAACCTGCTCTGTATATACGGCGCGGCGGTGTGTCTCGGCTTTGACCCTGACGAGACGTTGCGTGTCCTGTCGCTGCTGCAGCCTGTCAACGGCCGCTTTGAGGCAATCCACAGTGCGAAGGGCTGGACGGCGGTGGTCGATTATGCGCATACGCCGGATGCGGTGGACAACGTGATACGCACCATCAACGAGATACGCAAGGGACGGCTCATCACGGTGGTGGGCTGCGGCGGCAACCGCGACAAGGGCAAACGTCCGCAGATGGCGAAGATAGCCAAGCAGGGCAGCGACCAGCTCATCCTTACCAGCGACAATCCGCGTGATGAAGACCCGCTCGACATACTGAAAGATATGGCGGCAGGACTGACCGAGGACGAACTCCGTCAGACCCTGATTATTGAAGACCGCGCGGCAGCTATTCAGACGGCTTGTACGTTGGCAGGCGATAAGGATGTGATTCTCATCGCGGGCAAGGGGCACGAGGATTATCAAATCATACGGGGTGTCAAGCACCATTTCGACGACCACGAAGAAGTGAAGAAATACATCTAATATGCTTTCGGTTGACAGACAAATAGCATTCCTGCTGTATGATACACCTGACAACACCGCTCAGGTGCAGGTAGTGGTGCGTGACGAGACTATCTGGATGACACAGAAAGCGATGGCGACATTGTTCGATTGCTCTCCGGATAATATCAGTCTGCATCTCCGTAATATATATGAAAGCGGAGAATTGGGCTTTGAGGCAACTGCCGAGAAAATCTCGGTAGTTCAACAAGAAGGCACCCGTCAGGTCACAAGAGCTACCCAGTTCTACAACCTTGACGCCATTATCTCTGTCGGCTACCGTGTCAATTCCGCGCGGGCTACCCGTTTCCGCCAGTGGGCGACCAGGATTCTGAACGAGTTCCTGTCTTTCCGCCGCTACAACATCCTGCCTGACAAGGGCCGTATCTCCAAGGCGCAAGCAGACACCAAAGCCGAAGCCGAGTACGACATCTTCAACCGCACGCAGCCCATCATCTCCGACTTCGACAAAGAAGTAAAACGAATGATAGAGGAAAACAAAGAAGAGAACCTATAAAAAACGACACCCGATAGTTTGACTTGCTCGTGAAAATGAAAATGGCAGCGTAGAAAGGACTTTGATATGAAAGAACTAACAAACAAAGACATTTACGATTTCCTGCAAAAGGAGATTGCAGAACATCCAGAAATCCCCAATCAATTAAGATGCACCCTTACTGAAAAAGAGAATGATCAGAAATTTTGGGAAGAATTGAACGAGTATTTAGATTGTTTCCGCATTTGCGATACCTGTCATAAACCAATGATTGAAGGGTACTATATGGATGGCACACACTATTGCTCGGAAGCATGTTTGTATAAGGATTATACAGAACAAGAGGTTAAAGAATTTTGTACGGTAGATAACGGTGAATACTACTATTCTAATTTGGTATGAGAATTCAGTAACATTCAAAAAAACTAATTAAAAAGCAATGAAAGCGAAACCATTTATCAAGTGGGTTGGCGGCAAAACGCAACTCATTGACCAACTTGAAGCCCTGCTTCCTGCTGACTTTGATACATGGGAGAACGTCACTTACATTGAGCCTTTTGTGGGCGGAGGAGCTATGCTCTTCTACATGTTGCAGACACACTCCAACATCAAATTAGCCATTATCAACGACATCAATCCTGACCTCACCACCTGTTATAAGGTGGTACGGGATTATCCGTCAGCACTCATCAACTCTCTGAAAGACATTCAAAAAGAGTATTATTTGTGCAAAGACTGGGATGCTCGCAAGGCCCTTTTTATGAAAATGCGTGACGAGTTTAACACAAAGCCATTAGATCCAATCCGTAACACGACATTATTCTTTTTCCTCAACCGCACCTGCTTTAACGGCTTATATCGTGTAAATAAGGCAGGACTTTTTAATGTGCCGTTTGGTCGTTACGAAACACCTACTATCTGCGACCCTGTAACCATTTACGCTGACAGCGAATCGTTGCAGAATGTGGAAATACTGACAGGCGATTACCAACAGACACTCACAAGGGCACAAGGTAACACGTTGTTTTATTTTGACCCTCCTTACCGCCCATTGAGCAATACGAGCAGTTTTAATGACTACGCGAAAGAAGCGTTCAACGACCTTGCACAGCAGCGACTTAAAGCCTTTTGCGACCAAGTGCAAGAGGCTGGGTATATGTTTATGTTGCACTATCTCACTTGTGATAAGAATAAAAGGATTAAGGATTTATTCATTTGTAAATTCTAAACAATGAAAAAGATAAACCAAGCAGACCAAGTAATTGAAGCTATGCGCAAAGAAGGTGGCTATGCGACTTTGCGCAGACTAAATGAAATAATTGATTTCTCAAGTTGGGCAACCAAAACGCCTGAAGCAACAGTGCGCCGTATAGTTCAGCAAACAGATGGCATTTTCAAAATTCAGCCCGGCTTATGGGCATTAGAGGAAATGCGAGACGAAGTCCTTAAAAAGTTTGACTTAAAAGTTGGCGATAAGACAAGTGAAGAACAATTCACTCATGGTTATTATCAAGGCATACTTGTGGAAATTGGAAAATTTCGTCACAAGAGGACTTATGTTCCAGCACAGGATAAAAACCGTAAATATATGGGGCAACTATTAAGCGAGGTGACAGATACCACCGAATTGCCTCAATTTACTTATGATAACTTATTGCGAAAGGCTAAAACTATTGATGTAATTTGGTTTAATGAGCGAGAAATGCCATCTGCGTTTTATGAGGTGGAACATACTACAGACATAAAGAACTCCCTATCTAAATTCTATGAGTTACAAGATTTTTATGCAGACTTCTTTATTGTTGCTGATAAACAAAGGAAAGGGGAGTTTGAAGATAAATTGCATGTTTCTATGTTCCAGCAAATAGAAAAGCGAGTAACATTTTTAGAATATGACCGTGTAGTTGGTCAATTTGAAAGTCTTAAATTAGTAAATTCAACAACTTGGTAAGAGTATGAATGAGTATATATTTTACACCAGTGAGGGTTATACTTATCCACCAAGAGAGGATATAGAAATCGAGAATTGCCAAGTATTAGGTCGCGCTAACGGTAAGAATGTACAGGAAGCACGAAACAATTTGGAAAAGGAGTGTAAATGGATAAAAGAGTGTGGATTTGATATGGAAAAAGTTATCTCAAAACAAATACTTACTGATGAAAACAAACAAGATATTCAAGAAATTATTGAGTATTTGTGGAAAGACGAACAAAGACATTTTCAAGAATATGGCAGGCCAAAGGATCATATATATCACACACTCAAACGATTGAGGAAATTAGTCGGCTGATTTTGAAAATTGCTTCAAGAATACAAAGGATGAAAGCGAAATGGGTGCATATAGTGGAAGAGTTGCGGGGAAGCATGGACGGCAGGCACTATGCGCGGCGGATACCCAGGAACGGGGAATACGGGGCGATATGCAGCAAGCCGGAACTGAGCAAGAAAACACGGAAAGCAAAAAGACGAAGAAACAAACAAGCAGACAAACAAAGACAAGACAAAGACAAATAAATCACAGATACTATGCTGTACGAACTGTTCAATAATCTCGGAGCGTTTCCCGGAGCGCGGCTGATGACCTATATCTCGTTCCGGGCAATCATGGCTGGCGTAATCGGACTGGTGACCAGCCTCTGGTTCGGCAAACATTTCATCAATATGATGCGCCGAAGGAACATCACCGAAACGCAGCGTGACGAGAAACTCGACCCGTTCAACGTCGGCAAGAAAGGCGTGCCGACCATGGGCGGACTGGTTATCCTCGCGGGCATACTGGTGGCGGCGCTGCTCTTCGGCAGACTGACCAACATCTATATGCTGCTGATGATCATCACGACAGTCATCCTCGGCGCATTGGGCTTCGCTGACGACTATATCAAGACGTTCAAGAAGAACAAGGACGGGCTGAACGGCTGGGTCAAGATTGCCGGACAGGTCATTCTCGGACTCATTGTCGGTCTGACCCTGCGCTACGCCCCTGCCGCCGTGATGAACGAGACGGTGACAACCCGCATCGAGAACAACACCACCTACGTCCAGAAGACACCCGATGTCAAGTCCACACGGACCACCATCCCCTTTGTCAAGGCGCACAACCTCAACTACGCGGATATGTTCACGTGGCTCGGCGAGGAGAACAAGTACCGCGCGGGATGGATCTTCTTCGTGCTGCTGACCGTCCTTGTGGTGGCGGCGGTGAGCAACGGGGCTAACCTCAACGACGGTATGGACGGCATGTGCGCGGGCAACTCCGCCATCATCGGTGTGGCGCTTATCGTTCTCGCGTATATCAGCGGCAACTACATCTTTGCCGACTATTTAGACGTGATGTACATCCCCGGCAGCGAGGAACTGGTGGTGTTCCTCGGCGCTTTTGTGGGTGCGCTGGTCGGTTTCCTCTGGTGGAACGGATTCCCCGCGCAGGTCTTTATGGGCGACACGGGCAGTCTGACCATCGGCGGTATCATCGGCGTGGCGGCGGTCATTATGCACAAGGAGCTGCTGCTGCCCATCATCTGCGGCGTGTTCCTGATGGAGAGCGTGAGCGTGATTGTGCAGACACGGGTCTATAAGTTCTACAAGAAACGGGGGCAACACGTGAGGGTGTGGAAGCGCACGCCGCTGCACGATCACTTCCGCACGTCCATCGAACAGGTCATCAAAGTCGATCCCACGTGCCAGATACGCCTGCGCGGGTCGAAGGAACTGCACCATGAGACGAAGATCGTGCTGCGGTTCTGCATCGTGACGCTGTTGCTGGCGGCGTTTGCCTTACTGACGCTGAAGATAAGATAACATTCCGTTAATTCGACAAGGAGGCAAGATTATGAACAACAAAACAATAGTCATATTGGGTGCCGGCGAGAGCGGGACGGGTGCCGCCATACTGGCACAGGCGAAGGGTATGGACGTGTTTGTGTCCGATTCGGGTGCCATCAAGCCCGCCTACAAGGCTCTGCTGGATGCCAACGGCATCGCATGGGAGGAGAACGGACACACGGAGGAGAAAGTTCTCCGCGCAGACGAGGTGGTGAAGAGTCCGGGCATACCCGATAACGCTCCGCTGATTGTGCAACTGCGCGAGAAGGGCATACCCGTCATCTCCGAGATTGAGTTCGCGGCACGTTACACGTCGGCAAAGATGATTTGCATCACCGGCTCCAACGGCAAGACGACCACCACCTCGCTCATCTATGACATGCTGCGCCGCGCCGGACTGGATGTCGGTCTGGCGGGCAACATCGGCAACTCGCTCGCCCTGCAGGTGGCGCGCGGCGACCATGCCTACTACGTCATCGAACTGTCCTCGTTCCAACTCGACAACATGTACGACTTCCGCGCGGACATAGCCATTCTGCTGAACATAACGCCTGACCATCTGGACCGCTATGAGTTTGAGTTCCAGAACTATGTGAACGCCAAGTTCCGCATCACGCGCAACCAGACACAGCGGGACGCTTTCATCTACTGGAGCGAAGACCCCGTCATTGACCGCGAGATCGCGCGTATCCAACCCCGCGCTACCCTCTATCCGTTCGGCAGCAAGGAGAAGCACAACGTGGCATACACGGACGGCGGACATCTGGTGGTGGCGGCGCGCAAGGAGGTCGAACCTTTGGAAATACCATTGGAGCAGTTGGCGTTGCAAGGCAAGCACAACCGCCTCAACTCGATGGCGGCTTCCATCGCGGCGCAGTTGCTTGACATAAAAAACGATACCATCCGCGAGTTGCTGCGGACCTTCGCGGGTGTGCCGCACCGATTGCAGTATGTCGCCTCCGTCAAAGGCGTGCGTTACATCAACGACAGCAAGGCGACCAACGTCAATTCCTGCTGGTACGCCCTTGAGGCGATGACCACACCGACCGTACTCATCCTTGGCGGCAAGGACAAGGGCAACGACTACAGCGAGATTGACCAGTTGGTGCTGGAGAAATGCCACACGCTGGTCTTTATGGGGCTGCACAATGAGAAACTGGAGGAGCATTTCGGGGCGTTGGGGTACGCGGATGGAAAAGTTGAACCGCAGGCGGAACGGAAGTACTACAGCACCCACAGCCTTGACGATGCCGTGGCGGCTTGCGCGGATGCGGCACGCGACGGTGACACGGTGCTGCTCTCGCCCTGCTGCGCCAGTTTCGACCTGTTCAAGAACATGGAAGACCGTGGAGAACAATTCAAGACATTAGTAAGAGCATTATAAGAAAACAATATGTTAGACAAATTCTTCAGCAAGAAATTCAAAGGCGACGGAATCATCTGGGCAGTATTTTTCCTGCTCTGTATCATCAGTATTATCGAGGTATACAGTGCCTCGAGTGTGCTGACATACAAGAGTGGAAACTATTGGAGTCCTGTCCTCAAACATTTCGGCCTGCTGGTAGTGGGCTTTGTCTGCATGATTGTTGTCTTGAACATTAAGTGTAAATACTTCAAGATTGTCACCCCATTCCTGTTACTTGCCGCCTTCATCACACTTTTGTGGGTATTGGTGGCTGGCCAGTCCACGAATGGAGCACAGAGATGGATTAGCCTTGTTGGTATTCAATTCCAACCTTCAGAGATAGCCAAAGGCGCTATGGTGCTGGCAGTTGCCCAGATACTGAGCGCCATGCAGACCGAGCGAGGTGCCGACCGGCGCGCATTTAAGTATATAATGATTGTCTGTGCATTCATCATCCCACTCATCATGGTCGAGAACCTGTCTACGGCAGCACTGTTATGTCTGGTCATAGTGATGATGATGTTTATCGGAAGAGTGCCTATGGCACAAATAGGCAGACTGATGGGTATTGGTATGTTATTGCTGATCTTTGCCATATCAATGATTATGCTTGTGGGAAAGGAAGACACTTCTAACAATGACACAAAGTTAGCCATCACCGAACAGACGGTAGAAGCAGAGATACAAAAGCCCAGCAAACTGGAAAAGATTTTCCACCGTGCGGGAACATGGAAATCACGTATCATCAAACACCTTGACAACAAGGAAATCTCGCCTTATGAGGTCGATTTGGACAAGGACGCGCAAGTGGCTCATGCCAACATTGCCATTGCATCATCGAACATTGTCGGCAAAGGACCTGGAAACTCTGTAGAGCGTGACTTCCTGTCGCAGGCGTTCTCCGATTTCATATACGCCATTATTATCGAGGAGATGGGTATCATTGGAGCGTTTGTCGTATGTCTGCTATACATCATTCTTCTCTTCAGGACTGCCAGCATAGCCAACCGTTGTGTGAATACATTCCCCGCATTGCTCATCATGGGACTGGCCTTATTGTTAGTCACTCAGGCACTGTTCAATATGTTGGTAGCCGTGGGATTGGTACCAGTTACCGGACAACCATTGCCACTCATCAGCAAGGGTGGTACATCGACCATTATCAACTGCATCTATATTGGCGCCATCCTAAGCGTCAGTTATTCAGCTAAGAAAAAAGATGAGGAACTGGGCGAAAACGACAAAAACAAACAGGTGAAAGTAGCTTATCAACAAGCATAACAATTTTTATCAAAGAAATTATTGAGAAAAGAAATATTTTCATTAATTTTGCACACTATAGTATCACGAGAATATGGACGACGAAATAAGAGTAATCATCAGTGGCGGTGGCACAGGAGGCCACATCTTTCCTGCTATCTCCATAGCGAATGCCATCAAGGCTAAACACCCAGCAGCCAAAATACTATTTGTCGGGGCATTGGGACGCATGGAGATGCAGCGTGTTCCTGCTGCAGGATACGAGATTAAGGGTCTTCCCATCTGTGGTTTTGACCGCAAGAACCTATTGAGAAACTTCTCTGTATTACTGAAGATTTGGAAAAGCCAGCGTTTAGCCAAGAAGATTATCAAAGATTTCCGTCCGATGGCGGCAGTAGGTGTTGGCGGTTATGCCAGTGGTCCTACGCTCAACAAGGCTGCTGCGATGGGCATCCCATGTCTCATACAGGAGCAGAATTCTTATGCTGGCGTTACCAACAAACTGCTGGCTAAGAAAGCGCAGAAGATATGTGTGGCCTACGAGGGTATGGAGCGTTTCTTTCCTGCGGAGAAGATTCTTATGACCGGCAATCCGGTTCGCCAATCGTTGCTGGAGACAAATATCTCACATGAGGATGCCATCAAAGCATTCGGACTGGACCCGCAGAAGAAAACTATTCTCTTGGTGGGTGGAAGTCTCGGAGCACGCACCATCAACGAAAGCGTACTTCAACACCTCGACCTCGTAGAATCGTCGGGCGTACAGTTTATCTGGCAAACTGGCAAGTATTATCACGAAGCCATACAGGAACAACTGAAAGACAAACAGTTGCCCATGCTGAAAGTACTTGACTTTATTAGCGACATGGGGGCTGCCTATAAGGCTGCCGATTTAGTCATCAGCCGGGCCGGAGCCAGCAGTATCTCAGAGTTCTGTCTCATAGGTAAGCCTGTTATATTGGTACCTTCGCCCAACGTTGCCGAGGACCATCAGACAAAGAACGCCTTGGCACTGGTCAACAAAGACGCAGCTATCTACGTGAAAGATGCTGATGCTCCTGCCGAGCTGCTACCGATGGCAGTCAAAACAGTTCAGGACACGAAACGTCTGAACACCCTGAGCGAGAACATTCTAAAACTTGCACTTCCCAATTCGGCAAGCATCATAGCCGAGGAAGTCATTAAGATGATGAAGAAATAAATGGAACTTAAAAAAATAAAAGCGGTATATTTCATTGGAGCAGGCGGCATAGGCATGAGTGCTATCGCCCGCTACTTCATGAGCAAGGGGCTTGTTGTGGCAGGATACGACAAGACCCCATCCGACTTGACGCACCAACTGGAGAAAGAAGGCATGCTCATTCACTATGAGGAAAGCGTGGACGATATTCCACGTGCCTGTACGAATCCGTTGACAACATTGGTGGTTTACACTCCCGCCATCCCTGCTGAGCACAAAGAACTGGTATGGTTTAAAGAAAAAGGATTCGAGATTCAGAAACGTTCTCAGGTATTAGGAACACTTACCTGGACCCATAAAGGTCTCTGTTTTGCTGGAACCCACGGAAAAACCACCACGTCGACGATGTGTGCCCATATCATGCACCAAAGCCATCTGGACTGTAACGCCTTCCTGGGAGGCATCTCGAAGAACTATGGCACCAACTACATCCTAAGCCGCGACAGCGATTATGTAGTTATTGAGGCCGATGAGTTCGACCGCTCTTTCCATTGGCTACGCCCATGGATGACTGTCATCACATCAACAGATCCGGATCATTTGGACATTTACGGTACAAAAGAAGCATATCTGGAGAGCTTCCGTCACTACACCACGCTCATTCAACCTGGAGGAGCACTTATCATTCACCGCGGACTGGAAATGAGACCTAATGTTCAGGAAGGCATCAAAACCTATGAATACGGCCTTGACGAAGGTGATTTCCATGCCGAGAACATTGTCAT
>DBVX01000041.1:30567-33022 GCA_002308815.1 Bacteroidales bacterium UBA1253
AGGAATACAGTTGGGGCAACCCATTCCCATCAACATCGAGAACGGCATTGCCGCCATGGCTATGGCCCAGCTGAACGGTTGCACGGCAGAAGAACTGCGTTACGGCATGAAAACATATGGTGGTGTTGACCGTCGTTTCGACTTTAAGGTTAAAAACGACCGTCATGTATTCCTTAGCGACTACGCACACCATCCGCAAGAGATCTACCAAAGCGCCAAAAGTATTCGCGAACTGTACAGGAATCGCAAGATAACAGCCATTTTCCAACCCCACCTCTACACTCGTACACGCGACTTCTACCGTGAGTTTGCCAGTGCGTTGAGTCAGTTGGACGAAGTGATACTCTGCGATATCTATCCGGCACGTGAGGAGCCCATTCCAGGAGTTACCTCCCAGCTCATCTACGACAACCTGAAAGAAGGTGTTGAGAAGAGTATGATTAAGAAAACAGAGGTTATCGACTTGGTAAAGAGCCGCGACTTCGATGTGTTGGTAATCTTGGGTGCTGGCGACTTAGACAACTATGCGGCAGAGATAGCCCGGATTATTTCGGAAAAATAGTTTTCTCTCAACCGCAAAAAGAACAGAAAGAACAAAGCATATATGGCATTTAACTGGAAGAAAGCCGTTATCATCGTACTCGACATAGCCCTGGCTGTGTACTTTGTGCTGGCCGTCACGTCGTTCAACAATCCCGACGAGACCTCAAAGGTATGCACTAAGGTGGCCATCAACATTGCTGACGAGTCGACAAATGGTTTTCTTAGTGCCGCAGAAATTAAGAAGATCCTGGAGCGAAACAAGATATATCCGCTCGAAAAACGGATGGCTTTTGTCGACCCACGCCAAATTGAGGACATTCTCAAGGCCAGTCCGTTTGTCAATACGGCCCAATGCTACACCACACAGGACGGTCATGTGTGCATCAATATCACCCAGCGACTTCCCATTGTTCGTATCAAAAGCAATAACGGCGATGATTACTATCTCGACGACAAGGGCGGTATTATGCCTAACTCGAAGTATACTTCTGACCTGATTATCGCAACTGGAAGCATTAACAAATGGTATGCACAGACCTATCTGGGATGTCTGAGTAAGTCGCTTATGGCAAACGATCTCTGGCGCAACCTTGTTGAGCAGATTCATGTATTGCCCGACCGTGGCATTGAGTTGGTTCCGCGCATTGGTGACAACATCGTTTTTATAGGCTATCTGCCAGAATCGAAGGACAAGGAGGAACGTCAGAACCTCATAGACGACTATATCGGCAAGAAAATGCAGCGGCTGGAGAAATTCTATAAATACGGTCTTTCAGAAGCCGGTTGGAACAAGTACTCCTATATCAGTCTGGAGTTCGACAACCAGATTATATGCAAGAAAAAGAATCATAAAACTGATAATTGATAAAAAAAATACAAACCCCATGGCAGCAAAGGAATTTATCGTAGCTATTGAACTAGGTTCATCCAAGATGACCGGTATCGCCGGAAAGAAGAATATGGATGGCAGCATTCAGGTATTGGCTGTTGTTCAGGAAGAGTCGTCTTCTTTCATCCGCAAGGGCGTTGTGTACAATATCGATAAGACGGCACAATGTCTGTCGAATATTGTAAAGAAACTAACTAGTACTCTTAAGACCGAAATCTCTCATGTGTATGTAGGTGTGGGCGGACAGTCCATTCTCAGTGTGAAAAACGTCATTATCAAAGACCTTCCCGCCGACACTATCGTGAAACAGGAGATGGTGAACGAACTGATGGACGCCAACCGCAATATGACTTATCAAGACCAGGAGATTCTGGATGCTGCCACTCAGGAATACAAGGTTGACTCGCAATACCAGCTCGACCCGGTAGGCATTCAGTGCACACGCCTGGAAGGTAACTTCCTTAACATTCTTTGGCGGAAACTGTTCTACCGCAATCTAAACAAGTGTTTCGATATTGCCCATATCGCCATTGCCGAGATGTATCTGGCTCCGTTGGCTCTGGCCGACAGCGTTCTCACTGAGGCAGAGCGCCGTTCTGGTTGTGCTTTGGTTGACTTAGGAGCCGACACCACCACCGTATCAGTCTACTATAAGAATATCCTGCGCCATCTGGCGGTCATCCCTCTGGGCGGTGCCAATATTACCAAGGACATTGCCTCACTGCAAATGGAGGAAAGCGATGCAGAAAAGATGAAACTGAAATACGGTTGTGCCTTCACTGATAATAGCGACATTGATAACAACCTGCAACTGCCCATCGACTCCGACCGCACCATCGAGAGCCGCAAGTTCATCGAGATTGTTGAGGGACGAATGGCAGAAATCATCGAAAACGTATGGTATCAGATTCCTTCTGAATATGCTGACAAGCTGCTGGGTGGCATCATTCTTACTGGAGGTGGCTCTAACATGCGCAACATCGAAAAGGCTTTCCGCAACCACACCCACATCGACAAGATACG
>DBVX01000041.1:33095-34326 GCA_002308815.1 Bacteroidales bacterium UBA1253
GACATGAACTGTGCCGGCGATGAGATAGATCCCCATGGTGACTTGTTCGCACGGAAAGAGGCTGCTACCACCACTGCCGATATCCACCAGAAAGCCCGTACCGCTAACGAAATCAAGAGCGGTGTGGTCATCACCGAGGCTGAAAAGCAGAAAGCCGAGGAGGAGAAACGCCGTCAGGAGGAAGAAGAGGCTGCCCGCATAGCTAAGGAACAGGCTGAAGAGGCAGCTCGCAAGGCCGAGGAAGATAAGAAGAAAAAGGAGAATAGCAGCCTGAAGAAATTCGGCAGCAAGTTCAGGAGTTTCCTCAACAACATTCTCACTGAGGATGAATAAGCTCTAGAGAATCTAGTCTAGATTATCTAGAGTATCTAGAATTTCTAGAAAATCTAGAGATTCTGGGATACCAGCAAAAAAAGAACAATAACCCCAATAACAATACAACCATCATGAACGAATTAAGCAATTTCGACATATTAGACTTCGGTGAGCCCGAGAAAGAGAAAAGCATCATCAAGGTCATAGGTGTAGGTGGTGGCGGTGGCAATGCCGTGAACCACATGTACCGCGAAGGCATTCACGATGTGACCTTCGTGCTCTGCAACACAGATAATCAGGCTCTTAACGACAGTCCTGTGCCTGTGCATCTGCAGCTGGGCAAGGAGGGTTTAGGAGCCGGCAACAAACCCGAGAAAGCCCGTCAGGCAGCAGAGGAAAGCATTGAGGACGTGCGCAACATGCTGAACGACGGCACTCGCATGGCTTTCATCACCGCCGGAATGGGTGGCGGAACCGGCACTGGAGCAGCCCCGGTGATTGCCCGTGAGTCGAAGAATCTCGGCATCCTGACCGTTGGTATCGTTACCATACCGTTCCGTTTCGAGGGTGACAAGAAGATTGACCAAGCTCTCGACGGCGTTGAGGAAATGTCAAAACATGTAGACGCACTACTCGTTATCAATAACGAGCGCCTGCGCGAGATATATCCTGAGCTTACAGTGCTCGACGCTTTCGGTAAGGCCGACGACACATTGAGCGTTGCCGCCAAGTCGATTGCAGAGATTATCACTGTCCACGGACTGATTAACCTTGATTTCAACGATGTAAAGACCGTGCTCAAAGACGGTGGTGTGGCTATCATGTCTACGGGTTACGGTGAGGGAGAGTCTCGCGTAAAGAAAGCTATCGAGGATGCGCTCAACTCGCCTCTGCTCAACGACAACGACATCTTCAA